>JAIXUV010000313.1 GCA_027483345.1 Verrucomicrobiales bacterium | reverse complement strand
GCCCGGGTCGAATAGGCGTCCCGGTCGGTGGAATCCGAAGAACGCAACGTGGGCGGGGTTTGCGATGGCATGCCCGGAAGCGGACCCCGCCCACCTCTCCTCTCCCCACCGGTTTCGACCATGACTCAAGCCTCTCCATGGACTGCGGCACGGCGTCGTGCCGGAAGCGGTCCATTCCCGGCCCGGGGGGTGATGTCCTTCGGGTGCCGCCTCATGCTGTTGGCGTCGCTCGTGATGTCCCTCGCGGCACAGCCGTTCGTGCCTCAGGGCGATGGCTACGTTTTGGAGGCGGTGAAGGCGTCGGGCACGGCCGCCATAAGCAAGGAACTGAGGAGCCTCGAACGGCTCGTCGCCGCGGAGCCCCGGAATGTGGCGGCGGCGCTCCGTCTGGCCGAGGTGCGTATCGGGCTGGCCCGGGAGGAGGCGGATCCGCGGCACTTCGGAAGGGCCGAAGCCGTGTTGGCGCCATGGCTGGCGGCGACGAATCCGCCCACGGAAGCTTGGGTTCTGCGCTCCGCGGTCCGGCAGGGATCGCACGACTTCGACGGCGCGATGGCCGACCTTGACGCGGCTCTGGCCGCGGAGCCGACCGATGTCGGCGCCTGGCTGGCCCGATTGACGATCCAATGTGTCCGGTCCGATTTCGATGGGGCCCGACGGTCCGCCGCGCGGCTGCTGCGGTCCGGCGATGAACTGGTCGCGACCGCCGCGGCGGCGCAGGTGGCATCCCTCACCGGCAGCTCGGCCGGCGCGGCGCGGATGCTGGAGACCGCCGTGGGCCGCAACCCGTCGGCGACTCCGGGCATGCGCTCCTGGTGCCTCGCGTTGCTGGCGGACATCCGCACGCGCCGCGGCGAGCCGGTTCCGGCCGAGTCGGCCTTCCGAGACGCGTTGGTCCTGACGCCTCGGGATCCGCAGCTGCTCGGGGCCTACGCGGACTTCCTGCTCGACCACGGTCGCGGCGCGGAGGTCGGTCCGTTGTTGGAGGGGTTCTCTCAGGTGGATGCGCTGCAACTCCGCGTCGCCGAGGCGGAGACCGACCCGACGGTCCGGGCCCGGACCGTGGAGCGCCTCCGATCGGGAATCGAATTGAACCGTGCCCGGGGTGACCGGGTGCATCTCCGGGAGGAAGCGCGATTCCATCTGCGGCTCCTTGGCGATGCCTCCGGTGCGTTGGCCTTGGCGCAGGAGAACTGGAAGGTGCAGCGCGAACCGGCCGACGCGCGGATGCTGCTCGAATCCGCCAAGGCCGTCGGCGACGCCGAGGCCGCCCGCCGGATCCTGGACACTCTTCGGGCCCAGGGCTTGGAGGACGTCGCGCTCGGTTTGACACCACGTTCCCGATGAAAAGGACCCGCATATGGCCTGCCCGCGTCGTGGCGCTGATGATGGCCTGTCTTTGTCGATGGCTCGTCGTCTCGGCAACGGCCCACACGGCCAGCACGGGCCATCTCGAAGTCCGGTGGGCGGAGGACGGGTTGACCGTGGACATCCTGCTCGCGATCCGTGACCTCGACGACCTGGCGGGTCTCGATGGCGACGGTGACGGCGAGATCGTGTGGGGTGAGCTGAAGGGTCGGGAGGCGGAGTTGACGCGATATGTCGCCGAGCGGGTTCGGTTCACGGCGGATGGACAACCGGTCCGCGCGACCGCGACCTCGTTGCTCGTGGACCGGCGGACCGAGGGCTGCTTCGCAGTCTTCCGGCAGGCGATCCCCGGCATCCGGTCCCAACGGATCGGCATCGAGTACTCCGTCTTCCGCGAACGCGATCCCCTGCATCGGACGTTGGTCCGGTTCACCGAGCCCAACGGGGTTCGCACCGCGGTCTTGGGGGTGGTTCCCGCGGTGGAGTTCGAGGTCGGAACCCGGGACCGTGGCTCGACGTTCGTCGGCTTCCTGAAGGAAGGCCTGCACCACATCTGGACCGGCTACGACCACCTCGCGTTCCTTCTGGCGCTGCTCCTGCCGGCGGTGCTGCGCCGGGGCGACACCGGTTGGGAAGCGGTGGAAGGATTCCGCACAGCCCTGGTGCGGATCCTCGGCATTGTCACGGCGTTCACCGCGGCGCACTCCCTCACCTTGGCGCTCGCGGTCTTCGACGTCGTCCGACCGCAGTCGCGTTGGGTGGAATCGGCGATCGCGGCCAGCATCCTGTTCGCTGCCGCCGGGAACATCCGCGGAAGGACCCGAGCCGAAGGTGCGCACGCCCCCGGGAACCTGGCGGGTTGGTCCCGGGGTTTTCGGTGGCTCTCAAGCCGACCGGTGGCCGTGGCCTTCCTGTTCGGGTTGATCCATGGGTTCGGCTTCGCCGGCGTCCTTGCCGAAATGGGGCTTGGAGCGGGCGGAGTGCTCCTTCCGCTGCTGGGGTTCAACGCCGGCGTCGAGCTCGGGCAGATGGTCTGCGTCCTGGTGTTTTTCCCGGTCGCGTTCCTCCTGCGCGGCTCGACCCTCTACCGTCGCGGTCTGATGCCGGGGCTTTCGGTCGCCGTGGGATCGTTGGCCTTTGCGTGGCTGGTGGACCGGGCAGGCGGGTTCGACCGCATGCCGTTCTGAGCCGACGATTCGAAGGGTGCCTCACGCAAGAACGCCAAGGCGCCAACGGGAACCGGTCCCAAAATCCGGAACCGCGGTGCCGATCTCTTCAGCGCGGAGAGGCACCGGCGAGGCTCAGGGTGATCTCGATCTCGTCGGAGACCTTGTCCTTCGGCGCACCCGGGTTGATGCCGTAGTCGCTGCGCTTCACGGTGAAGGTGCTGCGCAACACCAGCAGGTCGCCCTTCTGGTTCGGCACGCGCATGCCGAGCTTGTCCTTCAGGTAGCTGGCCTTCACCGGCACGGTGATTTCCTTGGTCACGCCATGCAGCGTGAACTTGCCGGTGACCTCGCCGCTGAAGTTGCCGCCGTCGGCCTTCACGGCACCGATGCGGGCGATCTCGAAGCGGATCTCCGGATGGGCCGCGGCGTCGAGCCACTGCGCTCCGAGCATGTGGTCCTTCATCATCGGATTCGCCACGTGCAGCGAACCGGTGCCGACGACGATCGAGCCAGTCGTCTTGGACGGGTTCTCCGGGTCGAAGGACAGGGTGCCGGAGACGCCGCTCGCGGTGCCGTTGATCGCCTCCAACGGCGCGTCGAGCTTGAACACGGCGTTGTTGACGCCCTTGGGATCCTTGAAGTCGAAGCTCAAGGGAGCGGCCGAAAGGGCGGTGGCGGTGGCGAGGGCGAACAGGATCTGGGAGTGCAGTCTCATGGGTTTGTGGTGTTTCTTCCGCGGTTGGAAATCGACGACGTGTGGAGGCAGGGGGACGGGTTTCCGTTCGAAATCAGGGGCGGGCCGCAGGGGTCCTGGGGCGCAGCAGCGAAAGCCCGGCCAACACGCCGGCGCCGGCGAGGCAGAGGCCGAGAAGATCGACGCCCGGGACGAAACGCTTCTCCGTGACCGGATACTCCAGCGTGGTCACCGGATCGGTCTTCATCGTCGTGACGCTGGTCTTGGTCCAGCCGGTGTTGCGTCCCAAGGCCAGCCACGTCACCGAGGCGGCGAGGACGAGGATCACGGAGAGACGGCGAAGCAGGGTTTTCATGGAAGGGGCGATTTCTGGGAGGCCGGGGAAACTCAGACCGCCGCGGCGACCGAAGCCGTTGGTCGCATTCACTGCAATGGGACGTTGGGAATGCGTTTCAGGGCCGTTCCGAGTGTTCATGATGGGCGACGTTTGGCGATGTCCGGACGGGAGTTCGTGGCGAACCGCACCGACGGGATCCGATCTGCGAGAGCCGTGCCACCCGAAGTCGAAGCCGCGTCGAAAAGTTCCAACATGCTCTCGGACAGGCTTCTCCATGGCGCTGCTCACTCAGGTGCCACAGGACGTCGCCTCCACGAACTCCGGTGGTTCCACGAGATTTCGTCGGAGGAGGATCCGGTTCGCGCGGGGATCGAACTGGTTCGGGCGCAGCGGCGGCGGTCTCGATGGCATTTGGCCGCCCCGGGATTCCGCGGCAAGGTGTGGAGACCATGCGGATTCTCATCGCCATCACTGGGGCCAGCGGATCGATCTACGCCCAACGGCTGCTCGACCAGCTGGATCCCGCCCTGCACGAGGTCCACGTGATGTTCAGCCAATATGCGCAGCAGGTCCTGGCGGAGGAGCTTCCGGAAGGGCTGAAGCTGAAGGAGGGATTCCAGCAGCATGGGCATCGCTCGATGAACCTGCCATTCGCGAGCGGATCGAATCCGCCGGACGTGATGGTGGTGATCCCCTGCAGCCTGGGGACCTTGGGGCGGATCGCGCATGGGCTGAGCGCGGACAGCCTGTTGCGGTGTGCGGACGTGGTCTTGAAGGAGCGACGCAAGCTGATCCTGGTGCCTCGGGAGACGCCGCTCTCGCTGATCCACGTGAAGAATTTCGAGCTGCTGCTGCAGGCCGGGGCGACCGTCCTCCCGGCGAACCCGCACTACTACCACCGTCCGACCACGGTCGAGGAGGTCGCCGACACCGTGGTCTCGCGGGTGCTCGACCACATGGGCGTGGAGCACACGCTCGGTCGGCGTTGGCGGGAGGAGCCGGAGTAGGTTGGGTGGGGCGAAAGGTTTAATTGGGTTGAAGCGTTGAAGGGCTGAAAGGTGGAAGGCAAACCGCGACCGACAGCGGGCGACGAACCACCAACGACGACCTTCGATCATTCAAAGCCATTGAGACTCGGGGAATCCGGGTGGAAGGTCCGCGCCGTCGTCGATGTTTTCCCTCCTATCCAAGTGGGCTTCCTTCGTGAAGTTCAGCCACACGGTCTTCGCGTTGCCCTTCGCGCTGGCGGCGATGCTGCTCGCGGCCCGTGAAACCCATGGCTGGCCGGGCTGGCGGACGTTCCTGCTGATCCTCGTGGCCATGGTCGGCGGTCGGACCTGCGCGATGGCGTTCAACCGGATCGTGGACCGCCGCTTCGACGCCCTGAATCCGCGCACCGCCGGACGGCATCTCCCGGCAGGCGCCATCTCGCTGGGCAGCGCGGTCCTCCTGTGCGTGCTCAGCGGCGCCGCGCTGGTCGGAGCCAGTTGGGCGCTCAACCCGGTCTGCTTCGCCCTGTCGCCGGTGGCGTTGTTCCTTGTCTGCTTCTACTCGCTCACCAAGCGCTTCACCGACTTCACCCACGTGTGGCTGGGCATCGCGCTCGCCGTCGCGCCGGTCGGCGCCTGGTTGGCGGTGAAGGGCGGATTCGAGTTCGTCCCGAGGGATTCCCAGGGTGTGATTCAGCTCTCCCGAAGCGCCGTGGTCCCGCTGATCATGGCGGTGGCGGTGCTGCTGTGGCTCTTCGGCTTCGACATCATCTACGCCACGCAGGACTACGAGTTCGACCGGCGCAACCGGCTGCATTCGCTGGTGGTGCGCTGGGGTCCGAAGAACGCCCTCGCGGTCGCCTTCATCGCGCATCTGCTGCTGTGGGGCGTGCTGGCCCTGTTCGGCGTCGTGGCCGCGTTCCGGCTCGTCTATTGGCTCGGCCTCGTGCTGATCGGGATCCTCCTGCTGCTGGAACATCTCTTCGCACGCAAACGGGACCCGCAATCGATCAACGTCGCGTTCTTCAAGCTCAACGGCGTGATCAGCACGCTGTTCCTCGGCGTGGTCGCGGTGGAGGTCGTCTTCCCGTGGTTCCGCGTGCGTTGGGCGGACGGTTTCCCGGCCTTCTGAGCCGTCGGTGCAGAAGGGTTTGGCACGCGAAACCGCAAAGCCGCCGGGGACGGGAGGAAGCCGTTGGATTCCCGTCGAGGAGTCTTACCCCGGGTGGTGATTGCCGTAGCGAACCGGGAACCGACGCCCTGCTGACGTCTCGGGGTCCCTGTGGGAGGTCGATCTTCGCCCCGTCGGAATCGTTTCGACGCCGCTCCTTTCCGGACCGCAATCCGCGCGTGGTCGCCGCCAATCCGCGGTTGGCCGGATCCCGGGGTTCCGGCGCAGGGTGATCCCAGCAAAGGAAACCGAATGAAAAAGAACCTGGGAAAAATCGACCGCACGATCCGCGTGATTGTCGGACTGGCCATCCTGGCCCTCGGTGCCGCCAACGGAACCTGGCTCGGCCTGATCGGCTTGGTGCCGCTCCTGACCGGTGCCCTCGGGTTCTGTCCCGCGTACTGCCCACTCCGCCTGAACAGCTGCGGGCGTGAGGGGTGCTGAGGTCTCCCTTTAAGATTTCCGGCCGGGACACCGGCCAGGGTTTCGGTTGGTTCGATCGGTGTTCGTCAGTCCGACAGACAGTTCAGAGTTCATTGGGTACTGCAACAAAGCCCCGGCCTCACGCCGGGGCTTTCTTCTTTCTGGGATCCGGCCCCCACGGACCGGATCCCTTCGCCCACCGAGGCCTGGCAGCCGCGGTCACCTCCCGGAAATCGGGGATCCTGAACCCGGGATGGCGAATCTCCCGGCGCCTTGGCGTGTTCGCGTGAGACCTGTCTTCGCTCCGCCTCAGGCGGCGAGCTTCGGCAGGAGGAACTTCTCCAGCTTCAGGGAGTCCGCCGCGAACAGGCGGATGCCTTCGCTCAGCTTCTCCGTCGCCATCTGGTCCTCGTTGTGCATCCAGCGGAACGCGGCCTCGTCGAGGTGGATCTTCTCCAGCGGGGACGCCGCGGCGTGTTCGGGGGTGAGCTTCGGGACCACGGTGCCGGTGTTCGACTGCAGCTCCTCCAGCAACGACGGCGCGATGGTGAGCAGGTCGGAACCCGCCAGCTCGAGGATTTCCTCCTTGTTGCGGAACGAGGCGCCCATGACCTCGGTCGTGTAGCCGAATTTCTTGTAGTAGTTGTAGATCCGGGTGACCGACAGCACGCCGGGATCCTCGGCCGGGGCGTAGCCGGCCACGCCGGTGGCCTTCTTGTGCCAGTCGAGGATGCGTCCGACGAAGGGCGAGATGAGCTGCACGCCGGCCTCGGCGCAGGCGACCGCCTGGGCGAAGGAGAAGAGCAGGGTCAGGTTGCAGCGGATGCCGTCCTGCTTGAGCCGGGCGGCGGCCTGGATGCCCTCCCAGGTGGAGGCGAGCTTGATCAGGATGCGTTCGCGCGGGATGCCGGCCGCCTCGTAGAAGGAGATCAGCTGCCGGGCCTTGGCGACGCTGGCCTCGGTGTCGAAGGAGAGCCGCGCGTCCACCTCGGTGGAAACGCGGTTGGGCACGATCCCGAGGATCTCGATGCCGAAGGCGACCGCGAGCTTGTCCATGGTGAGGCCCAGCGCGGCGGCGGCGGTCGGGGCCTCGGACTTGGCGTCCTTCACGGCTCGATCCACGACGGCGGCATACTCCGGCATGGTCGCCGCCTTGAGCAGGAGGCTGGGGTTCGTGGTGGCGTCGCGGGGCTGGTACTTGCGCATGGCGGCGAAGTCGCCGGTGTCGGCGACGACCACGCTGTGCTGCTTCAGTTGGGAGAGGAGGTCGGACATGTGTGTGGTTTCCGTGGTCCGGGCCGGTTCCGGCCGAACCGCGGGAAAGGAAGCGCACGAACCGCGCGCGGGCAAGACGGCGGTTCCCCCTCCGCGGAGCCCGGGGCCGACTTCGGCAGAAGCCCTTCGGGCAGGCGGTTCCGTTCCGCGCCCGAGGCGTCGGAGCGGACGACCCACTGGGCGTCGTCGAGCACGCGGACGATCACCCCACGCAGGGAACCCCGGAACGAGCGGACGCGATCCCCGACCCGGAACTGCGCGGAACTCCAGAGGGTGTCGATCGCCAAGACCATGGCGTCGCGGTCGAGCACGCCGGCGACGTCGTGGGCGACCGACTGCCGGTCCCAGTCTTCGAGAAACGGGGCTCGGGCATGAAGCGGTGAACCGTCGCCTCGGCTTCCTGGGCCACGTCCTCGGCGCTTAGTTGGGCCACCAGGTCGAGCCTCAGCTTCATCATCCAAGATCCGCCCGCGGGCATCGCGGGCGGCAAAGGTGCTGAGCCCCGGCCACGGTGTTCCGTTCCGGCTTCAGCGGAGCAGGTGCTCCTTGAGGAAGAGGATCGTGCTCACGAACTGGAAGTCGGCGTTCCGCTTCTTGGCGAAGCCGTGGCCTTCGTCGCGGGCCATCACGTACCAGCAGGTCCCGCCCTGCTTCCGCAGCGCGGCCACCATCTGCTCGGCCTCGGTCAGCGGCACGCGCGGATCGTTCTTCCCCTGCACCACGAACAGCGGCACGCGCATCCGCGCCACGTTGTTCAACGGGGAGATCCGCTCCAGGTGCTCGCGCATCTTCGGATCCCGTTCGTCGCCGTACTCCACCCGACGCAGGTCGCGGCGGTAGTCCTGGGTGTTGGTCAGGAAGGTGACGAAGTTGGAGATGCCCACGACGTCCACGCCGCACTTCAGGCGGTCGCTGTGGTGCACCAGCGAGGCGAGCGTCATGTAGCCGCCGTAGCTGCCGCCCATGACGGCGATGCGGGAGGCGTCGAGTCCGGCGTCCTTGGCGACCCAGTCCAGGATGGCGCCGATGTCCTTGACCGAGTCCTCGCGTTTGAAGCCGTCGTCGAGGGTGAGGAAGGTCTTCCCGTAGCCGGCGGAGCCGCGGACGTTCGGGATGACCATCGCGATGCCCAGCTCGTTGAGCAGGTAGTTGTAGCGGGCCTGGAAACCGGGACGGGCCTGCGACTCGGGGCCGCCGTGGATCAGCACCAGCACCGGCCGGCGGCCGGGGAACTTCGCCGGATCCGGCCGGTGGACGAAAGCGCTCACCGAAAGGGTGTCGAAGCTCTTCGTGCGGATCAGCTCCGGGGGCCGGAAGTCCGACGGGTTGAGTCCGCCCGTCTCGCTCTCCGTCCAGCGGGTGATCCGCCCCGACTTCAACTCGAGGGAGTAGGCGTCGGTGGGCGACTGGGCGTGGGCGAGGCTGAAGCCGAGGTCGCGTCCGTTCTCGTGCCATTCCAGTCCGCCGAGGACGCCGGCGGGCAGGCCGGCGACGGGCTTCAGCTTGAGGGACTTGAGGTTGAGCAGGTGCAGACGGCTGATGCCGTCCTCGTTGGTGGAGAAGGCCAGTTGGCGTCCGTCGGGCGACGGCTCGAAGGACTCGACGTCCCACTTGAGGTCCGGGGTGAGGACGGTGATGGCGCCGGAAGCGAGGTCGATGCGGGCAAGGCGCTGGAACTCGGAGTCCCGGTCAGTGGTGCAGAAGACGGAGGCGCCGTCGCGGGCGAAGCGCGCGGCCCCGTGGGAGACGCCGTTGCCTCCGGCGGGTGAGACCTGGCGGATCTTGCCGGTGATGGTGTCCACCACGTGCAGGTCGCTGTCGTTGATCGAGCGGCGGCTCTGCATCAGGACACGGGAGCCGTCGGCGTCGACGTCCAGCACGCCCCATCCGCCGCCGGTGACCTCGAGCAGCAGTTCGGCGGAGTCCGCCCGGAGCGGGTTCATGCGCCAGAGGTCGGTGTCGCGGCCGTTGCGGCGGGTGGAATTGAAGTACAGCCAGCGACCGTCGCGCGAGAAGTGCGGGTTGCTGTTCCGCGAACGTCCGTCGGTGAGCAACGTGATCCGGCCATCGGCGAGGTCGAGGCGCTTGAGCTGGTAGAACTCGCCGCCGCCCGAGTCCTGGCTGAAGACGATGAAGCGTCCCTGGACCGGCTCGAAGACACCGCCCGCGACGGGTTCGGCGGAGAAGGTCATCTGGCGCCGGGCGCCGCCGGGTTGTGCGACCACGTGGAGCTGCAGGGTGTCGGCGAAGCGCGTCCCGACGAGCATCTCGCGGCGGACCGGATGCCACGACGCGAACGACGCGGTGCGGAACTCGAGGTAGCGGCCGACATCCTGGAGCAGTTCGGCGGGATGGGCGGGCACGCCTTCGACGACGAGGTTGTCGGGGACCTGGGCGGAGAGGGTCATGGACATCAGCAGCGCGGAGAGGGCGGTTCGGAGACGCAGCATGGGCCGAGGATGCGAACCGGCGAGGGGAACGCAATGCACGAGCCCGCGCCGGAGAGGGTACAGGGCCCGGAATGGGGCGTGGTCAGCGGCCGAGCAGGCGTTCCATGCCGCGCCAGGCGTTCTGGTTCATGCGGGAGACGAAACGTCGGAAGCGGTCGCCACCGGGAATGCCGGGAACGCCTTCCCCGAGGTCGTACTGGACGAGGATCGCGACGGAGTTCGCACCCCGGGTGTCGCCGCGCATGGCATCGAAGCCATGACCGTAGATGGCCAGCGCGTGCCAACGTCCGCTGGGGCTGTGGTGGGCCACGCCGCCGCCGAGGCCGGAGTGCCAGTTGCCCGGCTGACCGAGGCCCGGGAGGTAGTCGACCGCCCCGGTGGCGCCGAGACCGAGCACCTCCCACGATCCGTTGAGGTTCAGCGGTACGGAGTACTGGAAGGTGGCGAGGGCGAAGCGTCGGGCGCTCAGTTCCTGGAAGTAGTAGCCGGGCAGCATCAGGGGGAACTCCGCCGACAGCGGAAGCGTCCCGCCGAGTCGGTAGGCGGTGAAGCGGTCGGCGTTCCAGCTGCCGCCGAGCGTCAGGTTGAACTCGAACCGGTGGCCGCTCTCCGGGACGGTGTACGCGATCAGGCCCCGGGCCCAGAAGAGGTGGGTCTGGGCGTTGATCCCGCGGTCCGCTCCGAAGCCGTAGACCTGCGAGTCGGTGCGGAAATGCCCCTCGTACCAGCCGCTCAGCTCGAAGGCCACCGCCGGCGTGATGATCGGCTCGCGTCCGCCCCAGCGCAGTCCGGTGCGCAGGGTGTACTCGAGCCTTTCACCTGGGATCTCGAAGAGCGGCGAGGTGTGGGTCTCCTCGTCGAAACGCGTGTAGTGGGTGCTGCTCCGCAGGATGCCCTGGAGCGGCGCCTCGGCGAGGGTCTTGGGCGTGCCGCCTCCCTCCACGGGATTGAAGAGGTGGTAGATCGAGACGCTGCCGTCGGCGCCATGGCCGTAGTAGGATTCCTCACGGATCAGCTGTCCGCGTCGGACTTCCCAGTAGCTGTCGCCGAATCCGCCGCCGGCGAGGCCCAACCCGAGGTCCGTGTCCGGTCCCAGGAGCGACCGTAACCCCAGCTCGGAATCCAGCCAGGTCGGCGCGACCACCGCCCGGAGCGTGAGGTTGGTGCGGAAGAACCCGGGTTCGTTGTGGTAGTAGTAGCCGTAGGCCGCGAGGGGTCCGCGCCCCTCGATCGGCTGGTTGTAACCGCCCTGGAACAGCCGACGCGGCTCGGGATCGATCTGGGCCCGGAGCTTCGGCGCGAAGGCCAGGAGCGCCACCGCGAGAAGCGCGGGGCCGAAGCGGGTGGAGGTGGACACGGGTGCTTGGCGGATGTCGGCGCGGCGGCCGGAGGGGACGGATCCCGGGATCACCAACCCCAATTCAGGAAGTCGATGCCGACCGGCTCGATCCAGATCGGGTCCTGCTGGTTGTGCGGCAGCGGAGCGGTGCCGCGGAGGGTGTTCACCTTGTGCGTCCGGTGGAAATGCGACTGTGAATCCTCGGGCGCGACGGGATTGAACAGCCCCAGGATCCGGCGCGGCTTGGGATTCTTCAGCACCGCCTTCGCCAGTCCGCCTTCCTCCATGACCGACTTCGGCAACGGATCGCGAAGGCGGTCCTGGATCAAACCCTGCCTCAGCCCCTCGAGCTCGCGTCGGGCCTCGGACGGCGAGACCGCAATCACCGAGTTCTCCCCCAGCGGCGTCTCCGAGGCACGTACCAGCAACAGCGGGCGCACCGGGGTGTTGGTGGCGGATGCCGGCTCCGTCGCGGCGGGCTTTGCAACCGAGGCGGATCCGGTTTCCGAAGCCGGCTTCTCTTCGGCCGCCAGCGGGACCTGGACCAGCAGCAGGGCGACGAGAAGGCGGGATGCGCGACGGACGGAAATGTTCATGGGAACCAGGGGTTGTTGGCCTTTTCCTGCTCCACCGTGGTCAGGGGACCGTGGCCTGGACAGATCAGGGTGGCGGACGGGAGGGAGAAGATCTGTTCCCGGACCTTGGTCCGGGCCAGCTCGAGCTGGTTGCCCGCGCCGCCCATGGAACCGGCGAAGAGCGCGTCCCCGACCACCGCGACGTGGGGACCATCCTCCGGCCAGGTGCCGACGACGTAGGTCACGCCGTCCTCCGCATGGCCCGGGGTCTCGCGGTTGGTGATGCGCAGGCTGCCGAGCATGATGAAGTCGTTCGAGCGGATCCGGTGCTCGACCGGGGCGTTCTTCGAGCCGCTGTGGATGCGCGCCTTCGGGAAGCGCTGCCGCAGCGCGGGCAACGCCTCGACGTGGTCGTGGTGCGAATGGGTGATGAAGATGTGCTTCAGCTGGAGGTTCTCGGCGTCGACCAAGGCGAGGATGGGGGCCGCGTCGAAGCCGGTGTCGAAGAGCGCCGCCTCCCGGGTGACCTCGTCCCAGACCAAGTAGGCGTTGACCGTGAAGTCGGGTCCTGCGGTGGTGATCACCCGCAGTTCCCGCCAGATGCCCAGGTCGACAGGCGCCGGCATCCAGCCCGCGGCGAGGCGCTCCAGACGGGAGCCATCGAGGCCGAGCGCCGTGCCGAGCGGACCGAACCGCGTCCCGGAAGCGGGCTTCCCGCTGGATTCCATGGCGGCATAGGCGTCCACGGAGAGGCCGGCTGCGGCGGCCGCGGCCTCGGGAGCCACCCCGTTCGAGTTGCGGGCCTTGCGGAGGATGTCACCGATCGAGTCTTCGAGCGTCACAGGACGCTACCGTGCGTGGCGGCGGCATTCCGGGCAAGAGGCGGGTGTCGGTCGACGAAGCCCCCCTTCCGGAAGGGATGGAATCCGGATTGGGCCTTCATCCCGGCCACGGGTTCCTCCGGCGCATTCCCGCAGGACCTCGTTCCCATCCACGGCATCAGCGCCTTCTGCGGATGTCCTCACCTCCGTCGTCGCCATCGCCAGAGCGGTATTGCAGACGTGCATGGGTTGCGCTGCATTGGGAGAGGATCTGCATTCACACGGCGGTCCCCCACATTTCCATGCCACTTCCCGAACCCCCGGTCCTCGAAACCCAACGGCTTCGCGTCCGCGCCTTCCGCGAGGCGGATCTCGACGACATCCAGGTCGTGCACAGCGACGACGAGACCACGTTCCACCTGCCCTACGGGACCTGGCGAACGGAGGAGGACCGCAAGAGGTGGCATGAACGGATCCGGGTCATGCTGACCGCGGGCACGGGCGTGCAGTTCGTGTTGGAGGAGCGGGCCACGGGACGGGTGATCGGCGCCTGCTTGGTTTTCCGTCACGATGAAGAAAGCGCCCGGGCGGAGATCGGCTACGTGCTGGGGCGGACCCATTGGGGGCGCGGACTGATGCGCGAGGCGCTGGAGGCGGTCGTGGCCCATGCCTTCGGAGTATGGGGACTCCGTCGTCTCGAGGCCGAGGTCGATCCCGACAACAGCCGCTCCGACCGGGTTGTCCGGAGCCTGGGATTCATCGAGGAGGGCCGTCTCAGGAAACGTTGGTGTGCGAAGGGCCGCACCTACGACACGCGGATCTTCGGCCTGCTCCGGGACGAGTGGAAGCCGCGAAGCTGAAGCGAACCCGGCGAGGTCCGACAGTCGGCGGGACTGGGTCCAGGATTCCGGGGCAACCCGCCGCATCCGCGAGACCGCGGCGACGTGAACCCACCGGAAGTCGGGTCCTTGGACCGGAGGAAGTTTCTCGAGGGTGGAGGCTGAGTCCGGCTGTCACTCCGGGAGCTGGGGTCTGCCGAAGCCGGACACGGCCCACATTTCCGCCCAGCCTGCGAGGAACATGGGTCCACCGCGGTTCCAGAGCCGCCCATGGTGTTAGTCGATGCAAGGCGGATCGACGAAGGCGCCCGGTGTGACAGCGACCAGGGAAACCGCGCCGCCGACGGCTGGGAGGGCGCGTCTCGCGGAATCGAGCCGGGTGGGCAGACAGGCCCATCCGACGGCGCCCGAGGGCACGACGAGAAGCCGGAGACGGGGCCCAAAAACCGACGCCTCCGTGCCAGAAATCGAAGAGGTGAAGAAGGCATCGGTGCCAACGGAGCAGGCGAGCACCAAGAGGAGGGTGTCACGGCCCAGCGGCGCGCCGAGGCGACCTGAGTTGGGGCGCAGCAGAGATCGACGGCACCGGTGTCGCCGAACTGGACCACCAGCCGATGGGTTTGCCGCATCCCTGATCCCAAATCCTCCGGCCACCGATTGGTGAACCGGGCATGAGCCCTCCGATTGGGTTGATTTCGACTGTCACCAATCGCTTCCCAATCGGTGGCTCCACTTCAACTGCATCGTTCCGGCAGAGGAGGTTGGCGGAATCCATGAAGAACCCCACCGGCGGGGCCCGGGATCCCCAAAGCACCGTGACTACGAACAGGACCGGAAGCAGGGCAAGCCATCGGTCTGCGGGGGCGGACCGGTCCAATCAGTTCTCTTCCGACATTGCGGGGAGGGTACCAACCACCCGACTTCCTCCGTCGAGCATCCTGAAGGTCGACGGAGGCAGTCGGTCCGCCTGCGTTCAAGGCAAGCCTGTGACGGATGCCGGTGCATCGGCCAAGCTTGGGATTGCCCGGCGTTGCCGCTTCCACCGAATCTTCTCGGGAAGCGCCGGATTCCTTCCAGTGACGTTCCCACCCCGATCTCCATCCATGAACAAGACCGACGTGGTCGACTCGGACGATCTGCTTCCCCCGACGGGTCGGGATGAATCGGGCTGTCTTCCGCGACCATGGATCATCGCACTGCTGGCCTTCCTCGCTGTGGTGTTCCTGCAGGCCCTCGTCGAGTTCCGGGCGGGGGCGCCACTTACATGGATCCACGACGAAGAGGCCTATCTGCTAGGCGCCGACACGCTGTTGATGGGAAGGCTTTCGAATCCGCCTCCGCCTTCCCCGGAGCACTTCGAGATGATCCATGCCCTGGTGGAGCCGACGTACGCCTCGAAGTATCCGCTCGGACAGTCCGCCTTCCTCGCGCTGGGGAAGGCCCTGCTCGGCGGCGCGCATCGGGGCGTGATCCTCTCCGTGGCGTTGGGGGCCGCGGCGGCCGCCTGGGCCGGCTTCGGCTGGGCCGGCCGCCGTGGGGCCCTGGTGGCGGGGTTGCTCTTCGTCCTCAACTTCGGAACCGGACACTACTGGGTCCGAAGCCTATGGGGCGGCGGGGTCGTGGCTCTCGGATCCTTCCTGGTCCTGGGCGCGTATCCCCGCCTTCACCGGAGCTGGGGAGCCTTGGGCGTCCTCCCGCTGGCGGTGGGCCTGGGTCTGCTGTTCTTCACCCGCCCATTCGAGGGGGGCGTCCTTGGAATGACGGTCCTCGCGTTCCTCGTCCCGGTCGCTTGGAGGGCCTTTGGAATGGATCCGGTCCGGGTCGGATCCGCACTCGTGGCCCTGTTGGTCTTCGGTGTCGGCGTCGTCTCCCTGCAACTGCTCGTCAACAAGTCCGTCACCGGTGACTGGAAGGAGCTCCCGTACCTTTTGCATTCCCGTCGCTATCTCGCCGGTCCCCTGTTCTGGTTCTCGCCCCTCGGTGAAACGCCGCCCTCCACGGCGCCCGAATCCCTGGCCGTCAACCGCTGGGAGATCGACGTTTACCGCGCCAAGAACGACCTCCCCCCGTGGGCCGCCCTGTTCTCCTTCGGTGCCGTCGCCTCCGTCTTCGCCTGGCCGCGCCTCCTGCCGCTGGCGGTGTTGGCGTGGCGTCCCGCTCGGCCCGCCTTCCTTCCGCCCGGTGGCTTCGCCGTCCTGTTGACTGCGACCTCCCTGACTTGGCTGGTCGTGGCGCTTGAGACCTACCGCTACGAACACTACCTCGCCCCATTCGTCGCCGGGCTCTTCCTCCTCCAGGCCTGCGCCTGGACCGCCGCCTCCCAGGTGCCCCGGCACGGACGCTGGCTGGCTTCCGCCATCGCGCTGCTGCTGCTCCTGGAAACGAGGAATTCGGTGCGTCCCTACTTCCGTCTGCTTTCCGAACCGGAGTCGTTTCCCATCCCTCCCAGACTCGAGGTCGCACGCCGCCTTGGTGCGAAGGAGGGTCAGCATCTCGTGTTCGTCCGCTGGAATGGTCCCGTCAGCCCCCACGCGCCGTGGATCGCCAACGGCGTGCCGCTGGACGGACAACGGATCCTCTGGGTGCGCGACCTCGGGCACGAGAGGAACTCCCGGGTCGTTTCTGCATTTCCGGGACGGCGGCGTTGGCTCTGCATCCCGGATCCGCCCGGCGCAACGGCCCCTTTGCTGACCCCGATGCTGGAGGAGTGACCGGTCCCGCCAGCTTCTTGCGCCTCCGCGCTATCCCCGGAGCGATCGGCCGATGCGCCCACCCAACCAAGCCATGGGCAGATAGGCCAACACGAGGTCCAAGGCGATGAACCATCCCGGCGCCGGGATCATCGTCGACGCCAGGATCCCGCCCGCCAGATTGATCCCGCCCAGCACCCACGCCGGCGCCGGACCGCGGGTGGCGGCAATCAGGCTCGCCGTCAGCGCACCGACCCACGTCCCCAGCGCATGGGCCAGGAACGGAAAGAGGAAATGCCTCGGCTCCAGCAGGTGGATGCCTGCCGCGAGGCTCGCCGCATCCGCCATGTCGACGCCCGCGGGAGACGGCACCACCCGGGGCCCGACCATCACCAGGGTCATGTTGACGACACCTCCCAGAAGCATTCCGGCGAGGACGGCGAGGACGTTGCGGAGGATCGCTTTCATGGTGTTGGGGCGTCGGCCGGGAGCGGACACTAGGGAGTGAGAAGCTGGAAGAACTCGCTGGCCGTGACGACCCGGGTTGCTTGCGGAAGCAGCGGGATCGTCCTCGCGATCGCCCCCAACGGCCCTCCGGAGTCCCGGAAGGACCAGGCGTGCACGTTCACGAGGGCGAAGCGGTCGGAGGCCTTCGAGGCGTTGTCTCCGGGAAGTCCTGCCACCCCGGCGGCGACGCCTTCCGGAAGCCAGTCCGGACGCAGCGTCCCGTCGCCACGCTTGGCTTCCCACAGCAGGAACCGGTAGGCCACAGCGGGCTTGCCCGCATGCCAGGCCACGGCCCCGCGGTGTCCGTTGTAGGGCGCGTAGTCCTTGTGCAGCACGCCGGCGATCTCCGGCCGCTCCAGCCACTCCTCCACCCGGTCCGGCCCCCCGCCGTCGTCCAGCACCGTGACCCACGGCATTCCCGCCGCGTCCGCCGCCAGCCCCGTCCGCCGCGCCGCGTCCCGCCGGTCCGGCAAGTGCCGCGGGAACTGGTAACCGAAGCCGCTCGGGCCGCAGACGAAGTCGTCCAGCGGCGTGGCGGTCCGGCGCAGATGCCCCAGCACCCGTGGAGCGAACTCCGTCAGCGACGGAGCCATCTCCCAGGTCACCGCGAAGCTTCCCCGGTGGGGGCTGGCCCAGAACCCCGGGTTGTCCACGAATCCCCCGCCGATCCACTGCAGGTTGTCGCCGTCGGTCACCACGAAGGCGACGACCCGTTCACCGGTCTTCAAGGGCGCCGGCTTCCCCGGGCCCGAGGACCCGCGGTCCGGCTTCCCGGACGGCGGTGGGGTTGCCGGCAGATGCCGGAGCGCGGAGAGGTTGAGCGACCAGTCGGCCGGAAGGACCGCGCCGCCGCCCCGGCTCACCTCGCGGACGAACCGCAGCTCGTCCTCGCCCCATCCGAAGACTCGGGTTCCCGGGCCGAGTCCGCGCACCCGCCGCGTCCGTTCCTCCGGCGTCACGTCGTAGAACGTGGCCATTCCCATCGACACCGCGAGGTCGCGGAGGTGGAGCGTCTTGCGCGCCGCCTGGTGGACGGCGTGTCCCCGCAGGAACCGCGGACCGAACCGTTCCCAGAGTTCCACATCGGAGAGGACCCGGGCGTCCGCCACGACCGGCAACCCCGCGAACTCGGGTCGCGCAGCGAGGGAGGCGTCGACGATCAGCGCACGGGTGACCGCAGCGACCGAGGTGGCGCGGTTGATCGACTCGTCGCCGACCGAACCGAGCACCATCCCCTCGAAGCGGTCGCGGAAGCGCTCCACCAACGGCCATGGTCCGGACACCGTCTCGACGGCGAGACCCTCGTCCTGGAGATCCTTCAGGATCCGCGCGTTCATGCCGCCGGAACGGAGCCAGACCGCGGCGTTCGTGCGGTTCAACAGGCCCTGGATGCCGGCGAGGAGGACCTGATCGGCAGGCGAGAGCCCGTCGGTCGAGACCACCAGCAGGGGCGGACATGCGGGTGCGGGTTTCGGGAGGACGTCCCCCGCGGCGGAGGCGGCCAGGAAGGCGAGCAGCAGCAGCGGCAGGATCGGTGGAAGCCGTGTCATGGGCGTCGGTTCAGGCGAGGGACATCAGCAGTCTGCGGATCTCTCCGAGCCGGCCCTTGGCGTCGGACTTCGTCAGGCGTGGGAACTGGCCCCCGACGGTGATCAGTTCGCCACGCCGCGTCAGCTTCACCTTGCCTTCGACGACCTCGACCGAGGCGACCTGCTTCTCCGCGGCGAACAGCCGCAGCTCGTGCACCTGGACCAGGAGGTCGACGGGGCCGGGCAGCGGACCGAACCGGTCGCGCAACTCGGCGCGCAGGGCCTCCACGGCCGTCTTTTCCTGGGCCTGCGCGAGCTTCCGGTAGAGTTCGACGCGCTGGGCGGGTTCCCGCACGTAGTCGAGCGGCAGATAGGCGGGAAAACGGCGGCTTGGCTGCTCCGTTTCCTCCTTCCGTCCCTCGCCGCCGGAGTCCCGATGCCAGGTCGCAACCAGGTCGTCGCGCGGGATGGAGATCTCCAGGCGCGGGGCGGAAGTGGACTTGCGGCGTCGGTTATCCGGCGTCTCGCCGCCCTCCTCGCCGGGGTTGGTGGCGATGAAGTCGAGCGAGACGCGGACCTCGAGCCGGGAACGGACCTTCTCGCCCTTCAACGCGGCGATGCTCTGTCCCAGGAGCTGGCAGTAGAGGTCGAATCCGACCGCGGTGATGTGGCCGCTCTGCTGCGCGCCGAGCAGGTTGCCTGCGCCGCGGATCTCGAGGTCGCGCATGGCGATCTTGAAGCCGCTGCCCAACGCGCTGTACTGCTTGATCGCGCTCATGCGCTTCCGCGCCTCGGTGAGCAGCTGCGCGTGGCGCGGCAGCAGCAGGTGGCAGTAGGCCTGGTGCTTGTACCGGCCCACCCGCCCGCGCAGCTGGTACAGCTCGCTCAGGCCGAACCGGTCGGCACGGTCGATGATCATGGTGTTGGCGTTCGGGATATCGAGGCCGCTCTCGATGATCGTCGTGCTCACCAGCACGTCGGCCTCCCCGTTCACGAACGCGGTCATCACTTTCTCCAGCGCGTCGTCCCCCATCTGGCCGTGTCCCACCACGACCCGGGCGTCGGGAACCAACGCCCGGAGCTTCAGCGCCATGGCGTCGATGGTGGAGACGCGGTTGTGCAGGAAGTAGACCTGGCCGCCCCGGTTCAGCTCGCGCCGGATCGCGTCGCGGATCACCCGCTCGTCGTAGTTGCCCACGAGCGTCTCCACCGGCAGGCGGTCCTGCGGCGGCGTCTCGAGCGTGCTCAGGTCGCGCGCCCCGGTCAGCGCCAGGTAGAGCGTCCGCGGGATCGGCGTCGCGCTCAGCGTCAGCACATCCACCGTCCGCCGGAGCAGCTTGAACTGCTCCTTGTGCTTCACGCCGAACTTCTGCTCCTCGTCCACGATCACCAGGCCGAGGTCCTTGAACTCGACGTCCGGCGAGACGATGCGGTGGGTGCCGATGACGATGTCCACGCCGCCGGCCGCGGCGGCCTCGAGCACCGCACGCTGCTGCTTCGGCGTGCGGAAGCGGTTGAGCAGCTCGACCCGCACCGGGTACTCCGCCATGCGTTCGCGGAAGCTGTTGTAGTGCTGTTGTGCCAGCACGGTCGTCGGGACGAGGAGCGCCACCTGCTTCCCGCCCATCACGGCCTTGAACGCCGCACGGATCGCCACCTCGGTCTTGCCGAACCCCACGTCCCCGCACACCAGCCGGTCCATCGGCTTGGCGTCCTCCATGTCCGCCTTCGCCGCGGCGATCGCCTTCACCTGGTCCGGCGTCTCCTCGAACTCGAAGCTGGCCTCGAACTCCCGCTGCCACGCGTTGTCGGGCCCGAACGCATGTCCACTCCGCGTCGTCCGCGCCGCCTGCACCGTCAGCAGCTCCGCCGCCAGGTCCCGCACCGCCCGCTGCGCCTGCTCGCGCGCCTTCGTCCATCGCGTGCCGGTCAGCGTGTTGAGCTGCGGACGCGCCTTGCCCGCGCCCACGTACTTGCTGACGAGGTGCGCCTCGGTGACGGGCACGTACAGCCGAGGCGGCTCACCGGCGCCGTCCGCGGCCGCGTATTCCAGCACCAGGCATTCCTGCCCGGTCTGCGCCGACGCCCCGTCGTCCCCGCGCGCCCGCCGCTGCGGCGCCAGCGTCTTCAATCCGCGGAAGATCCCGATGCCGTACTGCAGGTGGACCACGAAGTCCCCCTCCTCGAAGTCCGTGAAGTCCACCTCGAACACGTTCCGCACCGCCTGCGCGTGCGGGGACTTCATGCGCCGTGGCCGGCTCACCTTGTAGCGGCCGTACACCTCCGCGTCCGAGACCACGACGAGCCGGGAGGCCTCGGCGATGAAGCCGCGGGAAAGCATCCCGGTGTGGATCCGCGGGCCTTCGTCGGCCTGTGCGGACCCGTCCCCGGGAACCAGTTCGGTCCACAGCTCGGAGAACCTCTGCCGTTCGCCCTCGTTGTTGCAGAAGACGTGGACCTCCAGCCCCTGCCTCAGCCAACGGTGCATCTGCGAGAAGAACCCTCGCCGCTGCGCCTCCGCGACCTGGGCCGCCGGCAGCGTCGCGCCGATGGGACGGAAGGCGTCGAGGCCGTCGATCCGAAGTGGGTCCTCCGAATCCGGGGCGGCGGGATCGGCGTCCTCAAGCCGGACCAACGTGTGGCCGGCGTCCTGGACGTCCCGCTGGAAGTCCTCCCAGCGCGCATGGAAGGGATCGCCTTCCCTGACCTGTTCCTCCAGGCGGAGCGCGTGCCCGGCCAGGGACGTGGGCGAGGCGATCAGGACGATGGATCCCGGCGGCAGGTGGGAGGCCAATGAGGCGAGCGCCGGTGGGGTTGCCGGTGAAGCGTCCGCGTCCTTGGCCCGCGGCCGAAGCAGCCCCAGCTCGCCGGCGGGCGGGACCACGCAGGATTCGACGGGATCCCGCGAGGTCTGGGCATGGGGGTCGAACTCCCGGAGCGACTCGAGTTCGTCGCCGAAGAACTCCAGCCGGATCGGCCACGGCGAGCTGAGCGGCCAGAAGTCGACGATGCCGCCGCGCCAGGACAGCTCCCCCTTGTGGCCGACCTGGGCCTCGGGCTCATAGCCCTGGGCCTCGAGCCACTCGATGAGGTCGAGCGGGTTGAGGGTGTCCCCCTTGCGCAGCGTCCGGGTCCTGCCGGCGAGGTCGGGCGCTGTGAACGTGCGCTGCTGCAGCGAGGTCACCGTCGCCACCACCACCGGCGCCGGCCCCGGGCCCCGGGCGTTCGCGTCGCGCAAAGCCACCAGCGTCTCCAGACGTTCGCTGATGATGTCCGCGTGCGGGAGCTTCGACTCGTGCGGGAGGATCTCCCAGGCGGGGAAGAACCGGAGCCGGCCGCCCGGGAGGCAGGTGGTCAGGTCGGCGTGGAGCACCTCCTGGGTGCGGAGGGTGTCCACGACCACGAGCAGCGTCCG
>JAIXUV010000333.1 GCA_027483345.1 Verrucomicrobiales bacterium | reverse complement strand
TTCGACACCCTCATCATCGGCTTCGCCTTCGTCGCCGCACTCCGCCTGCTCTGGCATTGAATCCCGATTGTTTCGGCGACCCGCAACTCCGGCGTTGCCCGGACTTCGCGGCTTCGGGAAGCATCCGCACATGGCTCAAGAGCGACGTTTCTCCCGGGCGGCATTCACCCTCATCGAACTCCTGGTGGTCATCGCCATCATCGCGATCCTGGCCGGGATGCTCCTTCCCGCCCTGGCCAAGGCCAAGACCAAGGCCATGGGCACCGGGTGCATGAACAACCTCAAGCAGATCCAGTTGGCGCATCTCATGTACCCGTTGGACAACGAGGATCGCCTCACCCAGCCGGGCAACTCCCGCGACGAACGCTTCCAGTGGGTCGGCGGCTGGCTGGGTTGGCCGGGACCGTTCCCGGGCGACAACACCAACACCGCCATGCTGCTCAACCCGTCCAATTCCTGGCTGGCGCCGTACCTGGGATCGGCGGCGATCTTCAAGTGCCCGGCCGACGTCAGCCAGATCACCCTTGGCGGACGCAAATTCTCCCGCGTTCGGAGCATGGGCATGAGCCAGGCCATGGGCGGTCCCGGCGGATGGCTTCCTCCAGGCTCGGGCTACCAGGACGGCCAGACCCGCTACCGGATCTTCAAGAAGTCCGCGGACATCGCGAACGTTGGTGCTTCCCAGATGTACGTCCTGCTGGACGAGCATCCCGACAGCATCAACGCCGGCGGGTTCGCCAACCAGATGGTGGAAAGCCCGGGAGCGGCGCGGATCATCGACTACCCGGCCAGCTACCACAACCGGGCAGGCGGCATCACCTTCGCCGACGGACATGCCGAGATCCGGAAGTGGGTCGATTCCCGGACCGTGCAACCGGTGAGGTTCTACGACATGCCGCTCAACGTGGCCTCCGCGAACAATGCGGACATGATCTGGCTGGCGGAACGCACCAGCGTTCGGAACTAGTGCCTTAAGTCCCATAGTACCCATAAGTCTTATGGGGCCCCTGAGTCCCAAAAGAAAAAGGCGCCCCGCGAACGGGGCGCCTTGGAAGAGTAGGTTCTGCGACCGCGATCAGATCGCTTCGCCAACCTGGAAGCGGAGGAACCGGCGCACCGTGAGGGTGTCACTGACTTGCTTGCCGATCGCGCCGAGATGGGCCTCGACCTTCAGGTCGGGGTTCTTGACGAAGCCCTGCTCCAGCAGGCAGTTCGTCTCGAAATACTTGTTCAGCTTGCCCTTGAGGATGTTCTCCATCGCAGCCGCCGGCTTGCCCTTGAGGGCGTCCGACTGGGAAGCGATCTCGCGTTCCTTGTCGATGATCGACTGCGGAACCTCGTCGCGGCTCACCGAGACCGGGCTGGCCGCGGCGATCTGGAGGGCGATGTCTCGCAGGAGTTGACGGAATTCCTCGGTGGCGACCGCGGACTCCTTGGTCGCTCCGACCTCCACCAGGACGCCGACCTTGCCGCCGGTGTGGATGTAGGCGGCAACGCCGCCGACGCCCTCGACCTCGATGCGCTGGGTGCGCCGGATCTGGATGTTCTCGCCGATGCGGGCCACGGCGGCCACGCGGTCGGACTCGAGGTCGGCGCCAGGCTGGCTGGCAACCTTGGAGGCCAACTCGGAGACGAACGCCTTGAACGAGTCGTTGCGGGCGACGAAGTCGGTCTCGCAGTTGACTTCGATCAGCGTGCCCACGCGGCCGCCGGCGACGACAGCCTGGCCGATGAGGCCTTCGTTGGCGGCGCGGTCGGCCTTCTTGACCGCGGCGGCGGCGCCCTGCTTGCGCAGGAGGTCGACGGCGGCGTTCAGGTCGCCCTGGGTTTCATCAAGGGCCTTCTTGCAGGCCATCAGGCCGGCGCCGGTCATGGCGCGGAGCTGTCCGACGAGTGCGGGAGTGATTTCAGGCATGGATCAAAAGAGGCTTAATTTTCCGGGTTGCGAAAGACAACGTGCCGGGGTCGCGGACGACGCCCGGCACAGAAGTTTGGAAGTCGTTGCGGATCAGGCTGCCGGAGCCGCGGCGGGCTCAGCGGCGACAACGGGGGTCGGAGCCGGAGCCGGGGCGGAGGGCTCGTCCTCACGGTTGATGCGGCGGCTCTTCTTGGCGTCGGCCTCGGCCTTGCCCTTGGAGATCGACTCGGTCACCGCTTGAAGAATCACCTTCACGGAACGGATCGCGTCGTCGTTGCCGGCGATCGGGTAGTCGACCAGGTCGGGGTCGGCGTTCGTGTCGACGATCGCCACCAGCGGGATGCGCAGGCGACGGGCCTCGGCGACGGCGTTGTGCTCGCGCTTGAGGTCGATCACGAACATGACGTCAGGAGCGGCGTCGATGGCGCGCAGACCGTCCAGGTTCTTGAACAGGCGCTGATGCTCACGACGGATCATCGACTGCTCCTGCTTCACGTACTGGTTGATGGAACCATCCTGCTCCATCTTCTCGATTTCCTTCATGCGCTTCATCGAGCGCTTGATGGTCTTCAGATTGGTCAGGGTGCCACCCAGCCAACGCTCGGTGACGAACGGCTGGCCGCAGGCCTTGGCCGATTCCTTCACCGCTTCCTGCGCCTGCTTCTTGGTGCCGACGAAGAGGATGTTGCCGCCCTTGGCCGCCGTGGCGGACAGGAAGTCGCAGGCCTCTTGCAGCTGGACCACCGTCTTCGACAGGTCGATGACGTGGATTCCGTTGCGGGCCTCGAAGATGTACCGCTTCATCTTCGGGTTCCAGCGACGGGTCTGATGTCCGAAATGAACGCCTGCCTCGAGGAGTTCCTTGACGCCGATCGTGCTCATGCAGCTTTTTCTTCTCTACGCTTCCCATGGTTTCGGTCCCAACGCACGCACAGGGCGGCGGATGGTCCCATCCGGCGGAAGTACCGGATTCCAGTTCGATGTTGTTGTGGCCGCCCGACGCATCCGCGCCGGAATTGAGGCCGTTTCCCCGGATTCCTTTCGGAAGACGGGAGGGCGGAGACTATCGGGCAAGAATCGTCAGGCAACAGGTAATTTGAGGATCGAGACTTCCACCGAGCCGATCCACGGCCAGGGCGACGCAGGGACGCCTGGAAGGAATTGCCCCAGCAACCGCGAGACGCCGAACCTGACATGACCAAAACCGAGAAGACCGACTGGAAGTCCATGGCCGTCCGCTCCGGCGTCTGCCTGGCTGCTGGCCTCACCGGCTGGGCCGTCGCATCCCGATGGCCCACGGTTTCGACGGCCGCCTACATGGTCGCCTACCTCGCCGGAGCCTGGGACCTCGCACGCGAGGTCTGGACCGACCTCCTGCGTCTGCGTTTCGACACCCACTTCCTGATGCTGCTGGTGGTCCCGGGATCGGTCGCGGTGGGAGCCTTCGGCGAGGCCGCGCTGCTCCTGTTCCTCTTCTCAGCCTCCGCCGCGATGGAACACTACGCCTCCGGCCGCACCCGCAGGGAAATCGACGCCCTCCTCCGCCGCGCCCCCAAGTCGGCACGCCTGCTCGTCGACGGCAGGGAGTCGGTCGTGCCCGTGGACGCACTCAAGGCGGGAGACACCGTGAGAGTGACCGCCGGGGAGCTCGTTCCCGTGGATCTCAAACTCGTGTCCGGACAGAGCGCTTGTGACGAGTCGATGCTCACCGGCGAGTCCGACTCGGTCCCCAAGGCGCCGGGAGACGATGCCCTGGGAGGCACCCTTAACCTCTGGGGCGTCGTCGAGGGCCGGGTTCTGCGGCCCGCCGCCGACTCCGCCCTTCAGCGCATCCTCCGGCTCATCGATTCTGCCCAGCACCTGAAGGCTCCGTCGGAACGGTTCACAGACCGATTCGGCTCGGGATACACGGCGGTGGTCCTCGCGCTCTGCCTCGCCGTGTTCCTCTTCGGATGGCAGGTCCAAGGACTCCCCCCCTTCTTCTCGGAGGCGGTCCGGCCCAGCGCGTTCTACCGGGCCATGACCCTGCTGGTCGTCCTCTCGCCATGCGCCCTCGTGCTCTCCGTGCCTTCGGCGATCCTCTCCGCCATCGCCGCCGGGGCGCGGTCGGGAATCCTTTTCCGCGGAGGCGCTGCCATCGAGAACCTCGCCGGGATCACCGTCGTGGCCATGGACAAGACCGGCACCCTGACCGAGGGAGAGCTACGGGTGGTTGCTGTGGAACCCATCGAGGGATCTGAAACCGATCTGTTTGCAGCCGCCGCCTCGCTCGCACGGATCTCCAACCATCCGGTATCCAGATCTCTCGCGCGGGAGGCGGACCACCGCGACGTTCCCGTCGAACCGGTCACCGACTCCGGCACGGTCGCGGGTCGGGGAGTTCATGGACTTTGGCGGGGTGTACGCCACCACCTCGGGAACCGCGCCTTCCTCACCCAGACCTCCCAGGACTACACCACGCCGCTCCCCAATCCCCCCGGAACGACCACCGAGACCTGGCTCGCGGGACCCGGTCTGCGCGGACGCATTCTGCTCCAGGACACGCTCAGATCCTCGGCAAAGGACGTCGTTTCCCGACTGCGCAGCCACGGATTGCATACGGTGATGTTGACCGGAGACCGCAAAGAAGCCGCCCAACGCATCCATGAGGAGTCCGGCATCGACGAGGCGCGATCCGGCCTGAAACCCGAGGACAAGGTGTCCGCCATTCGGGAGTACCAGGAGAAGGGACACCGAGTGGCCATGATCGGGGACGGCGTGAACGACGCTCCGTGCCTGGTGGCCGCCGATGTCGGTGTGGCGATGGGTTCCCGCGGCTCCGACGCAGCGATCGAGCAGGCAGAGGTCGTCCTGATGCACGACAGGTTGGAAAACTTCCTCCATGCAAGGGAGCTCAGCGAGAGGGCACGCCGGATCATCCGCCAGAACATCGCGGTGTCGCTCGGCACGATCGGGATCATGACGGTGCTCACGCTGGCCCTGCCGAGGGTGCCCCTGTCTCTGGGTGTGGCCGCCCACGAGGGAAGCACGGTGCTGGTGGTGCTCAACAGCCTCCGACTGCTCTTTGCACGGCGCCATACCGGCGGGCCACAGCCGTCCTCGACGTTTCAACCGCGCTGATTCCCGTCCCGATCCGAACCCAAGCCGCTGAATTGGCCCTCGGGGTTGGTTTTCGGTTGTTGGCAGATGGGGCAAGAAACGGCCACGTTCTTGGAAAAGCCCCGGTACGATGTCCGCCTCTTCCAGCCAACCCGCCGCCTGGCGTCGCCTCCTGCAGTCGGCAGGCCCAGTCCTCGGTCTCCTGTTCGTCCTGGGTCTCCTCGCCCTCAGCGACGAGGCCCGTCCCACGGTCTTCACCGGACGCAACGCGGCGATTGTGTTGACCCAGACCGTCATCGTCGCCCTCGGCGCCCTCGGGATGACCATGATCATCGTCGGCGGCGGCATCGACCTGAGCGTCGGCGCCGCGGTTGCGTTTGCCTCCGTCGTGGGGGCCAAGATGCTGTCCTCCGGCTGGTCCTCATGGCCTGCCGCCGTGGCCGTGGTCGCCACCGGTGCGATAATCGGGGCCGCCAACGGCGCGCTCATCGCCGGCCTCCGGTTGCCGCCCTTCATCATCACCCTCGGAATGATGGGCGTCGTCCGCGGGGCCGCGAAATGGATCAGCGGCAAGCAGGCGGTCTACAACCCGGAGGATTCCGGCCTGAACGCCCTCATGGAACGCACCAATCCCCAGGGCTTCCTACCCCTTCCCCCCGGGGTCTGGATCACTCTCGGCCTCGCGGTCGTCGCCAGCTTCGTCATGCGCCGCAGCATCTTCGGCCGACATGTCTACGCCATCGGTTCCAACGAGGCCGCAGCCCGCCTTTGCGGCGTCCGGGTGCAGACAACCAAGCTCTGGCTCTACACGCTCGCGGGCGCCTTCTTCGGCCTCGCAGGTCTCATGCAGCAGTCGCGCCTCACCCAGGGGGATCCCACGGTCGCCGTCGGACTCGAACTCGACATCATCGCCGCCGTCGTCATCGGTGGCGCCAGCCTCAACGGGGGCATCGGCGGCATCGGCGGTTCCCTCATGGGGGCGTTGCTCATGGCGGTCCTCCGCAACGGCACCAACCAGCTCGGATGGGATTCCTACATCCAGGAGATCATCATCGGAATGGTGATCGTGATGGCCGTCGGCCTCGACAAATGGCGCCAAAACCGCGCGTCCTGAAGGGCCCGGCTCCGCTCCGCAGTCGAGTTCCAAAAAAGGACTCTTGCATTGGAGGCCGCCTTTCCACATTTTCTTCGCCGTCACAACGACACGCGAGTGTAGCTCAGTCTGGTAGAGCGTCACCTTGCCAAGGTGAATGTCGAGGGTTCGAATCCCTTCACTCGCTCCAGTTTTAAAACCGCCGTCCTTCCGGATGGCGGTTTTTGTTTTCCACCGGTCCCTGCCGCCGTTGGCCTTGTTCGCCCCGGGCGACCCCGTAACTTCGATCGACGTGAGCAACACCGCCGACAACCCGGAATGCCATTCCCCAACCAATCGCCTCGCCGTCGAGAAGTCGCCCTACCTTCTTCAGCACGCACGCAATCCCGTCGACTGGTTCCCATGGGGCGACGAGGCCTTCTCAGCCGCCAGCGCTTCCGGCAAGCCCATCCTCCTCAGCATCGGCTACTCCACCTGCCATTGGTGCCACGTGATGGAGCGTGAGTCGTTCGCCAGCGCCTCGATCGGCGACTACCTCCGCGAACACTTCGTCTGCATCAAGGTGGACCGCGAGGAGCGCCCGGACATCGACAAGATCTACATGTCGTTCGTCCAGATGACTTCGGGTACCGGCGGTTGGCCGCTCAACGTCTTCCTGACCCCGGACCTCAAGCCCTTCTACGGCGGCACCTATTTTCCGCCCGAGGCCCGGCATGGTCGCCCCGGGTTCCGCGCCCTTTTGGAAAGGGTCATCGAACTCTGGACCACCCGACGCGAGGACCTCCTCGGCTCCGCCGCGGACCTCGCCACGAAGCTGGCGGAACTCGCCCATCAGGATCCCGACAACGCCTTCCCGACCGGTCCCCGCGAACTTCACGGCGGCGGACAATCCCTCCTCTCCGAATTCGATCCGGTCCATGGCGGATTCGGAGGCGCACCGAAGTTCCCGCGCCCCACGCAACCGCTGTTCCTGCTGCGGTACGCCCGTCGGTTCGGCGACGCCGAGGGCGTGCAGGCCGTGCTGCACACCTGCGATCGGATGGCGGCAGGCGGCATCTACGACCACCTCGGCGGCGGCTTCGCCCGCTACGGCGTGGACGAAGCCTGGCGCGTGCCGCACTTCGAGAAGATGCTGTACGACAACGCCCAGCTGGTTTCGCTCTACCTCGAGGCGTATCTCGTCTCGCGCGTGGAAACCCATGCCGCGGTGGCGAGGGACATCCTGCGCTACGTCGCGGGGGAGATGACGCTTCCGGAGGGCGGCTTCTGTTCCGCGGAAGACGCCGATTCCGAAGGCCGCGAAGGCACCTTCTACTGCTGGACCCACGCCGAGCTTTCCGCGCTGTTGACCCCGGAGGAGTTCAACGTCGCCACGCGCTACTTCGGTGTGACCCGAGAGGGCAACTTCATCGACCACAGCCACCCCGAGCCCCTGCCTGGCCTGAACGTTCTGGCCATCGTCGAACCCGAGCTCCCCGAGACCGACATCCCGCTGCTGGAGTCCGCGACAGGCAAGATGCGAGAGGCCCGCGCGCTGAGGGTGCGTCCGCTGCGGGACGACAAGGTCCTGGCCTCCTGGAATGGGATGATGCTTGGCGCCTGCGCACGCGCCTACGCCGTACTCGGCGACGAGGAATTCCTGGAGATGGCCCTGCGGAACCTGGCCTTCCTGAAACGGGCGCTGTGGGAGGAACCTTCCGAAGGTCGACCGGGAACCCTGTTCCACCGTTGGCGGGAAGGCGAACGGGACCGGGTCCAGCTCCTCGACGCCTACGCCCATGTGCTCACCGGCATGATCGAACTTTTCGAAGCCACGCTCGATCCGGAGATGCTTCGGTTCGCCGTGGATCTGGCCGAGGGCCTTATGGCGCGATTCCATGACGCGGTCGCCGGAGGCTTCTGGCAGAGTTCGTCCGACACGCCTCACCTGCTGGTCCGATGGAAGGAGG
The DNA here is from genome assembly GCA_027483345.1 of Verrucomicrobiales bacterium. Lineage (GTDB taxonomy): Bacteria > Verrucomicrobiota > Verrucomicrobiia > Limisphaerales > UBA9464 > SXXZ01. The sequence continues at coordinate 29,819 of JAIXUV010000333.1, read as the reverse complement.
ACTACGACGGGGCCGAACCCTCGGGGAATTCGGTCGCCTGCCTCGCGCTGCTCCGGCTCGCGGCGATCTGCGGACGGCCCGAATGGAGGGAAGCCGCGGAAAGGACTCTCCGGCTGTTCGCCCAGAAGCTGCATCAACATCCACAGGGAGTTCCCCACCTGCTGTCGGCGCTCGATTTCTCCCTCCAGGAACCCAAACGCGTGGTGATCGTCGGCGACCCGCTGTGCGGTTCGACCCGCGCACTGCTGGGCCACGTTCACGCGGTCCACGAGCCGAACCGTGTCGTGCTGGGCAACCGCGGGCCGGTGGATCCGTTCGCCCGGACCCTTCCGGAGAACGAGGAGTTTTCCCTCGCCTACCCCTGCACCGGCCATGCCTGCCAACCCCCGACACGGGATGGCACGGTGGTCCGCGACTTCCTACGAAGCGCCCTGCCCTCCTGATGCAATCTGTCCCGTCGCTTGGGCCACCAATGCCCCGGGGATCCAGAGTTTCACATTCAGGTCCCAGCGACCGGCCCAGGTGCCTTTCCCGACGAAGCTTCAAGCAGCTGGGAAACGGACCGGGCTCCGGCTTCAGGCATGGGAGAGGGACGCTTGCACGACCGACTTCACCTCAGTCGGTCGTGCCAGGGCCTAGGGTCCGCATCGCGGCCTCGATCCAGCGGAAATCAGGACTCCCGGGCGCGGTCGAAACACCCATGTTGAGGTCGAGTCTTCGACTGTTTGCGAGCAGGTTCGGATCACTCCAACGGTGAACCTCGACATGCCCGTCGGCGAAGGAGACCGATCCGGCGTTCCGATGGCGTGTGGAGGGCAAGGCGCCCAACACCCATTCGCCGAAATGAAGGGTCGGATCACCGAAGTCGGTGCCGGCCAACGTCGCTTCCGATTCATCCCAGAACACCGACAGCCCTGACGGGCCCGCGGCGTGCCGGCGTAGGTCCGCGTCCTTGTTGAAGACGCTCAATTGAAAGACCCGGGACTCCGGAAAACCGAAGTTTCGGTTCATCGAGTAGCTTCGAACACGCAGGACACGTTCCCGCGTTCTCTCGGGCCGCCATCGGCTAAAATCCGAAGGACACCTGTAGATTCCGGCCACAAGGCTATAGGCACCGATGCTTCCCGGCCACGGACCGAGGATGAGGTCGATATTGGTGCGCTCCTCAGCAGGCCGAACACCGATGTAGCTCATCGAACCGCGGCACCAAGCGGGCTGTAGCTCAACGGCGGGCAACGCGTCGTCAAAGAAACTGAGCGTCGTCGACCATGGGAAAAAGCTCCGGTTGTCCTCGGTATAGAGCCGCCAAGCGAGGTTGAGCTGGCGTTGGTTGCCGACACAAACCGAGGTCTGGGCGCTGGCCCTTGCCCGGCTGAGGGCCGGCAACAGGAGCGCAGCAAGAACGCCAATGATGGCCACCACCACCAGCAGTTCGATGAGGGTGAAGGCCCTTCGACTGTCCAACCGCTTCATGGTCGGGCAAGGCGGAAGAGGGCGCTCGAGTAGGGCGTGTTGGGGATGACAAAGTTTGTGGCTCCGGGCGGAGTTTCGACCGGCTCCCAAACGACGGGCGGTGTCAGGGACCCAGTGCGTTCCAGGACGAAACCATGGGCAGCATACAGCGGATCCCAAGAGAGCGTGGTGGATTCGGGAGTCACCACCGAAACCAAGGACGGCCGTTCCGGCTCCCTCCCGGCACGGATCCCGCGATTCGGCAGATAGTCCACCGCATGCCGTCCAAAGCGAAACTTGGAAACCGCATCCCCCCGATCACGCAACAACTCCACCCAGCCATAATAGGCAATGTCAGGGTTCCCATCCTCAAACAGCTTGAAGCCGAAAAGCAGATTGGTTCGGCCTGGAGCAAAGTTTGTTTGGAGACCTTCTGCAATCACCGGCGGCCGATCTTCAAAAAAGACAACATCGTATCCCCAGATAAATCCCGACAGCCCAACAACCCAATTCCCGACAATATAAGAGCCACCAGAACCAACTTCAATACTAGAAGCATTGACTATCGCCTCCTCATTTAAACCAGCCCCCGGGAGGCGGGAGCTATCGGTTCCAAGCCACCGACCCGCTTGATAATCCAAACCAAGGTACTGATCAACAGGATAAGTGTTTCGAGACCACGTCTCTGAGCCCGAACTCCGATAGGACACTTCTGCTCCCAATCGTATTCCAACATTCAACACTTCAAATAGCGTATTCGTCCTAATCAACGGCCACTCTTGGGCAATGATCGATTGAGCAAACAACAGAAGAAATGCAAATAGAGATCTCATATAAATGATCAGTTGCGACGAACCAATACGAATCCACGTGAATATCCATTAAACGTCCCTTCACCTACTATCCATCCAGCAGAATTGACACCTCTAGGTTTTCGCAGAACCCATCCTGTGCTTTGTGTAAAATGCGAATCGCTCAACGATGCAGGCGCGGTCCCATCACTATTCCAAATAACCGCAACTGCTGAGGCAATGTTGTTTGTCCAAACCCTGCCAACCGGTCTCTTTTGACCGCCGGTATACTGAGGCAGCGCAAAGAACAATGCGTCAGAATGAACTATGGACCCGTAAGGTTCAATCGGAGAATGGAGAGCCTTTGCATTCATTGTCCCTCGCCACACTACAGCATTAGTTGGGAACGAACCTGATGCAGGCTTATAGTGTGATATTCCACACGCATTAGTCGCACCATCAATACCATATACTATTGAGTGCCTTAGCCCATTCTCCGACACAAGTTCACCACCAATTGGATTACGCATGTCAGATGCTGGCGATATTGACGACCGATTATCGTCAATCAGGAAGCCGCGGATAGGAAACAGCGGCGGGTTTAGTATCTTCCTCTTCGACCAGCCTCCAATATTTCCAAAAGAGTTAACCGTAAGCGCCGCACCTTCAACATGAGTATCAGAGCTGGTTAGCGAACCAAGGTCTTCCACAATCAAGTTGCTGCCTCGCCACATTACGGGACGACGTGATGTTGTAAATGTGGTTACTCCGACTGTATATGTATGCTCGGTCCATCCTACAATTCGTCGTCCATCTACTGAGTGGTTGGCGATTGCCAATGCTTCGCCGGATCCGCCGCTCTTTAGGGTCCCTAGGTCGGTGATGGAATTTGGCCAACCACGCCAGGGCACTCGTCTTGAACCGGACCATCGGCTACCCACGAACCAGGTCTGGCCACCAAGGGTATCCGCGACACCCAACGGTTCCGGTGTATAGCCGGGATAGTCGGTAGATCGCATGTCCCAGAAGTAGCCCTGGAGGTTGGGGTAGGCCCATCTCCCCCCGCGATACCCGCTGTATCCCCCGGAGTAGATGAAGATACTGCCTGCGATCGCCGGGGACGCATCCCCGTTGATTGCGGTAGCAGTACTGCTTCCATAATAAGCCAGTGGATCCGTGAGTTCCTTCACCACGAACTCGGGTCCGTCGTAAATGAAGGCGAGTGCGGTGCTATCGAGTCCGATTGCGTAGCCGGTTCCAGATGCAACCCGGAGGTAGGCCACCTCGTTCTCGGTGAGATCGTCGTAGGTGGGATAGAGCGTGAGGTTGGTGAACGAATCCCCAGCGGCTATCGTCACGGTGAAAGCGCGGTTGGGCAGTGCCCCCGGTGTGATCGTGGTCGTTCCCCGCTTCAGGACATAGTCCTGCCCAGTGCCAGTGCCATAGGTGCCAGCGACATCCGGCGTTGGCGAGACGAGTTCTTCCGAGGACTTGAAGCGGGGAACGTTATAGGATGGGAGTTCCAAATTGACGGTGAGCGGTTCGATGGTGGAACCAGATCGACTCACCGTGAAAACTGGCCGTTGTGCGACAAACGATGTGTTTCGGTCGTTGGCGACATCCGGAGAAACGTTGACCGTGACGACGGTTCCTTCCACATGCTGGGCCGTCGAATAGGAGCCATGATAACTGTAGTCGGTTTGGCCCGGTTCCAGCCACCAAGCCGTGATCGAATAGGAGCCGGAGGCCCCCAATTGGATTGGTAGAGTGAATTGAGCCACCTCTCCGGTTACCTGACTCAGGGTCTGGTCCACGCCCGGACCAACCACCCGAAGTGCGACACTCTCTTCCTGAACGATCTCAGATCCGACGGGTCCTCCTGACGACGGCAGCCAGTGATCGACCAACCGCACATTGACCTTCATGAAATCCGAACTGTAACGCCATGGTTTCTGGATCTGCACCTCACGAACACGGGTCAGGCGCGGCTCTATCCGTGTATCCGTGACCGTGGTGGTGGTCCCAGTTGGCAAAAGTTTTTTCCAAGAATAGGTCACTGATTCCGATTCATCATGGAACAAGACCACGCGCTCCGTCCTGCTTGCCACCTGGAATTCCGGATCGCCGGCCAGAGCCGATCGATTCGACGTGTATGCCGGTTGAGACGTATCATTAAAGAAGGAATAGGCGGCATCACCGAGCGTGGGCCCCAAATCAACAAAGTTGTCCGCTAAGGCCGACACCCTATTTTTGGAAAGACTGACATTCTGAGCGTCAAGCCGAACAAAGGCACCTGATTCATAAGGAGGGAAGACTTCAGTCGGTGTTTGCCACCAGATTGGTCGAAAGACCGCTGAGGAATGTTCCGCTGGATTGGGTTTGTAGAATCCATCTACCGCCCGAGTAGTGATCCAATTGTCGCGAAAGACAGGACCAAGTGTAACTCCACTGATATGAAAGCAGGATACCGTATTGGTAAAGCTGTACCCAAGCACAAGTGAGGCATCACTGACAAAGGTAGTCGAAGGCGTTGCACCCGATACACTAATCACTTTATAATCTTGATACCTCCGATAGGTTTCGCGCGAGGAAATCCGCAGCAAGTTTCCAGCAACAGTATGATAATTGATCGAATCGGGTGACCCGTGTCCATCCGTGATTTGACGAACCCCAACATGCACATCCAGGATGGCCGAGTTAGTGATATCACCTGAGAGCACAGCATGCGTATCCGCATTGTATCCGCCGGTTGAACCGACAACAGCATTGCCAGTAAAGGTAGATCCTATGCAATAGCCTGGCCCCGCCTGACCGAAAGCATATGCACCACCGCGAACTTGGCAGTTTCGCACCAATGCAAATCGCCGATCTTTATCCCTTAGAAACGCGGCCGGGGGATGATGGTTAATGTATGTCGCCTCTTCCGTACGGGTTGGATCGTGGGTGACCACATTGACCATGATCGCTGTATTGTATCCTCCCCAGATATTGTTGAAGCCGTGGACTTCACAGCCTTCTATCAACCAAGGCCGCGGATCTGAATATTTGGCATAAGGTATCAACTGCAGGTCGCAGGAGTTGCAGTCGACAACCGGTTCTTGACCATCGTCAACGGCTTGAGCCATCAAGGGAAATGCTTCCACTCCAGCTTTGCTATCAAACTGAGAGGCGCAAATCAGGCCGTGAGATCCGAGGTTGCGGACGATGACATTTCGGAACCGTCCGGTAGCGGCAATCACGTTAACGCCATACATCTTGTAGGTACTGGGAGATCCGAGGCTCGTAAACGCCTTTTGATTCCTCCAGTTGCAGTCGAGCACCAGATTCTCCACAACAACACGCCGTGCCTGATAGAGTCTCCCGCCACCGACATCCGTAAATAGCCCGGTGGCGTGAGAACCGTCTTGTACATTGATCATTCCGGCTCCGCCATGACCTGATTCGCTGCTGCCTTCGTTGAAATTGTCCGGATAGACCAAAACCGTCTCTTCAGGATTGCTGGGCGAAGTCGCATCGGGATTCCCACCCTGAATGTAGACATTCATCTTGTTGATGTTCCAATCTGGGTCCGCCACTCCGTTCCGATATGGCCGATTTCCGGTTCCAACCTGAATTCGAACATTACTGTGTGTACCTGGGAGGAAATGGAGAACGATGTTGGTCGCGGCTACCGGAACACTCCATTGTGTCCATGTGGCAAACTTTTTGTAATCGAACACGGTCGGACTGGATTTTGAGGAACCATCACCCGTTCCCGTTGGCGAATACCAGCGATGCACGGTTGAAGCACGGGTTTGTGCTGACAACCCGAAGAACAACGTCATCATCAATAACAGCATTGACCCGAACGTAGACTCAGGAGGGTTGCCAATCTGGCGTGGCAAGAACGCTCTAGATGGACGATTCATATCCGTATAGATTCGATTGTTGATTTACGGAAGAGACGCAGCGGACCGACCATCCCAATGGGTGCCTGAGCTTAGCCCTACCTGAGTTAACTCAGCCGTTGGTGATCGTTTGGTTGTTGGTATGGACCATACTGGAATCGTTGGATATGGACTGCTACGGGCAAAGCACGCCCGTGATGGATAGTGATTTGCAATCTAGCAACAGAAGCCGTCTAGGGTCTGGTCTAGACATCCCTCGGATTCGCGCTAATCGCTTGCATCACAGGAATGTTCCGATAGGGAGTCGGACCAAATCAGAATGTCGCCAACTGCTAGTTTGGCCCTGGTTTCCGCTGAAGGTTCGAATCGGATTTTCCCGCGCGGCGGAGAGGATCTTTTCGAGCAGAGCAACTCATCGGAGCTAACCGGACGCGCCTCCTGCACAGCGAAATCCGAAGAAAGTTCCTTGGGCAGAAGGACTTCGAATGGCGACCAGCAGCCATTCCCTCAATAGGGCGCTAAGGGGAACCTGAGGTGGATTTCATCCTCCTGCGCTGATCCACAACCATGCGGATTTCAACTGCGGAGGATTCGCCTAAGGATTTGGATATCAAGAGGTAGAAACACCACTTCCGCCCTGACCTACTCCGCACTTGCGGGGCCGACACATCGATCCATCAAGTGCGAAACCGACGACTAACTGTTCTCCCGGAGTCGTTGAGGCGGGATTGCGAAGCCCCCCCGGAATGCCGACAGGCCGCCAGGTCATTGGCCACAAGCCGGTACCGGCATGTCAGTCGAACACGAGACATTCCGGTGTCCAAGGAGGCGTGCAGGTGACCATCAACCGCAGTTCCGTGGTACCGAGGTTCCGGATGTCGTGTCGTTCGCCCGGAAGGATCACCACCGTGTCTCCGGGACCTACGTCACGCGTGGATCCGGCGACCGTCATCCGGCCAGTGCCGGCGACGACATGATAGATCTCCTCAACCACTTCGTGACGATGGGCCCGGACCGCGACACCCGGAGGGATCCGTATGTCCGCGATGCTCAAGTTGCGGGCGCGCGAATTGCGCGGACTGACGATCTCCCTCGCTTCCGCAAGGTCTTCGGCGGTGTACCAAGGCTGGTCACCGAGGTGCACAACCTCAAACGCAGGCGGTTTGGACACGGATTCCGCCATGTCAGACGATGCTGTGGAAAGGCTTGGGTCAGCGGCGCAGGTCGAGGGTGAATGGGAACTCGCCATTCACCGGTTCGACCGGCGGCGCGAATGCACCCTGGGTCGCCCCGGTGGTGAAGAACCGGGCGAGTCGACGGCTTTCGGCCTCGTAGGCGTTGACCGGGAACGTCCCGTAGCTGCGTCCGCCGGGATGAGCGACGTGGTAGGTACAACCGCCGATCGAGCGACGGTTCCAGGTGTCGAAGAGGTCGAACACCAATGGCGTCTGGGCGCCGATGGTCGGCTGGAGGCATTCCGGGGGCTGCCAGGCGCGGTAACGCACGCCGGCAACGCCCTCGCCGTTGGTCCCGGTAGGATGCAGGGGAACCCGGCGGCCATTGCAGGTCACGACGAACCGGTCGCCGACCAATCCCTTGGCCTTCACCTGGACCCGCTCCAACGAACTGTCCACGTAACGCACCGTGCCGCCGCCACCGGGTTCCTCGCCAAGGACATGCCAAGGCTCGAGCGCGGTGCGGATCTCCACCTGGATGTCCCGTTGCGCGAAGTCGCCGATCCGTGGGAAGCGGAATTCGAAATGCGGGGCGAACCACTCGGACTCGAACGGATAGCCGGCGGATCCGAGGTCGCGCAGGACATCATTGAAGTCGGTCTCGCAGAAGTGCGGAAGCATCCAACGGTCGTGGATGTCGGTGCCCCAGCGGACGAGTCCGTTGGTGTAGGGCTCGCGCCAGAACCGGGACACGAGTCCGCGCAGCAGGAGGTGCTGGGCCAGGCTCATCCGCGCGTGCGGCGGCATCTCGAAGGCGCGCATCTCGACCAGGCCGAGGCGTCCGGATGAGCTTTCGGGCGCGAAGAGCTTGTCGATGCTGAACTCGGAGCGGTGGGTGTTGCCGCTGGCATCGATCAACAGGTTCCGGAAGAGCCGGTCCACCAACCAAGGCGGGACGTTCCCGCGGGACAGCTGCCGGTCCATCTCTCGGAAGGCGATGTCGAGCTCGTACAGGGAGTCGTTGCGGGCTTCGTCGATGCGCGGTGCCTGGCTGGTCGGCCCGATGAACAGGCCGCTGAACAGCCAACTCAAGGAGGGATGGTTCTGCCAGTAGGCGATCAGCGACCGAAGCAGGTCGGGACGGCGCAGGATCGGGGAATCGGCGGGGGTCTCGCCGCCGAGGATGATGTGGTTGCCGCCGCCGGTGCCGGTATGCCGGCCGTCGACCATGAACTTCTCGGTCCCCAGGCGGGTTTGGCGCGCCTCCTCGTAGAGCACGGTCGTCCGCTCCGCCAACTCATCCCAGCTGCGGCTCGGATGCAGGTTCACCTCGATCACCCCGGGGTCGGGCGTGACCGCCAGCTTGTTGAGCCGCGGATCCTTTGGTGGGGCCTCGCCCTCGAGGATGACCGGCACGCCCATCGAGGACACGGTGCTCTCAATGCCGGAGACGAGGTCGAGGTAGTCCTCCGTGGTCGAGACCGGCGGCAGGAAGATGTGCAGGCGGCCGTTCCGCGGTTCAACGCACAACGCGGTGCGGATGATCCACGGGGCGCTCTGCTGGAGCCTAGGCCGGCGTGTCGGATCGGGCGAATCGGGCAGCGGCGGAAGCTCGGTTTCCGGAATCGGCCCGTCGAGTCGCTGGGCCCTTTGCCCGGGTCCATATCCCGGTGCGGTGGATCCGGCGGATCCGCGGACAAACCGTTGTCCGGCGGCAGCGGCGGGACTGCTGTACGGAAACTCCCTGGGCAACGGCGGCAAGGTTGCGGAGGGATCCTGGGGCCAGTTCCACGGATACTCCTTCTCGGCGACCCACGGAATCGAATCCAGCGGCAGGCGGAATCCCATCGGCGAATCACCAGGAATCAGCCAAAGCGTCTCGTCGTCCCGCAGGAACCACGGTCCACTCACCCAACCCGTGCCGCTCGGCCCGGAGGACCGCTTCAATGGCAAAGCGTAGCCCACGACTTCGCCCAGCCCCTTCTGGAAAATGCGGGCGATGCGCTCGCGTTCCTGCTTGTCCTTTAGCTCCGACTTCTCGGGCGAGACGTTCGACGGCAACCGGCGCTCCTTCCACGTGTAGTAGAAGGCATCCTCGTAGCCCGGCAGGATCCACTTCGGATCCGCGCCGAGCATCCCGGCCAACCGGCGCGAGAGTTCCAGTGCCTCCCGCGCCCCGTGGCCGTAGTCGCGGGACTCGTCGGCGATCAGCGAGTCGTCCTTCCAGATCGGCACGCCGTCCTTGCGCCAGTAGGCGGCCAAGGCCCAACGCGGCAGGGGTTCGCCCGGATACCATTTCCCCTGTCCGTAGTGCAGCAGGGATCCCGGTGCGAAACGCGACCGCAGCCGCTTGATCAACGTGCCGGAAAGCACGCGTTTCTTGTGGGAAACCGCGGTGAAGTTCCACTCGGGACCGTCCGGGTCGTCGACCGAGACGAACGTGGGCTCGCCGCCCATGGTGAGCCGGACGTCACCGGCCACGAGATCCGAGTCGATCGCACGGCCGAGCGCGTCGATGCGTTGCCATTGCTCCTCAGTGTACGGCTTGGTGACACGCGGCGATTCGTGGATGCGGGTCACCGACATCGCGTGGTGCAGCGTCGATTTGCATTCGCCGATGGCCCCGGTGACCGGAGCGGCTGTGGACGGCTCCGGCGTGCAGCTGAGCGGGATGTGCCCCTCACCCGCGAGGAGGCCGGAAGTGGGATCCAAGCCGATCCAACCGGCCCCGGGCAGGTACACCTCGCACCAGGCGTGGAGGTCGGTGAAATCCACTTCCGTGCCGCTGGGTCCGTCCAGGGACTTGAGGTCCGGGGCGAGCTGGATCAGGTAACCGCTCACGAAGCGTGCGGCGAGTCCCATCTGCCGGAACGCCTGGACGAGGAGCCATCCGGAATCGCGGCAGGAGCCACTCGCCTTCTCCAAGGTCTCCTCCGGGGCCTGAACGCCGGGTTCCAAGCGGATCAAGTAACGGATCCGCTGTTGGACCTTCTGGTTGGCGGCCACGACGAAATCGATGGTGCGGACCTGCTTCGGCTCCGATGTCGACTCGGCTTTGGCGGCGGATGGTGCCGCCGGCAGGTGGCCGCCACCATGGTGGGTGTCGAGGTGCGCGGTGGCGGCGGGAACCGGCGCGTGGCCGACGTTCTCCGGATGTCCCAGCACTTCCCGCCTCAACTCGTCCACGAAGGTCTTCAGCAGCGGCGTTGGCGCCGACTTCTCCATGAACGGAGCGAGGTCCTTGCCCAAGACCGGATCGTACTGGAACGGGAAGTAGGTCGCGGACTCCTCGAGGAAGAAGTCGAACGGGTTGTAGACCGCCATCTCGGCCACGAGCTCCACCTCGATCTTCAACTCGGCCATGGGCTCGGGGAACACGAGACGCGCGTTCCAGTTGGAGAACGGGTCCTGCTGCCAGTTGATAAAGTGTTCCCCGCCGGTGACTTTCTGCGAGTAGCTCAGGACCGGCGTCCGACAATGCGGCGCAGGACGAAGCCGGACAACGTGCGGCCCATGCCCGACCGGTTGGTCGTACGTGTAATGGGTGACGTGACGGAGGGCGACGTGGATGGCCATGGCGGTTCGGTTGCGTTGCGGCGCCGGGTTGGAGCGCTCGTCCGAAGCTGTCTCATCGGGCGCGGCTGTCGACGAAAATGAAGGGAGCCCACTCCGACACGAAAGACGGTTCGGAAGATCAAGTCCGGAAAAGTCACGGATCCGTGCGGAACCTGGAACGTTTCCGTCAAATGGGGATTTCGGCTTGTACGCCCCGTCAAGGACCCGTAAGTGGCTTCTTCTTCGATTCGACCGGATACACATGACTCATCCAAACACCCGCGCCCTCGCGACTATTGTCGCGTTGGCCGCTACCGCTGGTTGTCCCGGGTTCCTCCGGGCGGCGGACTACTCCACCGAGATCCTCGCCGACTCCCCGGCGGCCTACTACCGACTCGGTGACGCCAACACCAAGGGCACGGTCAACGCGAATTCCGGCTCTGCCGGCGCCACGGCCAACGCCACGCAGAACCTCGGCCGTGTCCACACGATGCCGGGCGCCATCGTCGGCGACACCGGGCGTGCGGCGTTCTTCGACTTCACCTCGCGGACCGAAATCCCCTGGAACGCCGGGCTGAATCCCGCCGCCAACCAACCCTTCACCATCGAAGCCTGGTTCTATCCCGCCAGCGACCAGACCGCCACGGGCCAGTGCCCCATCAACAACCGCTATGCCTGGTCCGGCGCCGACCGTCAGGGATGGGTGTTCTTCCAGCGCAAGCCGGACGAGACCTACGAGGGAGGCGAACCGGTCGGCTGGAACTTCCGCATGTTCCGCGGCGCCGGCAGCGCCACCGGACTCGATGTCGTCAGCCGTGTTCCCTACAAGATCGGCAAATGGACCCACGTCGTCGTGGTCTATGATCCCGCCAACGTGGTGGACGCCTCGGTGACGATGTACATCGACGGCCAGGAGGCGGCGAAGACGACCTGGACGGGCGGCTCGGACGGCACCATCCCGGGCTACGCCGCGAACACCAACGACCACGACCGGGATCCCGCCGGCTTGGCGATCGGCAACTACAACAACACGGCGGGCACCAGCCTCAACCCCTACTTTGGCGGGGTCGACGAGTTCGCCCTGTACACGAACCAGCTCAGCGCGGAGCAGATCCTCGCCCACTACCAGAACGCGACCAATGCCAACCGCACCGTCTCCTACGAGTCGCTCGTGCGGTCGCACAACCCGGTGGCCTACCACCACCTGGACGAGGAGACGCCCGGTGCCGACATCGCGGTCAACCTCGGCGAGACCCGTGCCTTGGGCCATGGCACCCACACCGCGGAAGTCCGTCATCCTGGCGCCGGCGCGATCGGCGGTGGCACCTCGGACAAGTCGGTGGTCTACCACAACCGGAATGGCAACTCGACGACCACCCTGCCCTTCCACACCCTCAACAATCCCGGCGCCGACAAGCCCTTCTCCTTCGAGATGTGGGTGAAGCCCGGCCGCGACAACCAAGGTGGGCAGTGCCCGGTCAACAACCGCTGGGTCGGCGGCACCGGACGGACCGGTTGGGTGATCTTCCAGCGCAATCCGAACCTCAGCTACCCCGCCTCCGAGGGACACGGATGGAACTTCCGCATGTTCCGCGGCGCCGGCAACAGCGGTGCCGACGTCAACACCGACACCGACTACAAGATCGGTGAGTGGCAGCACCTCGCCTTCACCTGGCAGCCCGAGCTCGACAACGGCGACCCCGGTGGCAACGGCAACAACCAGTGGCAGGGCGTGCTGACCGCCTATGTGAATGGCGTCCCCGTCAACACCAACACCGCGGCCCTGTATGCCGCGAACCGCGAGGTGCCCGAGGACAACGGCGTCGCCGCCGACCTCGGCATCGGTGCCTACAACGCCAAGTCGGGTCTTGGCAGCAATCCCTTCGAGGGCCAGGTCGACGAGGTCGCCATCTACGGCAACCATCTCCTGACTGCGGAACAGGTCCTCGCCCACTATCGGGCCGGGACGAACGCCCATCCCGCCACGCCCTACGAGAACCTCGTCTTGACCGCTCCGTTCACCGGACCGGAACGCAAGGGACCGTCCACCTACCTGCGCTTCAATGAGCGCGCCGTGACCCCGCTGGCCAACTCGGGCCGTCTCGGCGCCAACGCCGAGGGTCAGGCCGTCCTGGGCGACACTTCCGCCGTCGGTCCTCGTCCTCCGGCCTTCGCCGGCTTCGAAGCCGACAACCGCGCGCTGTCTCTCACCAACGCCAAGTCGTGGGCTGCCCTCAACAGCCCGATCGGACTCGCCCCGTCCTCCCGGATCACTCTCAGCGCCTGGGTCCGTCCCGGATCGTTGAACTTCAACGCCGGTCCGGTCCGGATCGTCTCCCGCGGACCGCTCACCCCGAGCGGCTTCATCGCCCGCATCGAGCAGGGTGAGGAGATCTTGGCCGTCCAGACCAACACCACCGAGGTCTCGCTCCGCCTGGAATCGGTCGAGGGCGTCACCCGCTACACGGTCGGAACCATCTCCACCAAGCCCGTCGAGGGCACGGTGATCGAAGGCGCCACCGCCGAGGTCACCACCGGCGACCTCTCCGGCACCACCTGGGTCCAGTTGACCGGCGTCTACGACGGCACCCACTGGCGCCTCTACCGCAACGGAGCCGAAATCGCCTCCGCCGCGGCCACCGCGGACGCCTTGGCCGCCTCCACCGGCGACTGGGCGATCGGCGCGACCGGCAACGGCTGGGAAGGCCTATTCTCCGGAGCCGTCGACGAGGTCGCCATCTACGACACCGCCCTCGCCCCGGCCCGCATCCAGGCTCTCTACACGACGGCCGTCTCGGGTGCGACCCAGCCGATCTCGCTCAGCATCGCCCGCAACGGAGCCTCGGCCCGGCTCGCCTGGTCCGGCGGCACGCTCCAGCAGGCGGATGCCCTCAACGGCACCTACTCCGACGTGGCCGGAGCCGTCTCGCCCCTCGACGTCACACCGGCCATCGGCGGGAAGTTCTACCGCGTCCGTCGCTGACGCAGACCCGGATCCGACCAGGATCCGGAAACACAACGGGCCGGCCACATCATGTGGCCGGCCCGTTCGTTTTTGTTCCAACGTCTCCCCGAGACCGACCCCGGAGGTGGCTCGATCAGGAAGCGAAGATCTGATCCATCTCCGTCGACAGCTTCTTCAGGCCTTCTTTCGATCCCGCGCCACCCTGCTCGGCAATGCCCCAACCTTGGTATCCGATGTCATCCAAGGCCTTCATGACCGCCGGCCAATAGCTCGGGGTGCTGGTGAGGAACCCGGCGTCGAATCCAGCCCACTTGCCCTGCTTGTCGCCCTTCTCCCGGTTGTACTCCTTGATGTGCAGGGTGGCGATGCGCTTGCCCAGGATCCGCACCCACTGTTCCGGCCATCCGTAGTGGATGATGTTCCCGACGTCGAAATGCCAGCCGACCATCGGCGACTTCAACTCGTCGACGTAACGGGCTGCCTCGAGCGGGCTGAGCAGGAAGTTGTTCCAGACGTTCTCGATGGCGATCTTCACCCCGAGTTCTTCCGCCAGCGGTATCACCTTGCGGATTTCCGTCTGCGAGCGGGTGTAGGCGTCCGCATAGCTGACCTCCTTGCTGACCACCGCCGGCACCAACAACACGGCTGGAGCCCCGTAGGCCTTCGCGTCGCGGAGCGAGAGCTTCAGCCCCTCCACACCGACCTCGCGGTCGGCGGGGTTGGGACTGGAAAGCGGCTTCGCCCAATGGGTGTGGCAGCAGACCGACCCCGCCTTGAGGCCCGTGGCCTCCAAGGCCGCGATCACCTCCTTGTTGTCCATGCCTCCCATCGGCTCGACGCCCTCGAATCCGGCCTCCTTGATGGCCTGCATCTTCTCGAGGGTGGAGCCCGGGACGCCGACCGTACCCCACATGATGCCCTTGCGGATACGACGCTTGGGGGCCGTGTCCTGGGCGAGGAGGGGCAATGCGGCGCCAGCGGTGGCGGAGAGTCGCAGGAACGATCGACGGTTCATGATGGGAGTCGTGCGGACGTTTTCGGGATTCGCGGAACCAGGGGATGCGGAATGAAAAAGAAAAGGCCGGATCCGGCGGGCGGGCCGACGGATCCGGCCTGATTGGGGCTCGGTCAGACGGGCTTCAGGCCATCTTGGTCTTGCCCGGCATCGGCAGCGGATCGATGCCCAGGGTCATGTCCCAGCTGAGCTTCTCAGGCACGAGCTGGATCTTGGAATTCAAGGCCTGTTTCCAGGTGACCTCCTGACCGGTGTAGGCGGCGAGGCGGCCCATGATGCCGGCCAGCGTGCTGGTCACCATGCGGTCGCCGTCGTTGTGGACCTCACCGGCGCGGATCGCACGGTAGAGGTACTGGTGCTCTACGACATACATGTCGGGCTTCTCGCCCCGATAGCGCCATCCCGGCGTGCCGTCGGCGTTCTTGAACATCGAGTTAGTCCAACCGTTCCAGCCCTTGCCCTTCGCACCCAGGACGTAGTCGCTGTTGTCGTTGTAGCAGTTGGCGATCTGGCGCTGGGCGACGACGCCACGGACGCCATTCGACCATTCGTAGGTCGCGGTGACGTGGTCGAAGATGTTGCCCTGGTAGTTCGGATGGACCCGACCGCCATTGGCGACGCACTTCGCGGGGGGCTTGTCGCCGAAGGTCCACATCATCTTGTCCACGGTGTGGATGCACTGCTCGACAAACCCGTCGCCGGCGAGCCAGGTGAAGTTCATCCAGTTGCGGAGCTGCCATTCGAGGTCGGTCATCCCGGCCTTGCGCTGCTCCGGCGACTGCATCGGCTTCACGGGACCGGTCAGGTAGGTGCCGTACATCGCGAGGACCTCACCGAGCTCCCCGTCGTTGATCCGCTTGAAGAACTCCATCTGCGGGTAGGAGTAGCGCCAGCAGTACCCGGCCACGATGTTGAGCTTCTTCTCCTTCGCGATCCGGACGGATTCCATCACGTGACGGATGCCGGGGCCGTCGGTGGCCATCGGCTTTTCGCAGAACACGTGCTTGCCCTTCTCGACCGCATAGCGCAGGTGCTGCGGGCGGAATCCCGGGGGCGAAGCGAGCAGGACGACATCGACGTCGGCATCGATCACCTTCTGGAAGGCGTCGAGTCCGGTGAAACGCTTCTCCGGCGGGACCTGAACCCGTCCCGGATACTGCTTGTCCAGGCCCGCATGGCTCTGGTTGAGCTGGTCCTCGAAGACGTCGCCCATCGCGACCAGGATCAGGTTCTTGTCCGCGTCCATCGCATTGCCCGCGGCGCCGGTGCCGCGGCCGCCACAGCCGACGAGGCCGATTCGGAGGGTGTCCGTGTTGGCCGCGAAGGCCCGCTCGCGGACCAGGATGGCCGGTGCGGCGATGGCGATGGCGGCGGCGGTGGAACCGGACTTCAGGAAGGTCCGGCGGTTTGCGGGTTCGGAGTTCATGGAGGGAGCGTGACGAACCAGTTCGTCCGGCATTCATTCTCCTACGTCAAGCCCGAGGGCCGGCCGCCTCCAAGAATCTCACGGTTCGGCCGCCGATTCCTTGCTCCCGCCGTCCAATCGTCGAGCCTCACCCACGCCGGTCGTTCCATGATGAAGGCAATACTACGAACCATCCTGGGATGGCTCCTGCTCGGGATTCCACACGCCGTCGCCTTGGAAAGGGCCATCGACTCGGGAAAGGATGCGGTCTTCCGGTCCGAGGTCACCAACGTGGTCTCAAGGCGCATCGAGCTGACGGGCACCACCGTCTTCGAACCCGAAGCCGTGGTCCGGATCGATCCCGGCGGAGGCCTCGTACTCCCACCCGGCACCCGCATCGATTGGCGCGCCGAACCGTATCGCCCCGTCCGATTCGTAGGCGGAACGCGTTCGGAGACCCCGAAGCCTCCCCAAGGCGATCTTCCCGCTCTCGAGATCCTCGGCTCCAAGGACTCCCCTCCCCTGCGGCTGCACAACCTCGCGTTCCTGAACCTGCCAATCGCCTTGCGCGTCCAGGGCCATACGGACCTGTCGTTGTGGCACGTCCAATGGATCGGGTGCGGCGACGGTATCCAGGCCATCCAGAGTCGCCTCAGGCTCCGCAACGCGCTCTTCTTCGAGGTCGGCGAGGTCTTCTCCGGACTGGTCGATACCCGCTGCGACGTGCAACAGGCGACCGTTGCCGCGGCACAAGCCCTGAACCGCGGTCCGATCCGCTCCGAGGTCCAGTGGCTTCGCTCGATCGTCTCCCAGGTGGCCGACACCTCCGGGTTCGTGGTCCCGAAGGCCGAAGGAACGCTCAACCTCGTGCTCCAGACTCCCTGGACCAATGTCTTCCAGGCCGCCTTCGGTTCGCTGTACCTGCCCGTGGGCAGCCGACGGGCCCGGGCCGGCAACGGCCATGAGTTGTTGGACTCCGAGTTGGCCGGCCTGCTTCCGACCATGACGGTGCATCCCCCGGTTCCGCTGCCTGCGGAGGTGTCCACCAACGTCTTCCTGCCGAAACGCCCGATCCGCGACGACGATCTTCCGGAGGTGATGGGCGGCCCCAGGACCAAGCTCGGATTCCACCACTGGCCAGTCGACCATCTCAGCCAAGGCACCCGGGTCGTCGACGCCATCCTGAGTTTGAGCCCTGGGGCCGTGGTCGGCGGATTGTCCCGGCAGGTGACCCTTTTGGGAAAGGCCCGCATCCGGACCGAGAACCCCGCGGAACCGAAGGCCCGCCAATACGGCGGAACGAAGGATTCGGATGGCGACGGAGTCTCCGACGACCAGGAATTGTCCACCGGCACCGATCCGGGCGATCCCGCTTCGTCCTCACCTGCCGTCCTGTCGGTCTTCGGCTTCGACACCGACGATTTCGCCACCGAGGGGGGCTGTCGGCCGCTTCCCGGAGGAGGTGCGACCCGGGCTCAGTCCTTCGATCGGACAGCGGCCGAATTCAGCCGGGCGGAACAGGTGCTGCGCTACCCGCGTATCTGGAGGTCCGCGAACGGGCCCGCCACCAATTTCCTGACGGCACACGGCACCCTCCGCTTCGACTATTCCCCGTCTTGGTATCACGGCCGACGCGAGGACTCCCCGGGCACGGAGTGCGTGCTCTTCGACGCCGGCACCCTGCGGATCTCCATCGATCCCACAGGCCGGCAGCTGTGGATCACCCGTTGCGACGAGTATTCGGAACGCTCGATCCAGCGTCCTCTTCCACGTCCCTTGGTGGAGACCACAGGCTTCTCCGGCCGCACCAACTGGACCTTGGAGATCCCGCTGCGCGAATCGGACTTCGACCTGGTCCCGAAGCAGTCGCCGAGATGGCCGTTCCCGGCGACTCCGGAACCGGTGGTCGCCATCGGGAACCGCATCGCCGCGGGCTTTCCCGCGCAGGGACGACTCGATCGTGTGGTGATCCGGAACCACTTTGCTTCCGGACTCCCTCGGGAAGCCCAAGACGAAGCCGACCGGATCGCGATTGCAGCGGAGCCGGGTGGCATTCGCCTGCGTTTCCGCCGCAACTGGATCGGCGACTGGGAAACCGGGACGGAGTACCCCGTGGAACGACAGGAGATCCTTCCTTCCCCGGGTCCGTGGATGCGACTTCCAGTGGATGGGAGGCGCGGCGACTTCCTGGACACGACTGCGGTCCGCGGACGCACCTACCGATACCGGATTCCGAGGGGTTCGATGCCCGCCGTCCAGTGTGTGGCCGCATTTGACAGCCCCCCGCCGGAAGACCGCGGACGCGCCATCCTGATCGTGGATCGCGAAGTAGCGCCGAAGTTGAAAGCCGAACTGGAAGGATACCGGAGGGATCTCATCGCCGACGGCTGGGAGGTGGTCCGCCATGAGGTGCCGCGGAACGTGGATTGGGTGGCCGGCGACTGGACGTGCTCCGACTACGACGCCAAGGCGCTTCCCGAAAACAGGAAGAACCTCCTCGCCACCAAGGAACTCATCCGCAGGGAATACGAATCCAACCGGGGACGGACCAACGTGGTGGTCCTGATCGGTCATGTCACCGTCCCGTACTCCGGTTGGGCGGCGGAGGACGGGCACCGGGAATGCAAGGATCCGTCCGGCCAGCATCTGGGAGCATGGACCGCGGACCTGTTCTACGGCGACATGAGTGACGGTTGGACCGACGCCACGAACCACGTTTCCGGCTGCCCGGACTGTCCGAGGAGCCAGTGCACCTTCTGCACGATCGGCAACGTCGCGGGCGACGGTCGCATGGACCAGAACGAGCTTCCCGCAGAGCCGGGGGGGCGGGCGGCGGAGATCGAGGTTCCAGTCGGCCGGATCGACTTCGCCCGGCTCAACAACTTCGACGAACTGCATGCCGGGATCCCGGGGGTGCCCAAGGATGCACGTTCGATCGAGATCGCGCTGCTCCAGCGGTACTTCGGGAAAATCCACCGATTTCGCCGTGGCATCCTCCGGTTCGAACCGTCCGTGGACGGCTATGCCGGGGTACTGGCGCCGCTGGTCGAGCAGAACGTGGGACGGCTGTCCCGGAGGCTGGGGCTGAACAATCAGACCGGAGCCATCCCGCCGTTGGACGACCTTTTCCTGCCGGGACTTCCCGTCCGCTGGGGATTCCACACCGACTTTTCCCACTTCGGGGTGATCGGCGCCCCGGGTGCGTCCCGACCCGGCCATTCCCACTTCTCAAGGAACATCGCGTGGCAGAGGGAAGGCGACGTTCCCAGGGCGGCGTTCCTCTTCAGCTTTGGATCCTTTCAAGCCCAGTGGTACTCCGGCTACGGCGAGGACGTCCTGCGAACCTGCCTTGCCTCGCGGGACTCGGTGTTGGTCGCAGGCTGCGCCGCCGGCTTCCTCCCGTGGATTTCCGACCGGGTGCACGCCGGTGCCCCGCTGCACGCCCTGCTCACGGACTCCGCGGAGTTCAACGGAAGGGTCAACGCGCGGTTGGCATTCCTGATGGGGGACCCGACGTTGCTCGAATCCGCGGTCAGGGCTCCCGAAGATTTCCAAGTCCGAAAAGCCGCAGGAATGGTGCGATTCGATTGGAAACCCTCGACGGACGCCGATGTCGGCCATGTCGTGGATTGCGCACCATCCATGGACGCTTCGCAGTGGAAGCTCCTGCTTTCGACGGAGCCTGGTGCCGCTGGTGGCGCCGTCTCGGTCACCAACCTCCCGGCTGGGCATGGCGTCTTCCGCATCCGCGCCGTCGGCCGCCGGACGGGAAACTTCGGGAGTTTCCAACAGCGATCGGCACCGGCGTTCGACCCGTGATTGACGGTCCAATGTGTCGCAGCCACGCGGACCGTTTGGAACACCACGCGTTTGGCAAACGTGCGCCACACCCTTCGTGGGCGGTTGGGACCAGAACGAGCCGTCCAGACGACCTTGGATATCGCCTTTGGCGTCCGTACCCCGATCTGCTGTCCGAAGGAGCGTCCACCGCGCAAGCCAATGCGGCTTGGGAGGTTCCGCAGGCCTTGAGAAGACATCGGTTGGTGAACGAATCGGCCGGGATCGACTCTAGGGCAAAAACGGAGGTGCAAGGGAGAGGCGCATCGTGGAGAGTTCATTCGGTGGCGGTCCTGTTTCTGCTTCTGAGGGCCGTATCCGGTAGCGCGCTCCCATTATTCCAGATGCAACTTCCCCGGACCCTCATTTCGGCCCTGATAGGAGTCCTCGCGGCCTCCGCCCAGCAGATCACTCCGGACATCCAGTGGTTCGGATTCACCAACGGCCGTCCCGAACTGCGCTTCCAACTCACCCCTTCGGTCCAAGAATACCGGATCCGACATTCGGAAAGCCCGGGAGGTGCCTTGTCGAACGCATCAGGAATCCTTTCCGGAAGCGTCTGGACAGGGACCAATGCCGTTTCCGGGCCGTCCGGCTTCTACCAGGTCGAGGCAACGCCCCTGCCCAATGAGACCGTCCTGGCCGGTGCACTCCTGAACCGGATCGCGTATGGACCGACCCCCGACGAACTGGACCGGATACGCCAGATCGGGACGTCGGCCTACATCGCGGAACAGCTGGCTCCGGAAGGGATCGAAGAGGAACTCGACCAACCGCCGGACTCCGGTCCGGTATGGCGAAAGGTGACCGTCACGGGCAACGGTTCATCCTCGCGGATGTACGTCTACCTCGACGGTCCCGGCGACGCGTACTTGGACGACTTCCGTCTGGTGGCGGGCTCCGTGGACAACGGCACGGCGACCAATCTGCTGCCGAACGGAGGCTTCGAGTCCCCGCTCGGCGCGACCAATTGGCGTCTCACGGCCAACACCACCAACTCCGCGAGGACGACCGACTTTGTCCACTCGGGTCAGGCGGCGTTCCATCTGGAGATGACCGCCGCCGGTTCCACCGGAACCGATTCGGTCTACCTGGACGTCGTACCTGGCCTGAGTGCGGCCCAGACGTACACCCTCAGCTTCTGGTACCTGACCAGCAGCGAAGACAGCAGGCTGGTGGTCCGGTTGTCTGGAAGCGGCGTCTCGGTCACGACGCCACTGAGCGGTGGCATCGAGTCTCCGGCGCCTTTCTTCCGGAACCTTTCCTCTCCAACCTTGGGCGCCGGCGGAATCGGCGCACTACGCTCATGGCATCTCCTCCACGCCATTCAATCGCGACGTCAACTCGCGGAGGTGTTCCGACAGTTCCTCGAGAATCATTTCGTCACCCAGTACAGCAAGACCTCCGAATACCTCGACAACAACGGCCTGCCATCCGAATTGGCCCCCGGTGAGGCCGCCAAGCTGGAATTCCGGGAGAACCTGGCTTGGCGGAGGGCTTTCCTGAACCCGCGCTGCACCTTCCTCGACCTGCTACGGATCTCCGCCGAGAGCCCTGCGATGATCATCTACCTCGACACGGTGGGTTCCCGAGGTGACGTCAACACCGCCACGCGGACCAACCGGATCGCGAACGAGAACTACGCGCGGGAACTGTGCGAGCTGTTCGCGTTCGGCGTGGACAACGGCTACGACCAGGGAGACATCGTCCAGATCTCCAGGGCATGGACCGGATGGACCGTGGACTACCTGGACACGAACCAGGTCGCCAATCCCTTTGCCGTCCGGAGCACCCGCTACATCAACGGCTCCCTCACCAACGCCACCGAACGCAACAGCCTGACCAACATCGTTGGGCAGTGGTCCTTCCGCTACCGGGCGGAACGCCATGATCCGAGGGTGAAGTGGGTCTTTTACGAGAAGGGCACCAACGGGATCATCCTCACCAACGCCCCGAAGACGGTCCCCGCCCGATTCGGCGCCCCTTGGGCCGGAAGGAGCTATGGCCTGCGGCTCGCGTACGGGAGCGGCACCAACAACATCCAGGACGGCTACGCGGTGCTGGCCCACATGGCCGACCAACCGTTCACCCAGGAGTACCTGTCGGTGAAGCTCTGCCGGCTGCTGGTGCATGATGACTTCCATCATGGCTACGACTTCGGCGACGACGTCCACACCCCGGAGGAGGACCTTATCCACACCTGCATGACAGCGTGGGAATCGCCGAGGAACGGCGGACCGAAAGGACAGATACGCGAGGTTCTGCGGGTAATCCTCGAATCCGACCTGTTCAAGTCTTCCCTAACAGCCTCTTCCAAGGTGCGCACTCCGCTGGAGTTCGGCATCGCCACGCTGCGGGCCTTCCGATCGCGGCGCGAGGACGGGACCTTCACCTCGGTGGCCGATCCGGCGAACCTCTCGGACGGCTTGTTGAACCGGGCCGGCCGGATGCGCCTGTTCGACCGCGCCGATCCCGACGGATACCCGGAGGAGGGTTCGGGCTGGATCAGCGCGGGCACACTGGCGGAACGACTCCGATTCGCTCAGTCCCTCGCACTCGCCGGCGCCAACCTCGCCACCACACCCGCGGCCCGCAGCGCCGCGGACTCCGTGGGGTCCAGCCGCATCGATCCGGCCGGATTGGTGATGCTGAAGCTCGGATCAGCGGCGACCTCGGCCGAGGCCGTGACCGACTACCTCATGGGCCTGCTCTATCCCACCGAAGGGGTCGGGAACCTTGGAATCATCCGCAAGGTCGCGATCGACTTTCTCAACACCGCGGACAACGGCACCACCGTCTCCGCCTTCTCCACCTTGGTACCCGGATCACGGAACTACGACGGACGGGTCCGTGGCCTTGCCGCGCTGCTCCTTTCCACCCCCCGCTTCCAGGAGCAGTGAGTTCAAAACGGAACACCACCGAAAGACCATGAACATGAACTCGCCCCAGATCCTCTCCCGCCGGTCGTTCCTCGGCACCACCACCGGCATGGCCGCGACGGCCGCCTTGGGCTGCCTCACCAACGTCCCGCTGTTCGTCCAGAAGGCGCTCGCCGACGGCACGATCGGCCGTCCCGGTCCCGACGGCCGCGTCAAGAAGCTGCTCTTCATCTTCTTGCGCGGCGCCAACGACGGACTCAACAACGTGATCCCCCATGGCGACGACGCCTACGGACCGGTCATTCGGGACAACATCCAGATCCCGGTCGATCCGTCCCAAACTTGGAACGTCCGCGGTCGCGCCTTGTTCCCCACCGCCGGCGCCACCAGAGGCACCTACGACTACCCGTTTTCCATTCCGCTTGGGAACGGGTTCGCGGGATTGCATCCGTCACTGAAGTTCCTCGCTCCAGTCTACAACGCGGGCGAACTCGCGATGATCCACCGCGTCGGCTACCCGCGTCAGTCGAGGTCCCACTTCGACTCCCAGAACTATTGGGAAACCGGTGCACCGAGGGACCCGATGGTGAAGGATGGCATCCTCTACCGAGCAATGTACGAATCGGGACGCACGCAGGTGAATTCGCTCACCGGCGTCTCCTTCCAGAGTTCGCTTCCGCTGATGCTCCGCGGATCCCGGGCGGCGATGACCAACATCACTGACCCGACCCGCTACGACCTGCTCGGCGTTCCCAACAACGTCGACGGCAACCTCAAGATGGCCAATGCGCTGGCCGCCGCGAATTCGGCCGGGTTCGTGCCCAAGCAGAACCGTGACATGCTCCAGCAGCAGTACGCGAACATGTCGAAGACCCTGGACATCTTCGCCGGACTGAACTTCAGCGAAGCCGGCAACACGTTCGTCGACGACGAAAACACCGACGGACGGCGGCCCTACTACCTGTTCCCGACGACCAGCGACAAGAACGGCGGCGGGCCCGGTGGCACCGGCAATCCCAACTACGTGGTCCCGACCAACGCCTACGGCTTCTTCAATCAACTCAAGTCGGCGGCCCTGATCCTCAACAAGACCGACGCCATCGTCGCCGGAACCCAGATCGACGGCTGGGACACCCACAGCAACCAGGGCGGAG
The DNA here is from genome assembly GCA_027483345.1 of Verrucomicrobiales bacterium. Taxonomy (GTDB): domain Bacteria; phylum Verrucomicrobiota; class Verrucomicrobiia; order Limisphaerales; family UBA9464; genus SXXZ01. The sequence continues at coordinate 5,704 of JAIXUV010000333.1, read as the reverse complement.
TCACCGGGTCCCACGCGAACCTGCTCCGTCGAGTCGGTTGGTCCCTCTACGCGCTCAGGAAGTACTTCAAGAACCACGGTGACCAATGCCGTTGGGATGACCTCGTTGTCGTGACGCTTTCCGAGTTCGGTCGGACGACCATCGAGAACTCCGACAACGGCACCGACCATGCCGAGGCCAGCGTGATGTACGTCGCCGGTGGCGGGGTGAAGGGATTCCAGACGAATGCATTGGGCGCGGTGACCCGCAGCGGCATTTTCAACTGCGGTCCAAGCGACCCGGTCGCATGGCAGACCGGCATGAACGGCACCATGTTCCAAAGCACGGGACGCTACCTCCAACGCGCGACCGACTTCCGCTCGGTCATGGGCTCCCTGGTCCGCGACCATCTGGGAGCCACGCAGGAACAGCTCAACCGGATCATCCCCGGCTATTCCGTAGCCGGGGAACGCCTGCAGTCCGGCGGAACTCAATCCGCGGATGGCGTCCGGATCACCGGCGAACTGCCCTTGGTTTGAGCCGAACGTGTCGACGTCGACGCAACCCGTCGGCGCCGACTTCCGCCGTCAGTTGTTCTTGGGCAACCCCTCGAGGTGCCCGAGGTTCCGGACCGGCTCGAAGAGCGAACGGACCTCGGCCAGCAAACCTTGGTCGATCGGCTCTTCCAGCCAGCGGGCCCACTTGCGGATGTTCTCCGGATTGGCGCTGCCGGCGACCGTGGAGGTGATGTCCGGATGGGCACAGGAGAACTGAAGGGCGAGCTTTGCGATGTCCTCACCGCGTCCGTCACACAGGGCTGCGGCCGCACGGGCCGCAGCCTTCACCTCCTCGGGCTCCTTCAACCACGCAGGAAGAGGGGCATTGGTCAGCAGGCGGGCGCTGAACGGCCCCGCGTTCAGGACACCGATTCCATTCCCCTTCAGATAGGGCACCGTCTCGTCGAGGAAGCGGGTGTTCTGAAGCGTGTATTGGTTGTAGCTCAGCACGCAGTCCACCGGAGCCTGATCGCAGATGAACCGGAAGATCTTCTGCGGATAGCCGCTGAACCCGATGTACCGCACCTTCCCCTTGGCCAAAGCCTCCCGCAACGCCGGCAACGTCTCATCCACGATCTGCTGCATCTCGACGAACTCGATGTCGTGACAGAGGACGATGTCCAGGTGGTCGGTGCCGAGGCGATGCAGTGAGACGTCGATGGATTCGGCAACCCGTTTGGCGGAGAAGTCGAAATGGCCGAGGTCGTAACGCCCCAGCTTCGTGCAAAGAGTGTAGGACTCCCGCGGCACACCCTTCAACGCGATGCCCAGAAGGACTTCGCTCATGCCTCGGCCGTAGAACGGAGAGGTGTCGATGAAGTTCAGGCCGCAATCCAATGCGACCCGAACACTCCTAAGAGCCTCGTCGAGGCTCACACTACGGAATTCCTGTCCCAACGAACTGGCTCCGAATCCGAGCACCGGCAGGTGGAGGCCGGTCTTCCCCAACGGTCGCGTTTGCATGCCGAATCATGCGGAGGGGCCTCGCCGGGCGGCAAGGCCTCTCCGCCTGAAGGTTTCGCCGATAGGCGTCCTACTCGTAGATGTCCCCTGCCGGCCGGGCCATGCGTCCCCACTTCTCCCAACCGGAGATCGGATGCTCCTTCATGATCTCTTCCACCATGTAGAAGTCCGCTCGGCCTTTGGTCGCTGCGCGGACCCGGGCAACCGAGGACGGCGCCACCGGGGCGAAGTCGTTCCCGAAGGATTGGCGCACATAGGTCAGGACCCCGGCGGCCTCCTCGTCGGTCAGCATGCCCGCGAATCCCAGCATCGGAGGCACTCCGTTCGTCGGACCGAACCGCTGCCCGCCGATCTCCAGCGGACCCCAGAGTCCCTTCAGGACCACCTTGACCAGGCGCTCCTCGTCCGCGAGCCACGGGTTCCCAGCCACGTTGAGCGGCGGATAGACACCCTGGACGCCGGTACCCGACGACTGGTGGCAGGTCGCGCAATGCGCGTCGCGGTGGAAAACCTCCTTGCCGAGCAGATAGAGCTTCTGGTCGCCCTCGGAGAGCTTCCTCGTCGGTCCGTACTCCTTCTTCTCGGCCGACACTGGCGATCCAAGCTTCATCCGGCCGGCGAGGTATTCCTGCGCATTCGGATTGTCCGCGACCACAGACGGCGAGGCCTTCACCAAGGCCTCCACGTCGTCCTTGAGCGTGGTCTGGAGCATCTGCCGGGTGACCGGGATCATCCACTTGTCGAGGGGTTGACGAAGGCCATCCAGGATCAGTCGCGCACCGAGCTCGTTGTCCAGCCACGAGGCAGCGACCATGGCCTCAAGACGGACCCGCGGGTGCGGATCGTTGACCGCCTGCCGGTAGAACGAGGCGACTTCGGGCAACCGATAGCCCGCATGCCGGAGCACCTGTACCGCAGCAGCGCGTGCCTGATGGGACTTCGCGTTGAGACAGGCCCGGAGGATGCCGGCGTCCGGTTGGTTCTGCGACCACGTCGCCCAGAGGGCCTCGCACAGGTGGTGTTCATGGCGCGCATCAACGCGATCCAGCTTGGAAGCCCAGGCCTTCACCGCCGGAAGCACCTCGGCCGCGGGACGCCCACGCAATTCGCGACGCGCACGGTAACGCGTCCGATACTCCGGCGACTTCAGGGCCTCGAGCAGTTCGGGGACGGTGGCTCCGGCGACGCGGGTGGGCTTGACCAGCGGCCGCGACGGATAGGTGACCCGATACACGCGCCCATGGTCGTGATCCCGGTTCGGATCGCGGGCATTGTGCTGCATGTGACCGATCAGGGCGTTGTGCCAGTCGATGAAATAGAGCGAACCATCCGGGGCGAACTCGAGGTCCACCGGGCGGAAGTTCGGGTCGCTCGAGCTGATCAGGTCGCCGGCCAAGGCGCCGGTGAAGCCCGATCCGTCCTCCCTCACCGAGCTGAAGTTGATGCCAAGGAACCCGATGCTGTTGCAGGTCATGAACTGACCCTGCCGGTCCTCTGGGAAATGACGGGAAGACACGAACTCGGATCCCGAGGTCGGCCGCGACCGCTTCGGAACGTATTCGCCCGCGCGGTCGATCTCGACCCCGTACGGCATCTTCGCCGAGATCGGCAACGCCCAGTAGTTCTCCCCGCTCGAGGCATCGGAGAGCACAGATTGCTCCCAGTCGTCGAAAGCGATGCCCCAGGGGTTGTTGACGTCCGACTGGATGAAACGCTCGAGCCGGAAGTTCTTGGGATCGAAGCGCCACGCTCCGCCGTCGTTCACCCGCCTCGGTCCGTACGGGGTCTCGACCTGGCTGTGGAGGAAACGTCCCTCCAGCAGATAGAACGCGCCGGAGGCATCCGCGCTGTAGGCCGAGATGGCGTGGTGCGTGTCGTGTGTGTCGAACCCGTGCATCAGGATCTCCATCCGGTCGGCGACGTCGTCGTGGTTGTCGTCGACCAGCAGGCACAGGTTCGGCTCCTGCGAAAGATAGACGCCTTCCGGCGCCAACTCGAAACCGATCGGGAGATGGAGTCCGCGGGCGAAGATCTTCTGCGTGTCGGCCTTACCGTCGTTGTCGGTGTCCTCGAGGATCAGCAGCTTGTCGTCCGGCCGCGGGTCACCCGGCTTGAAGTGCGGATAGGACGGCATCACCGCCACCCAAAGCCGTCCCCGGTTGTCGAAGGACATCTGCACCGGGTTCTTCAGGTCTGGGAACTCCTTCTCGGAGGCGAACAGCTCGACCTTGTAGCCGGGCATCACCGTCATCTTCTCGATCGCCTTCGTGCCGTCGAGATACTCGATCGGCCGACGGAAATTGGTGGGAACCGAAGGCAACTCGCCGGTTTCGGCGTCGTCCACCGCCAGGTCGGTCTTGCGACCGGCCGCGACCTCGTGGATCAGCGCATCCCGCCTGACGGTCATCGCGCGCGACTTGAGGATCTCGAACGGATAGTTCTGCGGACCAAACGGATCGTAGCGCTGGCCGTGCGTATGGACGCCGTTCACCAGGTTGTAGTCGTTGTTCCAGAACCAGTCCTTCTCACGGACCGCGGCGAGAACCTTGTCCGCGTTTCCCTTGGCGCGGCGCGGCGCCTTGCCGAAGGCCCCTTCCGAGAGAAGCCCGGCGATCTCAACATATCCGGCCTCTGTCGGCGCGAAACTGTTGATCGTCAGCGGCGCTTGGCCAGGTCGAGTACCGCGCAGACGCGTCGGCGTGAAGAGGTCGACGAAGGCGATTCCCCGCTTCTTGGCCACCGAGCGCATCGCCTCCGTGTAGAGGGCGAGGTTCGCGTTCTCCTTCTTTCCGTCGGGAAGGTCGCGGCCACCCGAGAGGTCCTCGAAGGCGATCGGCGAGACCAACACCAGACGGGGCGCCGCGACTCCGTTGTAGGCTTTGGTCAATGTGTGGGAAACCCAGGCGTCCAGCTCGGCTTCGAAGTTGGCCACACCGCCAGGACCGTCGAACGACTCGTTGTACCCGAAGAAGGCCAGGATGGTGTCCGCCTTCAGATGGGTCAGCCACTGGTCCGGCGTCGGAAAGAATCCCTTGCCGAAATGGGACTTCAGCTCGGGGTGGAAGCGTTCCGCACCGGGGAACGCCCATTGCGACACCCGCGCCGGGTGGGGCCGGAACCCCGGAGTGTCACCGGGCCGCCCCATGTTGCGAACCACCAGCCTGCTGTCGGGAAACCGCAGGTGCAGCTCGGCTTCAAGGCGCCCATAATAGACATCCCGTTCCGCCAGCCCGTTCCCGAGGAGGACGATCCGTTCGCCGTCCGCCGGGGCGGAAACCCCTTGGGTTCGAACCGTGGTGGCCGTCGTCGGATCGACCAGAGGGGCATGGGCCCGCGGGGGCAGTTCGGCAGCCTGGGCCATCAGGGCGGCCAGCAGGATCGGCAGGAGTCGGATTCGATGGATCATGGGCTTCTTCGCGGAGGGAGGACTTCGGGAAATGGGACGGGATTCAACCAACCAACAAGGGCTTCAGATGACGGTCGAGAAGGTTTGCGGTCACATTGCGGGAGACAACCTCACGGTGGCGCTCGAGACTGGAGAGGTAACGGGGCCCCATCTTCGCGGCGACCTTGAAGCCCACGTGGATCAGCTGACGGAAACTGGGGTTGAATCCGGGATCCGAGGGCACATGTCGCAGTGCGGCGACGATCGTCGCCGAGGTCCAGCCGTCCACCTCTTCCGCTGAGGGAAGCCGGTTCAGATCGATGTCGATCACGGTGGCGTATGGGGCGCAAAGGGCTTCACGGTGCGCCAGGGCTTCGCGATAGATCTCCTTGGTCAACTCCAGGCCGTCGCCTCCGGCCTCCGCCAATCCGATCACCTCTTCCAGCCAAGTGGTCCCGGCGGTTTTCAGATGGACACCCGCACCGGTTCGTTGAAGGGCGCGGCGGATGGGGCCATAGATCGAGAACTTGTCGCTGCCGGAATGGACGCTGAGCTTCAGGTCTGAGGGCAGGCCGTATCTCGCAACCGCATGGGCGATGACCGCGAGGTCGTCGTTAAACTCCCGCTCGAACTGGGAGATTTCGCCGACATAGTCGACACCCTTGTTGAATCGTCCCGTGAACTTCGGGGCGATGGTTTGAACCGGTACTCCTTCGTCCGCCAGGGCAACGAGGATCACCAGCAACTCCGGAGGCGTCTGCGGTAGATCGGTTTCGTCCATCGAGACTTCCGTGACGAACATTCCGGCCCCCTTGGAAGC
>JAIXUV010000088.1 GCA_027483345.1 Verrucomicrobiales bacterium | reverse complement strand
TCGCGGCGAAACTGGGCATCAGTCCCCGCACCGTGGAAACCTACCGGAACCAACTCGTGGCCAAGTTCGGCGCCCGCAACGCCATGGACCTGATCCGGCGTGCGGTGGAATCCGGTTTCACCGTCTAGCCGCCGAAACCCTCCGCTTTCCGGAACGACCCAGATCGCCGAGCCGTCGTGCGAGGCGTCCAGGAACCTCGGGGACCAGTCTCCACAGGAGGCGTCGCCGCAGGTTCCGGAGAGGTCCCTCGCGCATCGATCGGAGCGACGGGACGTTCACCATCCCTTGGTACAGGAATCCGCCATGTGGCGAATCCCAGGCCCCTTCCCCCGAAAGGTAGTGGGTGACTCCGTTCATCCGGACATATTCGAACCGCCAAGGGGTGTTCCGTCCCAGCTCCTTGGCCAGTTCCAACGTACGGCGCAGGTGGCGGACCGACCAGACGGCAGGATGCAGGCTGCTGAAATTGGGCAGTTCGAAACGGTGCAGCGCAAACTCGTCTCCCTTCGACACCAACTCAGCCCGTCCCGCGCCGAGATGATCGACTTCGAAGAGTCCGACGTAGGTGTCCTCTTGAAGGCGAAGCGACTGGGAAAACCACTCGATGGCCCGCCCATCCACAGGCCCGTGCGGGATGTGGTCCTCCAAGAGAAGCAGGACGTGCTCATCCTCCGAGAGCTTCCCCTGTCGAAGGCTCGTTGCCAGGCACTCGGACATCATGCCCACCCAGGACTTCGCCGGCGAGATGACCTTCCCGGGATGGTCAAACCGGCCCAAATCGCTGAAGACCAGCAGCTCGGGATGATCGGGCCAGAAGTGTTTCAGGGCGCGGAGACACAGCGGCACGAACCGCTCGTACCGGGAGTGGGTGGACATGACGATCTTCATTCCCTGCCGATCAGAAGAGGGGTCCCCGACACCGAGCGGTGACGGAATCAGAGTTCATAACGGACACTCAACCGGAAAGCGCGCAGCGGTTCAATAGATCGACGGTTCGAGATGCCGGAAACAAAAAAGGCCGTTCTTCCCGTAGGGAGGAACGGCCCCAGAAAACGGCGCGATCAGCCCCGACGGCGGCGCTTCACATTGAGTTGGGTCAGGGAGTGCATCAGGGCGGCCTGGACGGACGCCATCTCCTCTTCGCCGATCTTCTCGCCCAGCCGGGCTTCGGCGCGTTTGCGGGCCTCCTCGGCACGGGCTTCGTCGATGTCGTCGGCGCGGATGGCCATGTCCGTGAGGATGGCCACGCGTTCACCGGTGATCTCCACGAATCCCTCGCCGACGGCCAGGCACTGTTCCTGGCCGCCCTTGCGGGCGATGATCTCGCCGTGGACGACCTGGGTCATGAGCGGGATGTGCATCGGGAAGATGCCCATCTCGCCCTCGACGCCGGGCAGCGTGACCATGTCCACGTCCTCGGAATAGATCCGGGCCTCGGGGGTGACGATCTCGAGCTTCAGGGTGTTGGCCATGTTGACTTGAGTTGGGAAGTGGTTCCGGAAGGTCCGGCGCTCACTCCTTGATCTCGTCGATGCCGCCCTTCATGTAGAAGTTCGCCTCGCCGACGTCGTCATACTTGCCCTCGAGGATCTCCTTGAAGGAACGGACCGTCTCGGCGACGGGCACCTGCTTGCCCGGGCGACCCGTGAACTGCTCGGCCACCGTGAACGGCTGGCTGAGGAACTTCTGGATCTTGCGGGCGCGGAAGACGGTCAGCTTGTCGTCGGCCGAAAGCTCGTCCATGCCGAGGATCGCGATGATGTCCTGCAGGTCCTTGTAGCGCTGGAGCACCTTCTGGACGCCGCGGGCGACGTTGTAGTGTTCCTCGCCGACGAACTCGGGCGCGAGGGCGCGGGAGTTCGAGGCCAGGGGATCGACGGCGGGGAAGATGCCCAACTCGGCGATCGAGCGCTCGAGGACGATCGTCGCATCGAGGTGCGCGAAGGTCGTGGCCGGAGCGGGGTCGGTGAGGTCGTCCGCGGGCACGTACACGGCCTGGAACGAGGTGATCGAGCCCTTCTTGGTCGAGGTGATGCGTTCCTGGAGGTTGCCCATCTCGGCGGCCAGCGTGGGCTGGTAACCGACGGCGCTCGGCGTGCGGCCGAGGAGCGCGGACACCTCGGAACCCGCCTGCGAGAAGCGGAAGATGTTGTCGACGAACAGGAGCACGTCCTGGTTCTTCTCGTCGCGGAAGTACTCGGTCACGGCAAGGGCCGAGAGGGCGACGCGGAGACGGGCGCCCGGGGGCTCGTTCATCTGGCCGTAGACCAGGCCGATGCGGGAGCCGGGTTCGAGCACGGGCATGCCGTTCTCGCCGATCTCGGGATGGCCCTTCGAGTCCTTCTTCGTCTTGATGACGTTGGCCTCGATCATCTCGTTGTAGAGGTCGTTACCCTCGCGGGTACGCTCACCGACGCCGGCGAACATCGAGATGCCGCCGTGCAGCTTCGCGATGTTGTTGATGAGCTCCATGATGACGACCGTCTTGCCGACGCCGGCGCCGCCGAAGGCGCCGACCTTGCCACCCTTGAGGAAGGGGCAGATCAGGTCGATGACCTTGATGCCGGTGGTGAGGATCTGGGGGCTGGTGGACTGGTCGACCAGCGGCGGGGCGGTGCGATGGATCGGATAGTACTTGTCCGCCTTGACGGGGCCCTGTTCGTCCACGGCCTCGCCGGTGACGTTGAACACGCGTCCCATGACCGCCTCGCCGACGGGCATGGAGATGGGGTTGCCCTGGTCGACGACCGCCTGGCCGCGCTTGAGACCTTCGGTGGTGCTCATGGCGACGGCGCGGACCCAGTTGCCGCCGAGGTGCTGTTGCACCTCGAGAGTCAGCTTGGTCGGCGAGCCACCCGGCGGGGTGAACTCGACGGTGAGCGCGTTGTAGATCGCGGGTAGGGTTCCGGAGAACTCCACGTCCACGACGGGACCGATGATCTGGACGATCTTTCCTGTGTTCATTTCCGAGAGCGGGTCAGTTGCCCATCGCCATGGCGGCGCTGGTGATTTCGAGAAGTTCCTTGGTGATGTTCGCCTGGCGGAGCTTGTTGTACTCCAGCGTCAGGTCCTTGATGAGCTGCTTGGCGTTGTCGGTCGCGCTCTTCATGGCGACCATCCGCGCGGAGTGTTCCGAGGCCTTGGCCTCCTGGAGGAACTGGAACACCTGATAGTTGACGTAGTGCGGCAGGAGGTTTCCGAGGACGGCGGTGGCGCCGGGCTCGAACTGGTACTCGCGATCCGGCGCCACGGGGGCCTCGGATCCGCCGCCGGCCCCGTTCACGCCGGCCTCCAGCTTCTGGAGGCGTCCGATGGGCAGGAGCTGACGGACCTCGGCCTTCTGAGTGAGCGTGTTGATGAAGTTCGTGTAGACGACGTCCACGGCGTCCACCTTGCCGCTCAGGAAGAGTTCCTGTGCGAGTTTGGAGATGGCCCGGGCCTCGGCGAACTGCGGGGTGTCCTTGTAGGTGAACTCGGCGACCAGGTCGCGCTTCAGCCGTGCGACCCACTGGGAGCCCTTGCGTCCGGCCGTGATGAAAGACGTGGAGGCGGAGGGCAGCTTGGAGGCCTCGCGGAGGAGGTTGGTGTTGAGGGCGCCGCAGAGGCCCTTGTCGGTGCTGATGATGATCAGGGCACGACGCTTGACCTCACGACGCTCCATCAGCGGGTGGTTGAACTCGCCCGCGCCGGCGGTGGCGGCGCCGAGCACGTCATTCATCAGGGACGCGTAGGGGCGGCCGGCCAGCGCGGCCTGCTGCGCCTTGCGCATCTTGGCCGAGGCGACCATCTGCATCGCCTTGGTGATCTGCGCCGTGTTCTTGACCGACTTGATGCGGCGCCGGATGTCGCGTGTGCTGGGCATGGTCTGTGGGGCTCGGTGAGCAGGCCCGGATCAGCGGTAGCTCTGCTTGAACTCGGTGACGGCGGCCTTGAGCTCCGCTGCCAGGCTGTCGTTGATCGCCTTCTCGACGCGGATGCGCTCGAGCAGGGCCGGCTTACGGGTGACGAGGAAGTCCGTCAGCTTCGACTGGAAGTCCTTCACCTTCTCGACCGGGACGTCGTCGAGCAGGGCGTTCTGCATGGTCCAGAGGATGGACACCTGGATCTCGACGGCGATCGGGTTGTACTGGCTCTGCTTGAAGAGCTCGACGATGCGCTTGCCGCGCTCGAGGGTGGCCTGGGTCTTGGCGTCGAGGTCCGAACCGAACTGGGCGAAAGCCGCCAGCTCGCGGAACTGGGCGAGGTCCAGCTTGATCTTGCCGGCCACCTGCTTCATCGCCTTGATCTGCGCGGCGGAACCGACGCGGGAGACCGACAGACCGACGGAAATCGCGGGACGGACGCCCTGGTAGAAGAGGTCGGTCTCGAGGTAGATCTGGCCGTCGGTGATCGAGATGACGTTGGTCGGGATGTACGCGGAGACGTCGCCGGCCTGGGTCTCGATGATCGGGAGCGCGGTGAGGGAGCCGTTGCCGCTCTTCTCGTTCACACGAGCGGAACGCTCGAGCAGACGGGAGTGCAGGTAGAAGACGTCGCCGGGATACGCCTCGCGGCCGGACGGACGCTTCAGCACCAGCGAGACCTGGCGGTAGGCCGTGGCCTGCTTGGAGAGATCGTCAAAGATGATCAACGCATCCATGCCGTTGTCCATGAACCACTCGCCGATGGCCGCTCCGGAGAACGGGGCGAGGTACTGGTCGGCGGCGGAATCGGAGGCGGCGGCGGCGACGACGATCGTGTACTCCATCGCGCCGGCCTTCTCGAGCTCGGCGATGACGCGGGCGATGTTCGACTGCTTCTGTCCGACGGCGACGTAGATGTTGTAGACCGGGCGGAAGTCCTTCGCGCCGGCGTTCTGCCGGTTGATGCGCGCCTGGTTGATCATCGTGTCCACGCCGATCGTGGTCTTGCCGGTGGAGCGGTCACCGATGATCAGCTCGCGCTGTCCGCGGCCGACGGGGATCATCGCGTCGATCGCCATGATGCCGGTCTGGAGCGGCTGGCTGACGGACTTACGCTTCACGATGCCCGGGGCGATCTTCTCGACCGGGTAGTAGGTCGTCGCCTCGATGGCGCCCTTGCCGTCCAGCGGACGGCCGAGAACGTCGACGACGCGACCCAGCAGGCCCTTGCCGACGGGGACGGACAGCAGCTTGCCGGTGGTCTTCACCTCGGACCCCTCGCGGAGGCTGGTGTACTCACCCATGATGATCGCGCCGACCTCGGTTTCCTCGAGGTTCAGGGCGAGGCCGATGATGCCGTTGCCGAAGTCGAGCATCTCGTTGGCCATGCAGCCCGAGAGGCCTTCGATCTTGCAGACACCGTCGGAGATCTCGCGGATGTGTCCGACGTTTTGCTGGGTCACGGAAGCCTTCGCGCCGGCGATCTGGGCTTCAATCTCTTGGAGCAGGGAACTCATGTCGTCAGTGGGAGTTGGAAACGGTGTTCAGAAGCTGTTCTCGAGGGCGGCGAGCCGTGATTTCACGGTGCCGTCGTACACATCGCTGCCGACCTGGATTCGCAGGCCGCCGATGAGCTCGGGTTTGATGAAGAACTGGAAGTCGAGACCGGGGCCGTGGAGGCGGGTCAGGCTCGAACGGATTTCGGCCATGAGGGCGTCGGAGGTGGGCACTGCGTTCTCCACGCGCACGGTGCGACGCTGGATGTCCAGCTGCACAAGGCGTTGGAAGTGGGCCAGCGTGCCCAGGTAGTTGCGGGGCTTGGCCGCGAGGACCTGGCTGACCGTCTGCCGGACACGTCCCTCGTCGAGGACGCCTTCACGGCGGCAGGCCAGGTAGAGGTCCTTCGCGTCGCGGCGGGCTTGTTTTCCGATCTTCATCCTCGGGTTCCGGTGGCGACGTTCAGGCGGCGAACTGCTGCTGGGTCTCCTGGGCGAGGCGCTGGCGGTCGGCGTCGGTCAGGATCTTGCCGGTGACCTGCACGGAGGCGGCCACCACCAGGCGGCCCACTTCCTTGCGCAGCTCGAGCCGCATACGGTTGAACTCGGCCTCGTTGGCCAGCTTGGCCTTGGCGATGATCTCGGCCGCGGCGGCCACGGCGCGCTGCGTCTCGGCCTCGGCGATCTTCGCGGCGGCGGCGCGGGCCTCCTCGACGATGCGGGTCGCCTGGGCTCCGGCCTCGGCGAGCACGCGCTTGCGGTCCTCGTCGGCCTTGGCCAGGTCGGCCTTCATCTTCTCCGCGGCGGCGAGGCTGTCGGAGATCTTCTTCTCACGGTCGTCCAGCAGGGCCAGCAGCGGTTTGTACGCAAACCGGTGCAGCAGGAAGGCGACGATGAAGAAGCCGATGAGCTGGGAGACGAAGAGCTGGGTGTTGAACCCGAACTTCTCACCCACCTCGGCGGCGGTGTGCTTGAGACCGTCTACGACTCCGCCTTCGGTGGCGGCCAGGAGGAAACCCGATTGCATACTCAGTGGAAAGGGAGACACGGAGCCGTTTTCACGGCCCCGTGAGGGTTACTTGCCCATCAGGATGGTGATGATCAGGGCGCCTTCCGCGAGCGCGGCGCTCAGGAGCGCCTGCACGAGGATCTTGCCCGAAGCACCCGGATTGCGGCCGACGGCTTCAGCGGCCTTGTAGCCGATGAGTCCGAGGGCGATCGTGCCGCCCAGGGCGGCGCCGGCGATGGCGATGTTTCCTTGCATGTGTTCTTTCTTTGGTGTTTCACGGCCGCCCCCGCAGAACTTGCCACGGTCCGACGGCCGAAATCCTGTCAATCAGTGGTGTCCGCCCTCCTCCGCGTGCGCGTGCTCCTCGGAGTGCGTGCACATGAGCGAGGTGAAAACCGCGGTGAGAAGCGTGAAGACGAGCGCCTGGATCAGGCCGACCATGAGCTCGAGCCCGTAGAAGGGTAGCGCCACGAGCCAGCCGAACATCGGCCCGCCGAGGTTGAGCATGGTCTCCAGCAGGGATTCGCCGGCGTAGATGTTGCCGAAGAGACGGAAGGTCAACGAGATGGGACGGATCATGATGGAGATGACCTCCAAGAATCCGACCAGGAAGAACATCACCAGCAACAGCACCTTGAGGATGCCCTTGTCCTCGCCATGGTAGACGAAGATGTGGGAGAGGAAGCCTCCGACGCCGTTGGCCTTGATGGACCAGACCAGCCAGCACGCGAAAAAGCCCACGGCCAAGGCCAAGGTCATGTTCAGGTCGGCGTCGGCGCCACGGAGGATCGGGCGGGAGATGTGGTGAAGGGCGCCGTTCGCATCGGGATGACCGAAGCCGATCGAGCCGACACCGGGCAGCAGGCCGAACCAGTTGGCCGAAGCGATGAAGAGGAAGACGGTGGCGAAGAACCAGAAGGTGTCCTTGGCCAGCTTCGGGCCGAGGATGCCGCCGAGGAAGTCGCGGAGGGATTCCACGATCCATTCGGCGAAGTTCTGGAGGCCCTTGGGCACCATCTGGATGTTGCGGGTGGCCAGCTGGGCGAAGGTGATCAGGCCAAGGGCGACGATGGCCATAACCAGCATCGAGTTGGTCACCTTGAAGGCCCCGAACTCGGCGATGACCGGCGCGGCGAGGGGAAGACCCTCCTCGGCGTGGGCCGCATGCGCCGCATGGGTGGCGGCGCCGTGCGCGGCCGCCGAGGCCGCCTCGACGGCATGCTCCGCACCAAGGACCGCCGTCGCGGTCCCCACCAACAGGGCCATCACCTTGAGCAAACTGGGCAAGCGCATGTGAACAGTTCCAATGTCGACGACATGCAGGGACGCGCATGCGTCACCCGAAGGTAGTTTCATCGAAAAGCGGCGGGACGCTGTGGGATTGTGAAATGTTTCACAAGAGGTTTTTCGGTGGATTGGGCACTCCCCACGAAGGAAGTTGCGGTTTTCCACGGGAATTGACCCGAAGGCGATTCCCCATTTTTGTCATGTCCATGTCCGATTCCTGGAACGAGCTCGTGCGGATCGCCGAGGAGGAAGTGGCCGCCACCTGTGCCGCACTGCCCGCCGACCTCAAGCCCCACGTGGCCGCCGTGCCGGTCCGGTACCAGTCCTATCCGGACGACGCCTTGATCGAGGAAGGGTGGGATCCCGACCTCCTGGGTCTCTACACGGGCGATCCCGTCGGGGTGGCCGACTTCGAGGCGAGCCCGGTGCCGAGGGAGATCCGACTGTTCCTGCAGAATCTGTGGGACTACTCCGACGGCGAGGAGGAGATCTACCGCGAGGAGATCCGCATCACCTTCCTCCACGAGTTCGGCCACTACCTCGGGCTGGACGAGGACGGCATGGAGGAACGCGGCTTGATGTAGTCCCACGGACCGAACCGGCTTGAGCTCCGGTCGGGGAGTGTGCGGCGGATCCCGAGCAACGCGGCCACAGCCGTCGTCTCAGGGTGAACGTGTTCGGAAAAACTGGGCCGGAACGGCGTTGGTGGTGGTGTCGACGAGGATGAGCAGTCCCGAGGGATCGGTGATCTCGAACGCGTTCGCATCGGTCCATTCCCGGAGGTCTCCGGAACGTTCGAAGACGAAGGGTTGGTCGGGTTCCCCTTCGAAGAGGAACAGGCTCTGCTCCGGCGCCTTCGGGAATCCCTGCAAACGGACGGGCTGCGGATAGGGAGCGAGGCGAGCTCGGAGGATTCCCCCGCTGGCACCGGCCACCACGAGACGGTCGTCCATGGCGGTGGCGGTATAGAGGTTCCGCAGCGTCGGCAGCGGGACGAGGGTCCATTGTCCGAGATCGGCGGAGACGGCGACCATGCCGGAATCGCCCGCCAGGTAGTAGGCGTCGGGGGTCCGGACGACGTCGTTCCACCAGACATTGGTTCCGGTGTCGTGGCGGTTCCAGGCAAGTCCGTCGGTGCTGCTGAGAACGGCACCTCCCTGGCCCACGGCGACCAGACGGTCCTGCAGCCAGCGCACCTTCCAGATCCAACCCGTGGACGCGACGACCGATGTCGTCCAACGGATCCCGTCAGGGCTGGTGAGCACGGTTCCGGCCTCGCCGGTGGCGACGAAGCCGCCGGGCCAGGAGGCGACGGACGACAGGAACGCCGTGGTGCCGGAGGTGCGGCGCGTCCAATTCGAGCCGTTCGTGCTGGTGAGGATCGCACCGCGGGAACCGGCGATCACGGCCAGGGCGTCGGACATCGCGACACCCTGGAGGTCGTTGGTGACGCCGGAGGCGACGGCATCCCAGGCGATGCCGAGCAGGTTGATGCGGTTGGTGAGGACGACCGTAGACACCATGGTGCCGTTGGTGAGTCGGTTGGTCGTGATGGAGGGCAGGAACTCCGGAAGGCTGCGGGCGATGGCGCCGCCGGAGCCGGCGGCGAGGACCAGACCAGGCCGGGCTGCGATCCCGAAGTAGTCGGTGTTGGTCGCAGACGCCGGGGAGAGTCCGACGTTCCAGGAGCGTCCGTCCACGCTGTCGAGGATCTGCGCCCGTTCGCCGACGGCGACGCGGAAGGGGGTGGGGAGGGAGTTGGTCGAGAGGACCGGGACGCCTGCCTCGAGCCGCACCGTGACGTTGGTGGACTCGGCGGTGACGAACGTGGAGTCCCAAACGGTGGAACGTCCCACGGGCGCGGTGTGGCTCCATGAGAATCCGGCGAAGGAGAGGGATCGGGTTCCCAAC
>JAIXUV010000005.1 GCA_027483345.1 Verrucomicrobiales bacterium | reverse complement strand
CCGGAGATCCTTGAGCATCATCGCGCCGACGTCGCGGGGCAGCCCGGGGATGCGGGCGAACCATTCCTCCAGGAGATCCCGCCGGACCGGCCTCGAAGCGAGGGCCTGTTCGCGGAGCTAGAACCACTTCCACCGGGCGAAGACGGATCCGCGGGACTGGACCACCCCGGCGGCCTCGCGGAAGGGATCGCCGAGACGGGTCATGGCGAGCACGCCGAAGAAGAGGGTGTAGCTGGCGAGGACGCCGGCATGGAACCACGCCGCGGCCAGGGCCCCTTCCATCCAGTTCTGCACCGCCGAACTGAGCCAGTAGCTGGGCAGGAACGGGAACTGCACCGCCCGCGTGTTGTCGAGCAGGCGGTCGATGACCACCAGCACGCGGGATTCCAGCAGCATTTCCTCGGAGACGGCCTTGGGTTGGGAGCGGAAGAAGACCAGTCCGACGAGCAGTCCGATGCCGAGCAGCAGCAGGATCTGGAAAGCCTTCCGATCGAGGTGCCGGGCCAGGGCCACTGAAAGCGCCGCCCCGGCGATACCCGGCAGGAGGACGAACATCGCGACGAGGCCAAGGGTGGCCGGATAGAAGTGCCAAGGGACATGGTGGATATGTCCGTAGGCCAGCAGCAGCGGGGCGATCAGGAACACGAACGCCCAGGAGGCGAGCACCGACGACTCGATGAACTTCCACCGGAACACCACGTCGTTGGGGATCGGTAGCGTTAGGAGGAACGACGCCTCGCGGTTCCGGAACAGGTTCGAGTAGCTGATCACCAGGTTGCTGATGAGCAGCAACGCGAAGAGGCAGGCGAACAGGAGGAACAGGAGCCGCTCCACCAACAGCCCGCCGAGCCCGGGGAACCGCGAGATGAACCGCAGGCCGCTGTAGAAGAGTCCGTACGCCAATCCCGCGTAGCCGACGAGGAACAGCCCGATGACCCCCATGAGGAACACCGACTTCTCCCGGAGGGACAGCATCCTCCGCCAGGCCGAGACGAGGTTGACCCCGAGCAGCAGGCGGAAGTGGTTCACGTCGGACGGAAGCATCGCTCAGGGAACCGTCACGATCCGGTAGAAGCGGGACGGCCTCTGGCCCGGCGCCGAGGCGGGATCGACCAGGCGTATCACCGCGCCGGTTCCCGTCGCTGTGGTCACCTGGGTCCAAACCACCGGGAGGACACCGAGGTTCTCGGTGGATTGGAGCGCATAGCGCGTCCCGTTGACCGCGGTGAACGACACCTCGAGTCCGCCGGCCGTCATCGCCGCTCCGCTGATCGTGATCGAACCGCCGCAAGCGGTGGGGTTCTCCACACGCCAGTTCAACGTGTAGGAACCGGACGCCGAGGGATCGTAGCCGTCGACCCGGACTCGGAAGTCCTGGCCGACCGAGGCCAGGATTCGGATCTCGCTCTGGGTCACCTCCCCGATGTCATCGTTCTCCGAGACGAGCGTCAGTCCACCCAGGGTCGAGCCTGAGTATGCCGAGATGTAGGTATCGAACGCGCTGCCCAAGGTGTCGAACACAACCGTGCCGTCGCAGGTCGCGGTCCAGGAGAACCAGACCGTGGAACGTCCGGTGGCCGTCGGTTCGCCCGCCTCGAGGGTGGCGCCCAGGGTGGTCCCGTTGGTCGCCCCCGAGTTCCCGGAAAGGAGGAACGGCGTCGCGAAGGCGTCGTTCGGCACCGTGACCGGAGCCTCGATCACCACGGGGATCCGGACGGCGTTGTTGGTCTCGGACGCCTCGGTGATGCGTCCTGCTGCGTCCACTTCGACCTCGAGCAGGTAGGAGCCGGCGGCGACGTCGGTCACATCCAGCCAACGGCAGGCCGCCCCCGCCGTGGACGTCGCGGCCCAACCCGCGGACAGACCCTGGGCATCGCAGTTGAACTGCGCGGTCGCCGGACCCGCCGACGTGTTCCAACGCAGGTTGTCCGAGACGCACATGGAGACCTCGCGCGACACGATCGAAGCGCCGTTGGTGGACAACAGGCGCAGGGTCACGAAGCCGGGCCATTCCCAACCGGTCCGGCAGGCGTTGGTCACGAAGCCGTTGGCCGCCGACGGGGAACCGAGGGCGATCGGGACGGTCCCGATGTTGCGGATCTCCAGGTCGGCGAGCAGCAGGCGACGGGCGCCGACGACTCCGCAGCCGGCGGCGACCTCGCAGTCCGAAGCGAGGAAGGTACGGGACTCCACCCGGGGCGCGACGGAACCCGCCACCGGCATGAGGTCACCCTGCTCCACCACCGTCGAGGACTGGCGCCAGGCGAGCCGGATGTTGCCCTGCTCCTGCGTCGTTCCCGTCTCGAAGAAGCCGTCCACGGCGATGCGGTAGACCTGCCCCTGCGTGGCGTTGAAGCTCACGCGGCTCTGCCAGACGTCGCCGAGGAGGATGTCGTCGTTGGAGGCGACCTCGGTGAGGCCGCTCACCGCCGAACCGGTGTAGACAGCGAGGACCGTATCGAAGGCGGAGCCTACCGTCTCGAAGACGTACACGCCGGTCGCAGGCGCGGTCCACGTCCACCAGGCCGAGCGTTGGCCGCCGATCCCGGCGTGGCTGGGTTCGCCGGCTTCGCGGCTGAAGTTGACGTTGTTTCCGGTCGCGCTGCCCGTCGCGCCGGAGATGGCGACGGCGGACGCGAAGGCGTTGTTCGGGCCCGGGGTTCCACCGCCTTGGGAGACCTCCAGTCGGATCTCCCCCTCCTCCTGTCCGGAGGAGTCCACGTAGCCGTCCACGGCGATCCGGTAGGTCTGGCCGGCGACCGCCGAGAAGTCGACGGAGCTCTGGTAGATCTGGTTGGCGGCGCTGATGTCGTCGTTGAAGGCCACCGTGGTCAGGGCGGACACCGAGTTGCCGCGGTACACCGCGAGCAACGTGTCGAAGGAGCTGTTGATCGTGTTGACGTTCACCGTGGCGGTGATGGGCGCGGTCCAGACCCACCACGCCGAACGTGCGCCGGCGGTGCCCGCATGCACCGGTTCACCGGTCTCGCGGGTGAATCCGCGGTTGCTCGAATGGTAGATCCCGCCGAACCCAACCACCTGGGCCGCGTCGGCGAAGTTGTTGTTCGG
>JAIXUV010000289.1 GCA_027483345.1 Verrucomicrobiales bacterium | reverse complement strand
TTGGTTTTCCCGACCAGGAGGTTTCCCAGGGTGAACTGGTTGGTGAGGTCGAGCGGATCCTGGGAGAAGGCGAATCGGGCGAGTCCGATGGCGCGGTCCTGGAAGCCGGTCTCGGTGAGATGGGTGATGCCCAGCCTCAGGATCCGGGAGTTGGTGGCCTGGGCCGGCGCCAATTCGGTCAGCAGCGGGGCGGAGACATCCGCGCGATGCAGGGCGACCGTGGTCTCGAGGAAATTGACCTTGTCCTCGAACGTGGCCTCGCCGAGCGCGCTCAGCGTCTGCCAATCCTGCAGGGCCGCCACGGGATTGATCCGGAACAGGTATTGGGCCCGGAGCCGGACGACCCCGGGATCGTTCGGAGCGAACCGGTTGGCGGCCTTGAGCGGGACGATCGCCTCGTTGGTCTTCCCTGCGACCAGCAACGCCGAGGCTTCCGCGGCGAGCTGGCGCCCCCGGTACACCTTGAACCTCGGGTAGCCGAACTTCTGGGCCAGTATGGCCACGATCCCGAGGAGCGGGATCCCGACGAAGACCAGGAAAGCCTTCTTGGAGGAACCCATCTTCCGGCGCTTGCGCGCCTGTGTGCTTGGGGGCGGGGTGCTGGGCGGGTTCGATTTCATTGGGTCGTCAACCAGGGGGCTACCAACGGTTTCTCCTGCAGGTGCAACAAGTCAACCGGGACTCTCCGGGCCATCCGTCGTGCGGACTCCCTCTGTCCCGCTGCGCCGAGCAGGGCGACGTAGACCGCCTTGGCCCGGGGTGAGACACGTTCGAAGTCGAAGGAGCCATCCTCGAGGAGTGCCAGGCCAGAGGACGGGTCTCCTGACTTCAGCCGGGCCAAAGCGAGTCCAACCCTCCAGTCGATCCGATCGGGTTGCGACTCGTGCAGGCCTTGGAGCGTCTTCGCCGCCTTTGCGGTCTCCTCCTCGAAGAGCAGGTCGAGGATCGCGGCCTCGGCGGTGAAGGAATCGTCCGAGCTGAAGAAGTTGGCGAGGCGCCGGACGGAACGGTGGAAGAGCGTCAGGTCATCCATGGTTCTGGCCATCCGGCTGACCTGCCGTGCGGCCTCCACCGAATGCCGCGAGTCGCCGAGGAGGGCCTCCCAGGCCGTCAATGCGGCATTGGTCATCCCCTGGGCCTCCGCGGTACGCGCCAACACCGGGAGCCAGCGGCGGTCCGTACCGGCCGCCTCGACCGCGGCCTTGTACTCCGACTCGGCCTCGGCCCGTCGGCCCGCGGCCATGTGGCCGCGTCCCCTGAAGTACCTCTGCACGCCCGGCGGCAGCCCGGGCTTTTCGTCGGTTAATACGGCTTCGAGTTCCTTCCAGCGACCCGCGGTGGCGAGTCCCTCGCAGCGGATCATCTGGAGGTTCTGGTTCGTCCGGGCCATCGGTTCAGGCAGCCAGTCCGGCAGGCGCGATGCGGCGTTCCTCAGGAGCCATTCGCTGACCTGGAAGGTCTCGGCCCGATCCGCGCCGGGGGGGACGGTGGAGAGCAGTTCGTCCACCGGCGGCTTCTGCCCGTCCGACGGGAAGCGCAAGCGGGTGGCGGCCAAGGCGAGGCGGGTTGCGAGCGGTGGATTGGTCTGGGCGGAGAGCCGCCGGAGGACGGTGTCCGCCTCGGCCCGCTTGAGGTCCGGGATCTCGGAGAGCTGCAGGGCGGCCTCGGCCGAGGCGTCGCCGCCTTCGGCGACCAGGGACCACATGAGCCGCCTTCCTTCCTCCCGGAGCGGGCCTGGCGGGAACTCGAGGAGCACGGTTCCCAGCAGCAACTGGTTCCGCCGGTGGTCAGGCTCGCGTGAAAGCAGGAAGCGGGCGGTCCGCGTTGCGCGCGGGATGTCCCGCAACAGCAGGTGCTGGCGGACGAGGAGCCGCAGGAAGACCGGGTTGGTGGGGCTCGACTTGACCAGTTCGGCCAGCATCGGGCGGGTGAGATCGAGGCGGTTGGCGAGGAGCGCGGCCTCGACATACTCGGCCCTTTCCTTCGCGTCGGCCCTCGGACCGGCCACGGCGAGATATCGCTGCCAGTAGGTCACCGCATCTTCGGCTCCGCCGAAGGACAGCAGGCGGGCGGTGGCGCGGAGGACCTCGGGATCATCGGGCGCCAGGCGGACCGCGGACCGCACCAGATCGAAGGCGCCTTCGAATCTGCGGTCGGCGATCCGCGATTCCACCTCCCGGGCCTTGGCGCGGGCGTTCCATCCCTTGGCAAGACGGTAGGCGGGCTTCGCGGAGACCCCCAGGACCAGGGCGACCACCGTCACCCATCCCAGCAGCCGGAAGATGCGTCCGGAAGTCGAGCGTCGCCGTGGACGCCGGGGACCGCGAGGCCCGGTTTGGGACCTGGTGGATTGCGGATCGACGGGTCCGTTCATCGGGAGGCTAGGGCCCGACCGGCCGGTATTGGAACATCTCCGAAAGGGAAGCCGCGGCCACGCCGATGGGCGGCTCCCTCTGGGTCAAGGGGTAGGGGACGAAGCAGGAGACCAGCTCCACGCCGAGGAGGTGGCGATCCGTGGGCCAGGGCTGGTAGACCTCCGGGTGTGGTGTGTACCCGGCCTCGTAGCTCATCACCACGGGACGTCCATTGCGCCAAACGCCCCAGAGCTGCACCGCCTTCACGTCCTCGCGTTCGAAGTGGAAGACGTAGAACTGGAGCGAAGCCCCCTCGATGACGACGTTCGTGGTCGAGACCCCGCCCACCTGTTTCCAGCCGGACCCCGGCATGCAGCTGTCGGGCCGGTGTCCGAGAGCGCGCTTGCTCTGGGGGGAGGGACGCCAGAAGAGGTGGTAGGCGTCGACGAATCCGAACGGGGCGAGCGCGTTGGTGAACCGCAGGCTCTCGCCGGATGTCGCACGGAGCTGGTTCCACGCCCCTTCGTCGAAGTGGTTCTTTTTGATTCCCGGCCGTTTGTCGAACTGTGCCGTGAAGTAGGGCTCGGTCTGCGGCTTGGCCTTCCTGGCGAGTATGGCGTACCAGGAGTGGACCACGACGAAGCACAGGACGAGCACGGCCAGGACGGGGCGCATGTCGGGCACCCGGTCCCAGCGGAGTTGGCGAACCAAGGGGACGGCGTCCTTGGGGCGCTTGGTGGGCCAGACGTCGCCGGCGGTGCTTTTCCCGACCAGCCATTTCCCCAGGAACCAGATGATCGCGTAGAACGAGTACATCGCGGTATTCCCGACCCAGTCGTGGGCCCGTTCCATCGCCTCCGGTCCCTCCTTCTCCATGATCCAGCAAAGGGCGAAGGTCCTGGCGAAGTTGCTGATCAGCGCGAAGACGGTGGTCAGGAGCACGAGGGCCACGCGCCGCGGCGTGGTGAGCATCAGCAGTTCGCCGATCGCCAGGCTGAGCATGAGTCCGGACTGGAGCGACCGGATGCCGCTGCAGGCCTCGACGATGCCGACGGTTCCCTTGCTGAGCTTGAGCACGGCGCCGGAACCGGACTCGACCGGGATGCCCAGCCACCAGAGCAGCTCCGTCACGATCTGGGCGACGCCGATCATGAGGTTCTGCTGGAGCGGGTGTGCGATGCGGTCCGGCCATGGAACCGACGTGAGGAAGAAGAGCACCGGGAACGCCCCGCAAAGGACCAGCCTCCGTCCGCCGGTCCAGAACATGGCGGCGAGGGTCAGGCCGACGGCGGCGAGGTTGATCGCCCAAAGCACCATGCCGGACTGGTGGTACTCGCTCCGGTAGACCTCGACCGGGAAGAGCGCCAGCGCCGGGACCGCCAGCAGCCAACGGTTCCAGGGAACGCCGGCTCCTGCCGCAGGGCCGAGGGAGGTCCAGAACCGCTCGGTTTGGGTGCCGAGGCGTCTCCAGAGGTAGAGACCCATCAGGACCGGGACGATGAAGCCGTAGGAGTAGTTGTCGTCGGTGGACCAGAAGCCGGCGCAGATCCAGATCGCCCAGACCCAGAAGCATCCCAGCAGCAGTCCCAGAACACCGGCCCTCCCCTTCAGTGGAACATCGACCTCCGGGCTTGGGCTGGATGGGGCAATCGACATCGGGGGCATAGTGTGTGGATCGGTTGCAGGGGGGTCAATGGCGGGGCCTTCCGGGGATGGACGGCATTTGTCCCAGGCCCCGGGACAGGATTGCCGGCATATGAAAGCACTGATGGTCCTGATCCCGGGAACCGCAGCCGGGGAGACGATGGCCCGATTCGGGCGGGCGCAACTCGTCCGGCTTTGGGATGGGCGGTTCGTGGTGGAGGGCGGTGGTGATCATGAGGTCCGCGAGGCCCGCGAATGGGCGGCCCATTTCCTCCACGAAGCCGTGTTCATCGGGCGCATCCCCGGTCGGCGATCCTGATCGGCGGGAGCCGTCCGGGGCTCTCCGTCGGCCCGTCGGCTCAGGCGTCGACCAGTCCCTCGCGGACGGCGTAGCGGACCAGCCCGGCGACGGAATGCACCGCCAGCTTGCGCATCACGTTGGTCCGATGGGATTCGACGGTCTTCACCGAGAGCCCGAGCTCGGAGGCGACCTCCTTGTTGCTCTTGCCCTGGGCGAGGTGGCGGACGATCTCGCGTTCCCTCGGGGACAGGTTGGCGGTCTCGACCGGGGCTGGCGGGCGTTCGCCGACGAACTCGCCGACGACCATGCTGGTGACGCGCTGGGTGAAATACGTGCGGCCTTGCCGGATGGCGGTCACCGCCTCGGCCAGCTCGCGGCCGGCATCGGACTTGAGCAGGTAGCCCTTGGCACCAGCGCGGAGCACCTCGCGGACGACCTGGTTGGACTCGTGCATGGTCAGCACGAGCACGGCGGTCTCGGGCGAGACCTCCCGGATCGCGGCGGCGGTCTCGAAGCCGTTCATCCGGGGCATGGTGACATCGAGCACGGCGAGGCCCGGTCGGTGGGCGCGCACCAGCTCCAGTGCCGCCTCGCCGTCGGCGGCCTCTCCCACCACATGGCACTCGGGCAGTTCCTCCAGCGCGGAGCGGATGCCCCGGCGGACGATTTCGTGGTCATCGGCGATGACGATGTTGTAGTCGCTCATGGTGATTCGGAAGGAAGGGGAATGGTGGCGATGATCCGCGTCAGTCCGGGTTTGGACTCGATCGAGAAGCGACCGTTGAGCTCGCGCACCCTCTGGCGCATGCCGGAGAGGCCGACGCCGGTGCCGGGGGAGTCCATCTGTCGCTGGATCTTCTCGGGAAGACCCTTCCCGTAGTCTTCGACCTCCAGTCGGACGTTTCGTCCGCGGGTGCCGAGCCGGATGGTGGCCCTCTTGCTTTCGGAGTGGCGGAGGATGTTGGAAAGCGATTCCTGGACGATGCGGAACAGGGTCAGTTCGATGTTCCCCGGCCAACGCGTGTCGTCGTCCGGTGCCTCCAGCTCGGTCCGGATGCCGCTGCGGTCGGAGAACCGGGAGACATGCCACCGGAGGGTGTTGCACAGGCCGAGGTCCTCCAGGAGCGGCGGGTGGAGCAGGGCGGACATGGTCCGCAGCTCCAGGGAGCATCGGGCAGCCAGGCGGATGCATTCCCGCACGGTGTCGGTGTGCGGCGAATGGTTGGAGTCGAAGACCCGTTCGAGGCGGCTCAGGCCGATCTCAAGCGCCGCGAGGACCTGGGCGGTGGAGTCGTGCAGCTCGCGGCCGATCCGGCGACGTTCCTCGTCTTGGGAACGGAGGAGGGCACCGGCCAGTGCGCTTTCCGCGCTGTATCGGGTGGAAAGGTCCCGCAGTTGCACCAGTGCGACCGGTTCCCCTTCCGATTTCGCGGCGGAAGTGATCACGACGGAGACCGGGGTCTCGAGGCCATTCCTGCCGGTCATCAACGTCTCGCCGGACCAGCATCCCTTTTCGAAGGCGGTCCGAAGGCCTTCTCGGATCGTGGCCTGCGACTCCGCGACCGGAAAGAGGGCCAGCAGACACCGCATCGTCTCTCCACGTGCGGCGGGCAGCTGTTTAGCGGCGGACTGGTTCTTGTGGATGCAGTTCCCTTCGGCGGTGACGAGGATCACCAGGTCCGGCGACTGGTCCAAGGCGTGGAGCAGGGCGATGCCGAGCCCGTTTCCGGGCACCGTATCCTTCTTGGCGCCGTTCGAATCCGGAGGTTTTCCGACTCCCGGATCCGAGCCGCCGTTTCCACGCTTTCTTGGGGTCACAGGCATTCCACGTCACCCGGCGGGGTGAATCGCTGGGTTGAGCATCGGCCGATGGCGCCTCAGACCTAAGCTCCCCGGGCACAAATTGCCAACGAATCGGACGCCGTAGCAGGGGCTTCCTGGCGCCCGAAGGTCGCGCCCGGATGCCCTGGTCCCCGCCCCAATCGTGGTGCCCAAGCAGAAAGGGATGGAAGATCGGCCACCGGGGCCGGCATCGTTCCGCCGCCCGAATCGCACCATGCTTTCCATTCGTGATCTGAAGATGTCCGTCGCCGGACGGACCCTGTTCGAGAACGCCTCCATGCAGGTGAACTACGGCGACCGGATCGCCCTGGTCGGACCCAATGGCGCCGGCAAGTCCACGCTGTTCTCGTTGATCCTGAAGAAGAACGTCCCCGACGAAGGGGCGATCGAGAGGGACCCGTGGACCATGGTGGGCTACCTTCCCCAGGAGGGCGAGGCGATCGGGGAGGAGACTGTGCTCGAGGTGGCGACCGGCCGAGCCGGGGAACTGCCCCTCCTGGAGAAGAAGCTCCATGATCTCGAGGCCGCCGGGGCGGTGGACAGCCCGGATTACATGGAGGCCCATGCGAAGCATTCCGCGCTGAACGACCCTCAGGTCGAGGCCAAGGCGAAGAAGATGCTTAAGGGACTCGGCTACAAGGAGGCCGACTTCCTCCGCAAGGCGCGCGAGATGAGCGGCGGCTGGGTGATGCGGGCCCACCTGGCCCGGCTGCTGGTGATGGAGCCCGACCTGTTGTTGCTCGACGAGCCGACCAACCACCTGGACCTCCTGTCGCTGCTCTGGCTGCAGGGATACCTGAAGAACTACTCGGGCGCCCTGCTGCTGATCTCGCACGACCGGCAGTTCATGGACGAGATCATCACTCAGGTCCACGAGATCGCCGACCGGAAGCTGGTCTCCTACAGCGGCAACTACTCGGACTTCCTGAAGCAGCGGGAGGAGCGTTACGAGCAGCACCTCGCCGCGTACAAGAACCAGCAGAAGGAGATCCAGTCGCTTCAGGAGTTCGCGGACCGCTTCCGTTCCGTGGCCTCGAAGGCCTCGCAGGCGATGTCCAAGCTCAAGCAGATCGAGCGCATGGAGCTGATCGAGAAGCCGACGCCTCCGAGGAAGCCCTTCCGATTCCAGATCCCGCCACCTCCGCGCGGCGGCCAGCGGGCGGTGACCCTCGAAGGCATCCACATGGCCTATGGCGACCACGTCGTCTATTCGGGCCTCGACCTGATGGTGGAGCGCGGGGAGCGGACCGTCCTGGTGGGACCCAATGGCGCGGGCAAGTCCACGCTGCTGAAGATCATCGCCGGGGTCGTCCCGCACCAGAAGGGCGAGGTGAAGCTCGGCCACAACGCCAAGCTGGGCTACTTCAGCCAGCACCGGGCCGGGACGCTCGACCCGAAACGAACCGTGCTCGAGGAACTGCTCGCCTGCGCCCCGGCGCTCCGCGAGGACGAGGCCCGCGCCATCCTCGGATCCTTCATGTTCCGCAAGGAGGAGATCTACAAGATCACGGGCGTGCTCAGCGGTGGCGAGAAGAGCCGCCTCAACCTGGTGAAGTTCCTCGTCGATCCGCCAAACCTCCTGCTGATGGACGAGCCCACCACCCACCTCGACATCACCACGGTCGAATCGCTGACCCTCGCGCTGGAACGCTACGAGGGCACGCTGCTGTTCATCTCGCACGACGTGCACTTCATCCGACGCCTCGCGACCAAGGTGCTCCATGTGGCCGGCGGACGCCTGATGCCGTACGCCGGCGGCTACGACTACTTCCTGGAGAAGACCGGCGCCGGGGACGACGCCCGGGCGGCGCTCACGTCGGAGTGATGTCCCTCGGGCGGGCCGGCTTTCCACGTTGTTCACCGTGGGAACAACTTTCCCGCCAATGCCGTTGCTTCCCGCCAGAGTGTGGGGGAGAACCGCGCCCCGCCGGAAAGGTCCCGTCGGTCCCGAGATGAAAACCAAAGCGATGAACGACGCGATGTTCCTGGACCTGCTCCAGCGCATCCTTCCCAAGGCCACCCCCGATCCGCGACTCGCCGCCGCCATCTACGAGCGGGTGGCCCAGGAGGTCCGGCTCATCAACAACCTGAAGTCGCTGGAGAAGCTCTGCACCGAAGGACGGCTTCCCAACCTGGAACCGGACACGGTCGCGGAACTCCAGAGCCGCCTTGCGACCAACTTCGGCGAATCGAACGTGACCGTGACACCGGCCGAGAAGGGGGACTCCGTCGAGGTGGAGATCGTCCTGCCGGACCGCACCATCACCAACCGGGTCAAGGTCCTGCCGCCGGGGGCGGTGGACGAGGAGGAGGTCAAGGTGCCTTACGTCCCGCTCCCGGTGGTGCTTCCCGAGGATCCTGAGCTGGTCTGGGTGCTGGCACGACGCGAGGACCTGCCGCCCGAGGAGGCGTCCCGTGCGTTGGCGGCGATCGAGGAGGAGTTCTGGGAGACCAAGCTGGGTCTGAAGCTGCTCAAGGACCGGGTGGAGAAGAACTTCTTCGAGTTCATCTCCCGGGTTCCCGCCGGTGCGCTCGCGGATCGCGGATTGAAGCGCATGTTCAAGGTTCCTGAGCCGCTGCACACGCTCCGGCGCCTGAATCCCACCGGTCAGGCCCTGCTCAAGGCGGTTGACTGAACGGGTCTTCCCTCGCGGAAGCGTCCTTGGAATCACCTCCCAACGGTGTTGGACTCGATCGGCGGGTTTCCTGACCGGGTTGCCGGTCGGAGCCTGCAGGTTCCGGAAGACACGGAGGTACCATGGGATCCTCACCGTCATTGTTGCTTGCGAAGGTGGTGGCGGTCGCCGCCGCCTATTATGCCGCGGCGCGGTTCGGATTGGTCCTGCGGGATCCCGTAGACAGCACCACGCTGGTCTGGCCGGCGACAGGCCTGGCGGTGGCGGCGGTCGTGCGGTGGGGCGGAGTTTGTTGGATCGGCGTCTTCCTCGGGGCGCTGTTTGCGGAACGGTCGCTGGACCATCCGTGGTGGGTCTCGACCTTGCTTGCCGTCACCAATGCGTCCGCCCCGCTGGTCGTTGGACGGGTCCTGGACCGATTGCGGGTGGACACCACCTTCCAGACCCGAAGGGACGGTGCGATGTTCGGCCTCGCTGCGTTCGTGGGCATGATGGTCTCCGGCCTCGGCGGGGCTCTCGCCCTGCTTTTGTCCGACGTGATCACCGCCAACAGGGCGGGGCTCACCTTCCTCCGCTGGTGGCTTGGGGACACCGGCGGCGTGCTCACCGTCGGTTCCTTCCTGTTGGCCGTCCGCCGGTCCGACCTCACGTCCCTGTGGTCGAGGCATCGCGAGGCGGCCTTGTTCGTCGCCGCCTTCGCCGGCGTGGGCTGGCTGGGTTTCAGTCCGGACTCGCATGTGGGCCGCCTGCTGCCCCTGACTCTCGTCACCGGCCCCCTGGTGGTCTGGGCCGCGTTCCGGTTCGGCGTCGCAGGAGCCACGGCCGCGTCCGTCTATGTCTCCGGCCTGGCCGCCCTCGCAACCGCCCTCGGGAGGGGACCCTTCCACATCCAGGGGCAGGGCAACGCGACGTTCGTGCTCTGGGCCTTCATCGTCGGCAACGCGTTCCTGGGTCTCATGATCACCACCCTGCGGGCCGAGCAGGGCCGGACCGATGCGGCGTTGCGCGAAAGCGAGCGCCGTCTCCAGGTCTTCGTGGATCGGGCACCGGCGGCACTCGCCATGTTCGACCTCCAGAGGCGCTGTCTGGCGGCCAGCCGGAGATGGAACACGGAGTTCGGTCCCGTCGCCCGACCCGGTGAGCCATCGGGCCCGCCGGCCCAATTCTCCCGGATGCCCGCCAAATGGGAGGAGGCCTGGCGACGCGTACTGTCCGGGGAGGTTCTCGGGTCCGAATCCGAACAGGCCGACGACCCCGACGGCGGCACCCGTTGGTTCCGTTGGGAGGCGAGACCCTGGCACGACGACGGGGGCCGGATCGGAGGGGCGGTGTTCGTCATGGAGGATGTCACCGCAGGCCGTAGGAGCGCCCAGGATTCGGAACAGCACCGGAAGAGGCTCGAGAGCGTGATCCTCTCCGCCATGGACGCGATCATCAGCGTCGACGCGTCCCGCCGGATCGTCCTCTTCAACCCCGCCGCCGAGCGGATCTTTGGGCGATCCTTCCGGTCGGTCCGAGGACAGACCATCGAGGTCCTGATGCCGGAGCGGTTCCGCGGTCGTCATCCGGAACACTTCCGGTCCTTTGCGGACGGGCCGGAGGACTCCCGGGAAGTCGGACGGATCACGACCATTGTCGGCCTGCGGTCCGACGGGGAGGAGTTCCCATTGGAGGCTTCGATTTCCAAGTCCCTGCTCGATGGACAATGGCTTTTCACGGTCACCTGCAGGGATGTCAGCGACCGTGTGCGGGCCGAGGAGACGCGCCGGGGGCTGGAGTCCCGACTGCTGCAGGCCCAGAAGATGGAGGCCGTGGGCCAACTTGCCGGCGGCGTCGCCCACGACTTCAACAACCTCCTGACGGTCATCGAGGGAAACGCCTCGTTGATCCGGTCGCGAAGCACCGGCGACCTGGAGCTGGTCGAGGAGATCATCGCCGCCTCCGGTCGCGCCGCTCGCCTCACCCGGCAGCTGCTCCTTTTCAGCCGCAAGCACGCACCGGTGGTCACCGAGCTGCAGTTGGATGAGGTCGTCTCGGGTTTCTCGAGGACCCTGCTTCGACTCCTGGGGGACCACATCGTGCTCCAGGCGGTCTCGGTGAACGGCTTGCCCAGGATCAACGCCGACCTCGGGATGATGGAACAGGTGCTCCTGAACCTCGCCATCAACGCCCGGGATGCGATGCCCAAAGGTGGCCAGCTCACGGTGGCGACTTCGACCGTCTCGGTCCTGTCCTCCGAACCTTCCCGGCATCCCGACGCGGCTCCGGGGGAGTATGTGTGCCTCACCGTCCGCGACACCGGCACCGGGATCGATCCCGAGCACCTGCCCCACATCTTCGAGCCGTTCTTCAGCACCAA
>JAIXUV010000353.1 GCA_027483345.1 Verrucomicrobiales bacterium | reverse complement strand
GGATCAGGCCACGATCTTGTCGTAGCGGGCCTCGATGAACTCCCAGTTGATCAGGGCGGCGAAGGCCTGGACGTAGTCGGCCCGCTTGTTCTGGTACTTCAGGTAGTAGGCGTGCTCCCACAGGTCGAGGCCGAACAATGGCGTCATGCCCTTGGAAAGCGGGCTATCCTGGTTGGCCGTGGTGACCAGCTTCAGGGACTTCTCCTTGTCCACGGCGAACCAGATCCATCCGCTGCCGAACACGCCCATGGCGGACTTCACGAACTGCTCCTTGGCGTCGTCCTCGGAGGTGAACAGCTCGCCGAAGGCCTTGATCAGGTTGCCATCGGGGTTCAGCGGACGGGCGTCCTTCTTCAGGCACTGCCAGAACAGGGTGTGGTTGTAGTGGCCGCCACCGTGGTTGCGCACCGCGCCGCGGATCGACTCGGGGACCTTGTCGAGGTCCTTGAGCAGTTCCTCCACGGAAAGCTTCTGCAGGTCGGGATGGTCCCGCAGCGCCTCGTTGAGCTTGGTCACGTAGGCCTGGTGGTGCTTGGTGTGGTGGATCTCCATCGTCTTCGCGTCGAAGAACGGCTCGAGCGCGTCGTAGGCGTAGCCCAGCGGCGGCAGCTTGTGGGCGCCTTCCGTGGACTGGGCCAGGGTACGGATCGGCGAGGAGGCGAAGGCGGCCGCCATGACGGCGGCGGACTTGAGGGCGTGACGGCGGGTGATCATGGAATCTGGAAACCGGGTGATAAGATGTAGGACGTTCGCGCCACACCGAACCGCTTGCAAGTCCGTGTCCGTGACGGTCTGTGACGGCGGAGGTCCATTTGTGATCCGATTCCCCGACGCGATCGCCGCCCGAGGTTTGACTCGGCGACGTCGTCAGGCCATCTACCTGCCCCGCATGTTCCCATTCCCCGCTTCATTCCGGGCCGCGGCCCTGCTGCTGGCGCTCGTCCCGGCGCTCCTCGGAGCCGACCAGGCCCCCGCAGCCCCGAAGGCCACCAATGCCGTCCGCGTGCTCAACGGCTTCCGCTACGAACCGCTCGTCTCCGGCGACATCCCCGAGCCGGTCGCCCTCCGCTTCTCTCCGGACGGACGCCTCTGGTTCACCGGACGCCGCGGGAACATCTGGGCCTACGACTTCCCGACGAAGTCCCACTCCGAGGTGGCCAAGCTGAACGTGTGCTGGGAACCCATTCCCGGAGGCGAGGCGAACGAGCGCGGACTCCACGGCATCGACTTCGACCCCGACTTCCTCCGCAACGGCTTCATCTACGTCCACTACGCCCCGTGGGCCCCGACCAACGCCACCGCCTGGAGCAACCGCGTCTCCCGGTTCACCGTGAAGAACCCGGCCAAGGCGACCGGGATCGTCGAGGGCTCCGAGAAGATCCTCCTGACCATCCCGTCGCTCCGTGGCTTCCACCAGGGCGGCGCGCTGGAGATCCACCCGAAGGACGGACACCTCTACGTCACCGCCGGCGACAACAACGTGTCCTCGGACACCGAGAAGTTCTGGAACGACCCGACGAACCCGCCGCAGGTCCTCACCGCGCTCCAGGGCAAGGTGCTCCGCATCGCACGGGACGGCTCGATCCCGAAGGACAACCCCTTCGTCGGCCGCACCGACGCCCATCCGGCCGTGTACACCTACGGACATCGGAACCCGTACTCGCTGAACATCGATCCGAAGACCGGCACGGTGTATGTCGGTGAGATCGGCTACGACCGTCCGGTGGACTGGGAGGAGGTCAACCGGCTGCAACCCGGAGCCAACTACGGATGGCCGCGCTGCATGGGCACGAACTCGGCGACCTTCGGCAACGTCCCCTGCCCGCTGCCGGACGCCGTCCCGCCGTGGATCGCCTACAACCACGACAACGAGGGCAAGAACGCCGGCGGCAACGCCACCTCCGGCCCTCTGTACCGCTCCACCGGCAAACCCGGCGACTTCCCGAAGGAGTTCCACGGCGGGATGTTCTACGCCGACTACGTCCGTCGTTGGATCCGCTTCGCCCGCACGGACGCCTCGGGGAACGTGGAGAAGACCGAGCCGTTCGCCCGCGGCTTCGTGGGCGGCATTCTGGCGATGACCGAAGGACCGGACGGCGCGCTCTACTTCGTGGAGTACGGCGGCTGGTTCACCGGCGCCCCGAGCGACCGCCTCGCCCGCATCGTCGTCGACCGTTGACCGACGTTTGCCACGGAGACTCGGAGGACACGGAGGGGGAGAGCGACACGGATTCCATGGCGGCCGAGACCGGGAGCACCTGTCCCCGGTCTCGTCCGACTGGGACCGGTGCTCGTCGGGCACACGCAACATCCCGACGACCCACCACGCGACATTCCCGGTCTACCTAGCAGAAGGTCGCGGAACTTTCCGGAGATCGAAGCGGTTCAGTCCCGCTTCCTGGGTGACATCGAAACCCTTCGGCGTCTGCTCGGAAGGTCCATCGCCACCCTTCGTCGCCACAATCAAGGTTCCGTCCTCGATCTTGACGATGGCACCGATCACCTGGCCGACGGTGTCGCCTGCGGACGCGCTGTCCAAGATGGTGGCGAGCATCTGCTGCGGTTCCGTGCCGGGTGGCAGTGCGATCCTGGTCTTGAACCAGAAGTCCGAGTCCCGATGGAAGTGGAAGGAGTCGCCTGAGATCTTGATGGTGACCTTCTCACCCGGCTTGCCCCCCACCGCGACTCCCTCCCAGGTTCCCTGGAGTCGCTGCAGCGCGGAATCCGGCGGGGGTCGCGAGGTACAACCGGCTTGCAGGCCAAGGAGAAGAGTCGGAAGGAGCAGTAAACTCCGGGTGAGGCCGAGCGGTGCTTTGGTGGTCATTCTGGGATTCTTGTCTTCGATGCCTGCCACCGCAGTCGAAGCGACCGAAAAGGGCAACGGAAGTTCGAGCCCAAGGGCTGGATCGAGAAACGCTCGGACTCGATCGGAGGCCACCCCGTTCAAGGAAGCCGAACTCCTTGCCCGGATCCCCTCCTCCGCAGCGAAGCCTCATCGTCTCGGAACCGCGCACGGCGGAACCACCACCTTCATCCGATCAGGGCCCGACGAATCCCGTGAACCACATCGGACCCACCGCCAAAGGAGGCCATTCCAAGCGGTTCAGGGCCTCCGCCCCTCGTCGACCTCGTCGACCTCGTAGAAGTCGAAGTAGGTGAGGACGTCGGATCGGTGGCCCAGGCCTTACTTGTCCTTGTACTCCTGCAGCTCGTGCGGTGATGCGTCGGTGTCAGGTCAACCCCGCTTGATCATGTATTCGTTCCACACATGGATCTCGGACTCGGTGGGCCGCCTTCCGGTGGCAAAGCACCCTTCGAGGATCTCCTCGTCCGTCCCGCCCGCAGCGACCCTCCCGACCAACGCACCGTAGTCCACTCCCAGGAACCGCACGCACCTGCGGTCGAATCCAAGCCCCATGTAGGGAAGGTAGTCGGCCGGCAATTGGCCGCGGGTTTGCAGACGGATCTTCCCCAGCATGCGGGGGATCCAGACCAGGCCGCCGAGCTTCTGATACGGGCTGACGAACATGGGAGGTTGGGAAGCCAGGCTGGAGGCCCGGGTACCCGGCAACCGTTGGATCGAGGCGAATCGATGGCGATGGCGAAACCTTCCCCGGCTCCATTGCGAAGGTCCGTCGGCGGATTCAGCGGCCGGAGAGCTGCTTGGCGCGGCGGACGAGGTCGATGAACTCGGCGCGGTAGCCCTCGCGGTCCGGGCCCAGGCCTTCCTCGGCCAGCCTCAGGACCTTGTCCCACGTCAGGTCGCCCTTCTGCGGCGAGTCCCGGAGCATCAGCCCGTAGCCCACCACGGCGGCGGCGAACTTGAAGTCGGCGGTGGCCGCCAGGGCGTCGTGGTCCGGATCCCGCACCGGCACCTCGAGCAGGCGGCTCGCCTCGGCTTCGGGCTCCTTGTAGCGGACCTTCAGGTTCAGCAGTTCGTCGCCATTGGCCACCTTCGAAGGCGCGGCCGCATCGGCCTTGGTGTAGCGCAGCGGATCGACACCCGGCTTCCGACCGGCGGCGGGGACGATCTCGTAGAGGACCGTGACCGCCTGCCCGGCGCCGACCTCCCCGGCGTCCTTGAGGTCGTCGTTGAAGTCGCGGTCGGCAAGGGAGCGGTTCTCGTAGCCCAGAAGTCGCCAGCTGACAACCCGGGCCGGGTTGAACTCCACCTGGATCTTCGCGTCCTTGGCGACGGTCTGGAGGTTCCCGCGGACCTCCTCCTTCAGGACCTTCCGGGCCTCAGTGAAGGAGTCGATGTAGCTGTAGTTGCCGTTGCCGCGGTCGGCGAGCAGCTCAGCGTTGTCGTCGCGGAGGTTGTCGCCGCCATAGCCGAGCACGCTCAGGAACACGCCCGACCGGGCCTTGTCGGTCACGAGCGCCAGCAGGTCCTCGCGGCGGGTGACGCCGACGTTGAAGTCGCCGTCGGTGCAGAGGATCACCCGGTTGACGCCTCCGCGGATGAACTTGTTGGTGGCCATGGCGTAGGCGCGTTCGATGCCCGCGCTGCCGTGGGTGCCACTGCCGGCGCGCAGGGCATCGATGGCGCGTTGGATGTCCGGCTTGCGCGAGACCGCCGTCGGCTCGAGCGCCACATCGGCCTCGCCGGCGTAGGTGACGATCCCGACCTGGTCCTTCGGGTCGAGCTGGTCGAGCAGCAGCCGGAGCGACCGCTGCACCAGCGGCAGCTTGTTCTCGGGTGCCATGGAACCGGAGACGTCCACGAGGAACACGAGGTTGGCCCGCGGACGTTCGCGGACGTCGGTGTCACGGGCCTTGAGGCCGATGCGCACGAGGCGGTGCTCGGGGTTCCACGGGCAGTCCGAGACCTCGACGTTCGCGGCGAAGGGTTCACGGCCCTTGGGCCCGGCATAGTCGTAGGGGAAGTAGTTCACCAGCTCCTCAAGCCGGACGGCGTCGCGCGGCGGGAGGGAACCCTCGCGCAGGAACCGACGGGCGTTGGCGTAGCTCGCGGTGTCGACGTCCATGCCAAAGGTCGAAAGCGGCGCGGCGGCGACCTCGCGGAAAGGGTTCTCGACGACCGGTTGGTAGCGCTCGCCGAAACCACGCGCCTCCGGAGTGGCGAACCGATACAGGGATTCCGCCTCCGGATGACGCCTGAGCTCAAGCCGCACGGGCTCCTTCGACTCGGCGACGGACTCCGCCAGTTCCCTGGCACTGGATTTCCCGGCCGCTTTTGTCGTCAGGCCCGTCAGGCTGTCGGCCTTGGCGTACCCGCGATCAGATTTGGACGCTTCCACCTTCGACCTCGGCGCCGCAGGGGCCGTCGCCGCACCCGAGAAGTACTCGAGGCGGTCGCCGGAGGGTCTCGGCGCGGCGGGTTGGGTCGTGTCGATCTGTGAGACGACACCGCGGTTGCGGGCTGAGGACGCGGAGGCAGCGGC
>JAIXUV010000164.1 GCA_027483345.1 Verrucomicrobiales bacterium | reverse complement strand
TTCGGGTTCAAAGGCGAGGAAGGTGTCTTCTGGGAGAATCCCGACCTCGCCGGCAAGCCGATGCCGGAGCAACCTTGGTCGACACCTGGCAGCTTCGGCGGCGACAAAACCTGGCCGGCGCCCCAGTCCGCCTGGAATTGGCCCCCGCCGGACGTCTTCGACCGGCAGGCCCTCGACGGCATGCCCGACGGTCGCGGCGGTTTCCTCCTGGTCTCGCCGGCCAGTCCGAAGTTCGGCATCCGCACCGAACGCCGCATCACCCTCGACGAGGGACGACCCGTGATGCGGATCGTCACCACATACCAGAAGGTTCAAGGAGACCCGGTGCAGGTCGCGGTGTGGGTGATCAGTCAACTGAAGGATCCCGAGAAAGTTTTCCTGCCGATCCCGGCCAAGAGCCGTTTCCAAGGCGGATTGGCGACGACCTGGGATTGGCCGAGTCCTTTCCTTCGCTTCGCGTTCCGCCGGGTGGCCATGGAACGGGCCCCGAAGGGCGGCCACAAGATCGGCAACGACGCCTCCCGGATGCTCTGGGTCGGTAAGTCGGCGTCCTTGATGATCGAGTGCCCCCGCGAGACGGAGGGCACCTACCCCGACGGCGGCTGCAGCGCCGAGGTCTACACCAACGGGGATCCGGCGAAATACGTCGAACTGGAGACGCTCGGGCCGCTGAGGACGCTTTCGCTTGGGGACTCGATCTCGGCCACCAACACCTACACGCTCCACCGACGCAGGAAGCCGACGCCCGAAGCCGAGGCTACCGCCCTGCTCCGCTGACGCACCCTTCCATGAACGCCATCGCCTGGTCTGAAGACGACCTCGAGATCCTGCACACCCAAATCTGGGAAGCCCTGGCCACCGCGACCACCGACCACTCCTTCGCTTGGAGGACGCCGGTGCTGGCCTCCTTCGGACTGGGCGAACCCGACGCGCGGACCGTCGTGCTGCGTGAGGCGGATCCCCAATCCCGCGCACTGATCTGCTTCTCCGACCACCGCACCCGGAAGGTGGCCGAACTGCACATCAACTCCGTCGCGGCCTGGTGCTTCTACGATCCCGTAGCCCGTGTACAACTGCGCGCGCGGGGCGAAACGCGGGTCAACATCAACAACGACCTCGCCCACCGCATCTGGCGGGAAATGCCCCAGTCAAGCCGCCGCCTTTACGCCTCGACTCCGAAACCCGGCGAACGCATCGCCCTGCCTTGGGAGATCCCGTTCGGCGACCGTCCCATGGACAACTTCGCCGTGCTGGTCACCACCATCCGGGAACTCGACTGGCTGCATCTCGGCGAATCCGGCCATCGTCGCGCCCGCTTCCGTTGGGATCGCGACGCCTGGGAAGGTCACTGGGCCGCACCTTGATCCTGTCCGGCCTCGCCACGCCCCGTCCGACACACACGCCATGAGCCTTCTCAAAGCAGTCGCCCCCGAAATCTGGGAATGTAGCCAGCCACTCCGCGTCGCCGGGATGGAACTCGGCCACCGGATGACGGTCGTCCGCCTGGGCACCAACGGCCTCTGGATCCATTCGCCCGTGGAATGGTCGACGGAACTGGAAGCCGAGCTCAGCACCCTTGGCGTGGTCCGTCACGTCGTGGCTCCGAACCGCTTCCACGACCTGTACCTCGAGGGATGGCGCGCGGCCTGCCGCACCGCGCTGTTCTGGGCGGCGCCTGGCCTCCGCACCGACAGCAAGTTCCCCTTCACCGGGGACCTCTCCGCGGACGGCAACCCGGAATGGGGCGACGTCTTCGACATCGAACTCATCGGCGGCATGCCGTCGGTGAACGAGCTGGTCTACCGCCATCGCCCATCGCGCACGCTGATCGTGGCGGATGCGGTGTTCAACCTGCCTGCCGACGTGGACTTCGCCACCGCGATGCTCGCCCGCGCCAACGGCATCCATGGCCGGCTCGCGGTGAGCCGCCTCTACCGTTCGCAGATGAAGGACAAGGAGGCCGTGGCCGCTTCGGTCCGTCGGATCCTCACCTGGGAGTTCGACCGGCTGCTCATGGGCCATGGCAACCCCGTGGTCGGCCAAGGCACCCGGGCCCTCTTCGCCACCGCCTGGTCCTGGCTGCCGAACGCCTTCCCGCAGGGCGGCGACACCGCTTCCGAGGAAGCTCCCATCTCAGAGTAACTCGTGCACTATCTTGCCCACGTCCAGGGAGAGGCCAAGGGCCGCTTCTCCGTCCAACCCCGCACCACCTTCGAGATCGTCCGCCGCGTCCTGCGGTACCTGCGCCCCTACCCGTGGCTCGCCTTCGGCACGATCTCCTGCGCCATCCTCGGACAGGTCGCGGCCTTCGCCTTCCCCAAGCTCACGCGGCACGTGCTCGACGACGTCGTCGCCCAGGGCCGCCACGACCTGCTGGGCAGGGCGATTCTTGCGCTCCTCGCCGCCTTCGCCGCCCGCGACCTGTTCAACTCGTTCCGGATCCACCTGAACAACCGGTTCGAACAGAACGTGATCTTCGACATCCGTTGCGAGCTCTACTCCAGGCTCCAACGCCTGCAGCCGGCTTGGTTCGACCATCGCGCGACGGGCGACCTGATGACCCGCGTGATCGAGGATGTCGGCGCGATGGAACGGCTGCTCATCGACGGCACGGAGCAAGGCGTGGTCGCGGTCCTCGGCATCGTGGGCGTCGCCGTCCTGCTCTTCCTCAACGACCCCGTGCTCGCCGCGGTGGCGCTGGCCCCCATACCCCTGCTTGTCGGCGGGGCCATCTGGTACACCTCCACCGCCGCCGGACGCTACCGGACACGCAGCAAGGCCAGCAGCGCCCTCAACGCCCTGCTCATGGACAACCTCCAGGGCGTCCGCCAGATCAAGCTCTTCGGACGCGAACGCCACGAGGACACACGCTTCGCACGCCGCGCCGATGCCCTCCGATCCGGCACGCTCGAGATCATGCGGGCTTGGGCCGCCTACAATCCCGCCATGCAGTTCGCCTCCGCCATCGGGACCGTCCTCGTCCTCTGGATCGGCGGACGCAAAGTCCTAGCCGGGTCCATGACCCCGGGCGCGCTCGTGGAGTTCCTCCTTTTCCTCGGGATGTTCTACGCCCCACTGGCCGTCCTCCATTCCCTCAACCAGATGTCCCAGTCCGCCCGGGCCGCCGGTGAACGGGTCTTCGACATCCTCGACTCGGAGACCGAGGCCGGCGCCGCCGAGGACTCCGGCTCCGCGCCGCGTCCGCGGTTCCGGGGTGAGGTCGTCTTCGAGGACGTCTCCGCGGCCTACGAAGGCCGACCCGACGCCCTGCGCCACGTCTCGCTGCGGGCCGAGGCCGGCCAAACCATCGCCTTGGTCGGACCGACCGGCGCCGGCAAGTCGACCCTGGTGAACCTCCTGCCGCGCTTCTACGAGGCCGCAGCCGGACGCATCACGATCGACGGCCAGGAGCTCCACGCGATTCCCTTGGCACACCTGCGCTCCCAGATCGCCGTGGTGAGCCAGGAACCGTTCCTCTTCAACGGCACCATCCGCGAGAACATCCTCTACGGCCGACTCGACGCCTCCCCGGCCGAACTCGAGGCCGCGGCCGAGGCCGCGAACGCCGCCGACTTCATCCGACGCCTGCCGAACGGATTCGACACCGAGGTCGGCGAACGCGGCGTCCGGCTGAGCGTCGGTGAGAAGCAGCGCATCAGCATCGCCCGAGCGCTGCTCAAGGACGCCCCGATCCTCATCCTCGACGAGGCCACCGCCAGCGTCGACACCGCCACCGAACGGCTCATCCAGGAAGCCCTCCGACGGCTCATGTCGCATCGCACTTCGTTCGTCATCGCCCACCGGCTCGGCACCATCCGCGACGCCGACCTCATCCTCGTCCTCCGCGCCGGCGAGATCGTCGAACGCGGACGTCACGCCGAACTGCTCGCCCACGAGGGACTCTACGCCCGACTCCACCGCGCGCAGGAAGCCACCGCCGCCGCCGCCGAATGACCCCGGCCATCGGAACCCCGAAATCACCGCCGACATGGAAGACCTGATCCGCCGCCTCGACACCCATCTCCGCCGCCGACCGGTCCTCGGCCGCGACGTCTACATCGCCCGCACCGCCGTGGTGCTCGGCGACGTCACGCTCGGCGACCAGTCCAGCGTCTGGTACGGCGCCGTGCTCCGCGGCGACATCAACCGCATCGTCCTCGGCCGCGGCTCCAACGTGCAGGACAACGCGGTGCTCCACCTCGCCGACGACTTCCCCTGCCTCGTCGGAGATTTCGTGACCATCGGCCATTCCGCGAACGTGCACGCCTGCACCATCGGCGACGAATGTCTCATCGGGATGGGAGCCACCGTTCTCGACGGCGCTGTCATTGGCGCCCGCTCGCTCGTCGGCGCCAACGCCCTCGTCACCCCGGGCATGAAGATCCCCCCCGGCTCGATGGTCCTCGGTTCCCCCGCGAAGGTGGTCCGTCCCCTGCGTCCGGAGGAACAGGAAGGCCTCAAACACTGGGCCGACAAGTATGTCGTCAACGGCGGCTATTGCCTGAGACACGGCATCCAGGTCGGTGCGCCATGCGCCACCTGACGGCACCTTCGCTTCTACGACGGCGCTGCCGTCTCCCCGCTCCTCCTTCGGTCCCCACCCGGTTCTCCGTTCAGCCGGGGGCGCTTTCCGCGTATTCAACAGGGGCGCGTTTTTGTTGAACTTTTTTATTGAAACAATCCGCGACCGCTCGGGTCAGGAGTCGCGTAACGAACATGAACATGAACGCGCGGATGTCCCCAACCCCTCTTCCGCGTGCCGAAGGAGAACCTGCCATGCCTGTCATCTCGAAGTTTTATGGAATCGTCATCCGGATGCTGGTGACCCGGACGCTCGACGCCCGCTTCCACGCGCTCTACGGGGATCACGAGATCGTCGTCCAGATCTGGCCGCTGCGGATCGTGGGCGGCAACGCCCCGGCTCGGGTGCGCCAGATGGTGCTCGAATGGGCTACCCAGAACCAGGATGCCCTGCTCCAGAACTGGCAACGCGCGACCGCCGGGATCGCGCCGAAGCCGGTTCAACCCCTCGAGTGACCCGCCTCAGGGAACGATCCAATCGAAGCGAAGACGGGCCTCACGCAAAACCGCAAAAACGTCATCGGCACGCCGGAGTTGGGACAGAAATGACGATCACCGTCCGGCACACGGATCTGGCAATGCGATCGAGCGGATCTCTTCCCGCTCCTCAGCGCCGTTGCGGCTTTGCGTGCCAATCCCTTCTCGATAGTTGGCTCAAAGCGGACTCTGGCGTCCGATGCGGAACAGTCGGCGGTCGCTTCGGACGAACAACGATCCGGCCGCGATCGACGGCGTGCCGATGACCGGCTGTCCGAGGTCCAGTTCGCTCACAACGGTTCCCTCGGCGCCCGAGGGATCCACCACCTGGACCATTCCGACTTCGTTGACGCAGTAGATCTTGCCGCCCGCCGACACCGGTGTGGCGCTGAACGGTCCCTTGAGTCGCAGCTGCCACAGACGCCGCCCTTCGCCGGTGTCGCCGCAGGTCAGGATCCCCTGGTCGTTCAGGACCAGGACCTTTCCGTCGAGTACCAGCGGACTCGCCGTCCCCGGACGCAGCTGCGGCGAACGCCAGGCGGACTTCGGCGAACTGTTGTCCGGCTGCATTTCCAACACGGTCAGGCCGTTGGACGGCACGTAGAGCCGGTTGCCCACCACGGCGGTGGACGGCACGGTCGAAGCGCCCTCGGCCCAGTTCCAGACCACGCGCCCCGTCGACGGTTCCACCGCGGTCAGGCCCTTCGACGACTGCAGCAGGACCAGCGTGGCCCCGTTGGAATCCTTCATCACCGATGGCGAAGTCCAGTTCGCGCGCTTCGGCCTCTCCAGCTTCCAACGGTTGCGCCCGGTGGCCGCGTCCAAGCCGGCGGTGAACGATTCGCTGTCGTTCTCCACCTGGGCGACGAGCACGCCGTCGGCGAAGACCAGCGACGACGACATCCCCAGCGAATTGCTGGCGTTCGGGTAGTCCTTCCCCAGCCCGCGGTACCAGAGGAGGTTGCCGTCCAGGTCCAAGGCGACGCAGTCGTTGGAGGAGAAGATCGCGTACACGGCCTTGCCGTCGGAGACCGGCGTCGGAACAGCGGGGCTGATCTTTTCGTGGGTCATCGTGCGGCCGGTCGCCCAGACCTGGCGCTCCCAGCGGAGTTGGCCGTCGGAAAGCCGGAAGCACAGGACATGGAGACGGTCCCCACGCGCACCGCTCGATGCGGTGACCAGCACCCGATCGCCGATGATCAGCGGGGATGAGACGCCGCGTCCGGGCAGGTCGATTCCCCAGACGATGGAACCGGCGTCCAACCGCTCGGGAACCCCGGCCTCCTGCGAGACGCCGTTGCCGGCGGGTCCGCGGAACCCGGCCCAGTCCGCGGCCGATCCCGAGACGGTCGAAAGCGCGAGTAGGCCGGCGAGGACCACCTGGCGGCGAAGGCCCGGGAAGGACCGTTGGGAAGAATGGGTGCTCATGGTTCGGATTGGATCGGATTGCCCTGTTCGTCGGTGACCCGCAGCTGGAACTGCCAGTCCACGGCCCAGTCCTCGGTCTGTTCGTTCTGGAGGCATTTCACGAGGATCACGTTCGTTCCGGGTTTCAGTTCGACCGGAAGGCGGTACTGGTCGATCTCTGCGCCGCGGTGGTACTCGTCACGGCCGAAGAGGTACTTCCCGTTCAGCCAGACCTTCCATCCGAGTTCCGAACCCAGACGGATCTGCGCGCGGCGCGCGGCGGGCACCTTGATCTCGGCCATCGCGTAGCCGGCAGCCCCCTTCACGGTGCCCAGTGCGGCGTTGAGGTCGACCACCCCGTAGTCGCCGCGGGATTCGTAGTCCATCCACCGCACACGGCCCTTCTTGCCCTCAAGCTCGGAAGCGAGGTCCAGCTTCTCCTCCGGTGGCTCGACCTTGGTGAAGCCGGCGCCGCCGGTGTTGTCGAACGGACCGATCACCTTCCATCGGGTGACCCAGCCGAAGACGCGCCGCAGGTCCGCCGGCGAACCGAGGTCCTTCAACTGCTTGGCGATCGACTCGATCTGGTCGGCTTCACGGGCATGGCCGAGCGCCGCGTTCAGGGCCTGGACACCGGCGGCCTTGTCCTTGGCCAGGAGCGCGGTCGCCGCCTGGACGCGCGCATCCACGGCCTCACGTCGGAGATCCGGCGCGGGATCCCCGATGAAGCCGTCAAGCAGGCGGGCCGCCGATTCCGGATCGGCCCGCCGCAGGAGCGTGAAGGCGAGATGCCGCGCCTTCGGATGGTTCCGGGTGTCGCCCAGGATCGCACCCAGCCGCTCCTTAGGCCATTCCGCGCCGGCGTCGCGGCCCTTCTGCACCGCCGCGTCGACTGCGAGCCGCAGCCAGTTCAGGGCGTAGTCGTTCGCACCCGACATCGACTCCAGCAAGCTCGGCACTGCGGCCAGCCCTTGGGCCGTGGCCTCGCGCCAGGCGTCCCGGGCCGCGGCGTTGCCGAGCCCTTCCGCGCCGACCGACTTCAGCACGCGGATCGGTTCCTCGATCCCGGCGGCCACGACGCCGCCAAGGCGGCCGAACCCGAGCAGGCCGGCAACGATCAACGCCGGAGGAATTCGAGAGGTCATCGGGGCGTGACGTTACGGTCTGTCGCGGCGGCCACAAGCTCCGGTGTTGAAGCGGTGTTCCGAACAGGTGTCGGGTTCCTCAATTGCCTCCCACGTCGGCCGGGCCTATCGTGTTCGCCATGTCCGAGATCGCCAGCTACGTCGCCCACGGGGCCGCACAGGTCAATCCCGCAACCCTCGAGAAGGTCCTGCGCAACCTGCCGCTCTGGAAGGTCGAGTTCGCCCAGATCAACGCGCCCCACTTCCCCCACCTGGTCAACCAGCTGGAGTTCCTGGCCGACGTCGTGGAAGACGTCGCCGAAGGCGCCTACAAGGACCTGCCCTACAGCGCCCTCGCCTCCGCGATCTTCGCCATCACCTACGCCCACAAGAAGACCGACATCATCCCGGACCACATCGCGAGCATGGGTCACGCAGACGACTCCAGCGTCGCCCGGGCGGTGTTGATCCTCCATGAGAAGGCCTTCGCCCGGTACGCCGAGGCCATGGGCTTCGACTGGGACGTGGTCACCTCGAAGCCTTAGGCCCGAGGGCGATCCCGCCCAGCCGCCGCCCCGTGGTTCAATCCACGCGGCAACCCATCTTCAGCAGGACGTTCGCCCAAAGGGCCTGGTCCCCGGTCTGCACCGTCAGCACGTGGTCGGGAGATTCGACGTGCTTGTAGAAGTCCCACTTGAGCACCGGCTCCAGCTCGGCCTTGCAGCCGGAGTCCTTCAGCACCTGGCGGAATTCGTTCCATACCGGCGGCTCGCCCATCGCGGCATACGAGTCGTCGGCGGGGATGCCCATCACGTTCACGTGGTCGACCGGCACCGCCGACAGGATCGCCCTCAGCACATCGGAAACCCGGACCATCCCCGGCGACAGGTTCAGGCAGACCACCTCGGCGTTCGGTCCCTTCTTGGTCGAGGCAGGATAGTTGCCGTCGGCGATCAGGATCGTGGAATGATGGCCGGCGCGCCCGAGGATCTCGTTGATCTTCGGATGGATGAGTCGGTGCTTCAGCATGGGATTTCGGGTGAGTGTGTCCGGACTCCCCGGAAGAGGTAAGCCCAGAAGGCAATCGCCTCGCGACAGAGCGAGGGAACCGGGAACAACCGGGCCGCGATCTCGGGTCGGGCCGGCACGGTGGTGACCTGCATTCCAGCCTGCTGGAACGCCAACCGGATGCGTGGGAGATGGTAGAACTCGCTCACTGCGACAATTCCTCCGGTGGCGGCGGAATGGCAGCGGACGAACTCGACCGTCTTCCGGGTGTTCCAACCGTGGGTGTCGACCTCGATGTCCGTCGCAGGAACCCCCAGGGACAGCGCCAACCGCCGCATCGCCTCGGTCTCGTGGACCGCACCGTCGCCAGGCCCACCGGAAAACAGGAGCTTCCGGACCCGGCCTTCCCGATGGAGCACGCAGCCGGCCCGGACTCGGGAAGCCAACGCCTCGCTCATCGTGCCGTCGGCATAGGTCCTGGCACCGAACACGACGCCCACCTCCGCCGGTCTCCGGTAGTCGGACCAGCCCAAGGCAAAACCCTGGACCAACGGAAACACCAACGCCGCACCGACGGCGGCTCCCGTGATCCCAGCCCAATCCCGAAGCCTGGATACGCCGCTCGCCCTGCGGCGATCCCCCATCGTCGCAGCCGCGCTCCAGGCAAACAGCATGGCCACGAGGAGCGAAACCGGCGGGAAGTGGGAAAGTGAGACCTGGCTGCGCCCTGCGAGCATCACGGCGATCAGATTGCCGGTCGCGACCACGCTTCCCAGCAACAGCAACCCCAGCACTCCTCGACGCCCAGTACCGGACAGGTCCGGCCGAATCGCCGCCGTCACGGCTCCGATTCCGACCCACCCGGCCACGAAGGCTCCCAAACCCGGGCCCAAAACCCGCAGATCCAACAACCAAAGGATCATTGGACGCGCCAGCAGTGCCGACAGGATGAGGAACAGTCCGGTGAACAGGAGCGATCCCCGCCTCAGGACGTCCCACCACCGGTTCGATCCTTCGTTTTCCAGGTTCATGGATTCAGCCAAGGGGGACGTGGACTGCGCGGCGCAGCTTCAACGGGGAAACCATCGACGGAAGGACTCGAGGGTCCGTGCCGAGGCGGTTGCGGCGTCGGGCAACGGCAACACCTCCGCCGAGACGTATCCCGAGTAGCCCATTTCCCGCAACGTCGCCGCGATCGGCGCCACATCGAGATGCCCGAGACCGACGGCCCGACGGT
Organism: Verrucomicrobiales bacterium; assembly: GCA_027483345.1. Classification (GTDB taxonomy): domain Bacteria; phylum Verrucomicrobiota; class Verrucomicrobiia; order Limisphaerales; family UBA9464; genus SXXZ01. Next base: position 35,319 of record JAIXUV010000164.1, on the reverse strand, counting down.
TGGTGTCCGCGAAGTGCACATGTCCCAACCGGTCGCCGGCCAAACGGAGCGCGGTCGGGATGTCCGCCTCCTCGATGTTCATGTGGAACAGGTCGCAGAGGAGCTTCACGTTGCGCGTCCGCAGGGTGTCGAGGAAGGCCAAGGCGTCGGCGACGGTGTTGAACAGGTTCGTCTCGTAGCGGTTGAGCGGCTCATACAGCAGCGGGACTCCGAGCGCGTGGGCCCTCGGACCCAACTGGTTCAAGGCCCAGGCCAACCACTCCAAGGCCTGCTCCCGGGAAACCTCGCCGCCATGCCGCCCCTGCATCGATCCCAGGATCGCCGGCGCCCCATGTCCGCCCGCGAAGTCCACCACCGCGCCGATGAAGTCCTCGGCCCGCGCACGGATCCTCGAATCGGGATCCGTCAGCGTGAGCTTGTGACGGAGGAAGCCCGCGCCGGTTCCCATCGCCGCGAGCTTCAGGCCGTGTTGCCGCAATCCCTCCCGCAAATGGAGCCCATCCAGGTCGTCGGGATGGGTCGGGAAGATCTCCACGGCGTCGAACCCGTCGGCCGCGGCTAGGGCCATCCCCTGCTCCAACGGGACGTGATGCACGAACGGTCCGCTCCGGGCCTCGGGTACCAGACAGACGGTGATGGCGCTTCGAATCATCGCCCGGGGACTCTCCCGCCACGCGGATGGACGGGCAAGTCCCGGCGGGAAGCCGGGGCCGCCCTGCGACGTCGAAAGGCCCACCCGGCCAATCGCCGCTTGAACCCGTCGACGGATTGACGCCACCTCCAGCCTGCGATTCGGACGATGAAAAACCTCCTCCCCGCCCCGCCGACCTCGGCGACGTCCCGCACCCATTTCGGGTCCCGCGCCTTCACGCTCATCGAACTGCTCGTGGTCGTGGCCATCATCGCCATCCTAGCCGGGATGCTTTTGCCTGCGCTCACGAAGGCCAAGACCAAGGCCCTCCAGGCGCGGTGCACCTCGAACCTGCGCCAGATCGGCTTCACCTACGCGCTCTACACCGCCGACAACGCCGACCAGTTCCCCTACTCCGGTCGCGACTGGCCGCAGATGGGATTCGTGGATGTGCTCCGGATGATGGACCGCTACATCAGCACCAATTCGAGGTCGTTCTACTTCTGTCCGGCCGAGAAGGGACGCGGCTTCAACCTGGAGTGGACCAGCGCCAACAACTTCCCTATCCGCACCAACGAGCTGCTCTTCCCCTGCTCGTACTACTACTACAACCAGTTCTACCACACCGACGACAACGCGGCCCTCAAGGTGCGCAAGGTCGCCGAGGTCCGTTCCCCGTCGCGCAAGGCCATCGCCCCGTGCTTCGCCAGTCTCAAGGGCCGATGGAACGACATCTCCAAGGGCAACTCCGGCTCCGCACACGGACCCGGCGGAATCTCCCTGCTTTTCGTGGACGGCCATTCGGAGTACGCGCTCTACGACCGTCTCAACCACACCTTCCGAGACGGCAACCGCCTGCTCTACAACCTCGACTGGACCGCCGGCGGACTCGCGGGTGAGGACCTGAAGTGAGCCCGCAAGCGGCCCGCGACCAACAACGCTTCTGCGCCAGCTCGAGGTTGCCCGGCAAAGCCTCCGTCGATTCCGAACGGAACCGCTGAACCCCGGTCGAAGGCCGGCTGTGTTCCCCATGATCCCATCCCGCGCCCTTCGCCTGCGGTCTTGGTCTGCGGTAATCCTCGCCTCCCTCGGACAACTGCTCGGCGGCGACTCCTTCGCCGTGTTTCGCAGCCGCGATGGTGGGGACACCTGGACCCAGGCCTCCCAAGGATTGCCCACCTTTTCCCGGATCAATGCCGTCCACGCCGACGGAACCCGGGTGCTTGCCGGCACGGATGCCGGACTCTTCCGCAGCGACGACGAAGGAGGGACCTGGAACGAGGTCGTGGTGCTTCCCGAGGCGGCTCCCCGGATCCTCGCCATCGCCGTCCACGCCGACCGCATCTTCCTGGGCACCGACCGCCATGGACTCATCGCCTCCGTCGACCAAGGCAAGACCTGGGAACGGAAAGTCGGCCTGGCTGCGACCAAGATCCGGAGCCTGCACGCGACCGGCACGAGGCTCTATGCCGGGACCGACGCGGACGGCGTGCAACTGTCCGAAGACGCCGGCGGGAACTGGATTGCGCTTCGCAAGGGTTGGCCGGCGCTCGGACAGGCCTTCGCCTTGTCCGAGGTCGGCGGACGCATCCACGCCGCGCTCTACAGCCAAGGCCTTCACCGCTGGAACGAAGAAGCCGGAACCTGGGAGCGGATCGGAACGGTGGTGCCGCTGGCCTTGGCCGCGACACGAGGAACGCTGATCGCCGGCCACAATCCTGGCGGTCTCCACGCAAGCCACGATGCCGGAGTCGTTTGGGAACAAGGCCGGATCCGGAGCGCGTCGACACTGGACCTTCTCGGCACCGCAGAGCCATCCGAGGGCGGAAACGGACAGGACGGCCCGGTGTGGGAAATGGCCGGGGATGCCGAACGGGTCTTCGCGGGAGTGGGCCCCAGCATCCTGCGGACTACGGATCAAGGCCGGACCTGGAATCGCATGGCTGGAGGACTGCCTGAAGAAGCCCCCGGGATCGCCTTCTGGGTCCGGGGAGTCCGCGTCTTCGCGGCAGTGCGTCTCCCGGATCAGGGAATCGAACCGGCGAAAGGACAGCCGGCCCAACACCCAACGCCAAGCCATCCCTCCTCCCGGCGCTGACGCCGCCCGCGGCTTCAAATCGGTACCGACTTCACCGTCTCGGCCGACTTGCGACGCCGCATCGCCCGCCATTGCCAGAGGCCGAGTGCCGGCACTCCGGCGATCAGGGGCCAAAAGGCCCCCGCTTCCGGAATCGGCGCGGTGACGAGATTGTTGTCCAAGGTCACCGCGCCATTGAGGGCCAGCGCCCGTCCGATCAGCGAGGCCCCGGTGTTCAAGGTGATGCTCTGGTCCGCGATGATGCTTCCGGCAAACGCCGTGCCCACACCGAGGGTCGCCGAGGAACCCACCTGCCAGAACACGTTGTCCGCGCTTGCGCCGTTGATCAGGTTGACGATCGAACCGGTTCCGGAAGTCAGCGTGCTCCCGATCAGGAAATCGAAGCGCGCATTGCTGTCCCCGCCCGCGTCCAAGGTCAGGATTCCCGTCAGTTGTGCCGACGAATTGAAGTTGCGCACACCGGCTCCCAGCGTGAGTCCACCCAGGTCGATCCCGGTCAGGTTCTGGATCGAGACACCGGATCCCAAGGCCACGAAGGCGGCCAAGGCGTCGACTTGACCCTGCAGGGGGACCGCCCCTCCGGAGTACTGGGTCCCGTTCACGATTCCCGGGAGAAACCCGGTGATCGCCGTGCCCGGGGAGACGCCCAGGTTCCCATGGATCACGGTGTTGCCGGTGCTGGTAACGGTCGACGCCCCGAGGATGGCGAAATCCGACGCATCGCCCAGGAGGCCGGCGGCGTTGGAGTGCGACGGGAACACGGCCGAGAGCACCAGGGACGTGAGGACAACGAACTGGCTTTTCTTTCGAGACATAGGCTTCAGGTGCCAAGCCGGCGCCGGGCGGGGATTTCCGCCGTGTGCATTCTTGGAAACGCCCAAAGGTTGGGCTTCCCCGAACGCGCCTCACATGGGGTGTTTGCCCCATACGTCTTCACCCGGGCTCGAAGCGATGTGATCCCGAGCCGGATCGACGTTCCCGTGGAGGCGTTCCGGGGCGAAGACCGCGGATCCCGCCGATCTGCCAAGGCGTCTGCTGGCGAAGGACCAGGTAGCGGGAAGGCTCCCGCCGAGCCGGATCTCCCCATCGTCCGTTCGCCCTGAGAAGCTCCCCACCCGTCAACGCTGTGCGGGCGCAGGCGGCATGCCGGTCGGCCGCACGGCCGCCTTCAGCTGCGCAATCTGATCGGGCCCGACGCGACAGCAACCGCCGACGTGCCGCGCCCCAGACAGAATCCACTCGGGCGCGAGCGACGCGATCTGATGTCCCGGTGTTCCGTGCCAACGTCTCCCGGAGCCTTCCCAGTGCTCGCCGGAGTTCGGGTAGACGACGATGGATTTGCCCGTGCCCGCCTTCAGCGCACGGATCGCATCGCCGACGACCTCGGGCTTCACACAGTTCACGCCGACGGCGAAGACGTTGGGCACCGGGTCAAGAAGGCGCGCGCACTCGACCAACGGCTCGCCATGGGAGGTGTGAACGCCGTCCGGCGAGGTGAAGCTGAGCCACGCCTGCGCCAACGGATGCCGCGCGAGCAGTTCCACATAGGCACGCGCCTCTTCGATGGTCGGTATCGTCTCGCAGGCGAAGAAGTCGGCCCCGGCCGATGCCAGCACCTCGAATCGGCGGGCATGAAACGCGACCAACTGCCCTGCCGACAGACCGTAGTCGCCACGGTACTCGGCGCCGTCATGCAGGATCGCGCCATAGGGACCGACCGAGGCGGCGACGTAGAGATCCCGGCAATCCTCCGGGTGATCTAGCAGGTACCGCGAACGGGCCGAACGGGCTAGCTCGACGGACAACCGTAGCAGCCGGGTGGTCTCGTCGGCATCCAGCCCGATGCCAGCGAAGCCCTCATAGCTGGCTTGGTAGCTGGCGGTGGTCGCGCAGTCGGCACCGGCGGCATAAAAGTCGTAGTGAAGCCGCTCGATGGCCTCCGGCGAAGAACGCAACAGGCGGGCCGACCAGAGTGAGCCTGAGAGGTCGCATCCACGGGCTTCCAGTTCGGTTGCCAGTCCACCGTCGAGGATCATCGCCGCGGTTGTGGGTCGGGTCATCGGAGTCTCCTTGAAGTCCAGACGTTCCACGGCCGTGGGGCGTTCTTCAAGGCCCTGCGCAATCGGGGCCCTTCGGCGGGGCTTGTTGATACAGGGGGGCCGCGTGAGTCCGGTTGAATCCGTGTCTTTCCCCAAAGCGCGAGCGGACTCGCGCACTCCACGACGCTCCCGCGAAGACCACAACCAATGAAAAACCCCGCATTCCGGGTGGAATTGCGAGGTCGGCGGTCGATTCGAGATGGTGCGCGCTCCAGGTTTCGAACCTGGGACCCCATCCGTGTGAAGGATGTGCTCTACCACTGAGCTAAGCGCGCCTCGAAGTGGACAGGACATTCCGTTCTGGCCGCCCACCGTTCAAGAAAAAGTTCTGCCACCCCAAGGATCCCGCCGCTTCGTCCCTCCCCTTCCCATTCGTCTTCGGAAGACTGCCGCCTTTCCGGCAGCCGAGCCGGATTCGTTGTTTTGACGCCCCGTCGGCTTGCGACATTCTTGCCTCCATGCGCCTCGACCAATGGCTCTGGGCTGTCCGCCTCTACCGCACACGCACCGTCGCCACGACCGCCATCCGGTCGGGCCAGGTGACCGTGGACGGCGTCGCGCCCAAGCCAGCGATGGAGGTGCGTCCCGGTCAGACCGTCGCCGCACAGACGGGGGACATCACCCGCACCTACCGCGTGATCGGCGCACCGAAATCCCGAGTCGGCGCACCGTTGGTGGCCGGTTTCGCCGAGGACCTCACACCGGCTTCCGAGTTCGAGCGGGTCAAGCAGCTGGCCGAGCAGTCGGGGTTCCGCCCCCGTGGGGCCGGGCGTCCGACCAAGAAGGATCGTCGCCAGATCATCCGCTGGTCCGGGGATGTGTAGGGCGACAGGTCGCCGTCCGTGGTCGCCGTCCGTGGTCGGTGGCACACTCACCAGACCACGGACACCAATTGCCGCCGACTCGGGTGCTTCCCCACTGAATTCTGAGAACTTGAAACTGAAAACTCCCGCGAACAGCTAAGGAGACTTTGTCAGTTGGCAGTTGTCGGACCTCACCGCCCCGGCTGTTGTTGGGCGGAGCGGGGGTTAACCTTGGCTTCCGGCCCATTTTCTTCCACCGGGGCCTTCAGGGCGGCCTCCTGCAACGCACGCCAGCGGTCCACGCGTTCCTTGATCTTCCGCTCCACTCCCTGCTCGGTGGGCTCGTAGAAACGTCGGGGCTCGCCGAGATGGTCTTGGGGCACGAAATGTCCCGGGAAGTCGTGCGCGTAGAGGTAACCCAATCCGTTGCCTAGCTGCTTGGCGCCGGCGTAGTGCGCGTCCCTCAGCGCCCGCGGCACCGGGAGCGTCCGCCCCGAACGGACGTCCTCCAGGGCCTTGTCGATGGCTAGGATCACGGAATTGCTCTTGTTGGCGGTGGCCACGTAGAGGGCCGCCTCGGCGATGGGGATGCGCGCCTCGGGCCAACCGATGTTCGCCGCCACCTCACACGCCGCCTGCGCCAGCACCAACGCCATGGGATCCGCCAGGCCGACGTCCTCGCAGGCATGAACCAGGATGCGCCGGGCGATGAACCGCGGGTCCTCTCCGGCGTGGATCATCTTGGCAAGCCAGTAGAGCGTGGCGTCGGCATCGCTGCCACGCATGGACTTGATGAAGGCGCTGATGGTGTCGAAGTGGGCATCGCCGTCCCCGTCGTACACCACGGCCTTCCTCTGGATGCATTGTTCCGCCACCGCGAGATCGATCCGGATCCGGCCGTCGGCTCCCGGATCGGTGGTGAGCGCGGCGATCTCGAGGGAGTTGAGCGCCTTCCGGGCATCGCCATCCGCCACCGTCGCCAGATGTCGGAGCGCGTCCTCCTCCGCGTCGATCGGGAGGTGGCCCAGTCCGCGGGAGGCGTCCGACAACGCCCGCCGCAGCAGCCCGAGGAGGTCCTCCGGCGAAAGCGGCCGCAGCTCGAAGACCTGGGAACGCGAGACCAGGGGCGAGTTGACGAAGAAGAACGGGTTGTGGGTGGTGGCGCCGATGAGCCGGATCACCCCGCTCTCGACGTCGGGCAGGAGGGAGTCCTGCTGGGACTTGTTGAACCGGTGGATCTCGTCGATGAAGAGGATGGTCCCCTGCCCGGTGTTGCGGAGCCGATGGCCCGCGCCCTGGAGCACGCGCCGCATCTCGGCGACGTTCGACTCCACGGCGTTCAGCCTTTCGAAGTGGGCCTTGGTTCGCGCGGCGATCAGCTGGGCCAGCGAGGTCTTCCCCGTGCCGGGCGGGCCGAAGAAGATCAGCGACTGGATGCGGTCCGCCTCGATCGCCCGACGGAGCAGCAGTCCCGGGGCGAGCAGATGCCCCTGGCCGACGTACTCGTCCAACGTGCGCGGACGCATCCTCGCGGCCAACGGTGCGGCCGAGGTCGCGGTCGAGGAGCCATCCGAAGCCGACGCCGACGTCGACGATCCCGGGAACGATTCCGCGGGAGGGTTTCCAAAGAGTTCGGACTGCGCCACGGCAGGAGCCTAGGGCGGCCGCGGACGCTTGTCAGCCAGTGCCCGGAGGCGATGATCCGGACATGGTCCGCCCTGCATCGATCCTCGTCGCCGCGCTCTTGGTTTCGGGTTGCCGCTCCTTCGAGAAGGAATGGGCCGCAGCGCCGACATCGGCACCGGACGGCGTGTCGGGCCGTTGGATCGGACGTTGGCAGAACACCAACAACACCCATGGCGGTGCGCTGAGGGCCGTGGTGAGGCCCGATGGCAAGGAGGCCTATACCGCGCGGTTCCATGCGGAATGGGGAAGCCACTCCGGGAGCTTCCGCACGCCGCTTCCGGGTGCCTTCAAGGACGGGGAGTACCGGTTCCGTGGTTCACGCCGGATCCTGGGGGTGAAGATCACCACCGCCGGCAACATCGGGACCAACGGCTTCGACGCCACCTACGACAGCGCCTTCGACCGCGGGATCTTCCGGCTCCAGCGAACGGAGCGGTAAACCGCCTTGGGGAAACACGGAGCTGGTGAAAATGAAAGAGGCGACGTCTTGGGTCGGAACCAAGACGTCGCCGGAAAGAATCCCCACCATGGCCGTTGGAGACGGGCCCCTTCTACCGAAGGAACCAGGTGGGAGCAGCGGGCGCTTCGCGGCCTTCCTGTAAGGAGGCCTGGCTTTGTTGCGCAAACCGCTTTGACGCTCCCCTGTATGAAACAAGGTCGAAGAGCACTGTCTCGATACACGCACCTGGCAGGGAAAAACTGGAAAGATCGCTCCGACAAGGGAGTTGTCGTCCTCCACACGCAGCACCGCAAGCCGTTTCCTTCGGCCGTCTCCTACACGTGCATGCCGTAGGAGACGAGGTCACGAGTCTCAAGCTTCCTCCCTGGGTGAAACGGGCGTCCGGCAAGGTGCTCGAACGGAAGGGCTGAGACTCCTCACGTCGTCTCCTACACCGGTACGCAGTGGGTCGATTTCTCAAACCCCGGCGGAATCCGTGGGGCGCTCGAGGACATCCGTGTCGTCTTCCGCCTCCGGAGCCACCGATTCCATGGCCCGTCCGGTGGACTTCGCGATGGCGTCACGCAGTTGGCGACGCATCTCGTAGCGGTGCTTGGGGGTGATGACGAACTTCCGGAAGAAACCCGACTTGCGTTCGAGGACGAGGATCCGATGACGGTCGAAGCGGGAGGTCCGCCAGTTCTCGGTCTCGGTCCAACGCAGTTCCCGATAGGGTTTGTGGACCCGTTCAATGTCGGAATACGGGATCCGGCGCAGGGTGCGCTCGCCCAGCATGACCCGGAACGAATCCCGCCCGATCACATACCGCATCCTCGAAGCCACCTCCCGCCAAGCCCAGAACGCCAACAATGCCGTCACGAGTACGGATCCGGCGATGATGAGGCTTGTGGGCGGCATTCAGGGACTCCTGCCGGCCCAAAGAATCAGGATCGGCACGCCGACGCCAGCACCAAGACAAAGAGCCACGGGCCACGGAGTCCGGGCAAAACGGAACGCCAACACCACCCCGAGAACCGTCGTGGCCAGGAGCGCCACGGACATCACGACGACCAATCCCTGGAACAGCTTGGGCGACGAAGGCTTCCGGAATTCGTGGTCGCCGGGGTAGATCTGGTCGGTGTGCACCACCCGGAGCTTCTGCACGATCGACTCGGCCTCGCTGACCGACTTCAGCCGCTCCGGATTGATCGTCTGGTACCAGCCCGAGGCGATGAAGAACACCAGCAGGGGCGTGAAGAAGACCCCGAGGTAGAGATGGGCGAGACGCAGGCGTTTCATCGGATCGGGAGCCTTCCGAAGGAGCCTACTTGACCTCCGGGATGCGGATCTTCTTCCCGACCACCATGCGGTTGGGGTTGAGCTTCGGGTTGGCCTCCAGGATGTGCTTCAACCGCACCTTCATGCCGTGGGCCTTGTTGTACTCGGTGATGATCTCCCCGAGAGTCTGGCCTTCCTCCACCGTGTGCTCGAAGAAGGCGTAGTTGGGCGGGAGCAGCGGCTTGGGTTCGCCGGCGGCGGCGTTGGTCGCGCCCGCCCCGGACTCACCGGCAACCGGCGACACGGCTTCCTTCTCCTTGGCCTTGGCCTTCGTCCCGCCAGCGCGACGATCGGTCTTCTCCAGGTCCGTGGGCAACTGGGGCGCCGGGATGTCGGCCAGCTTCTTCAACTGCAGCACGATCCGGTCGTTGTCTTCCTGACGCCGCTTGTCGAGCTCCCGCATCTGGTCCACGACCTTCTTCAGTTGGTCCTGGGTCACGCCGTCCTTGCCCGCGTTGGAGGCGACTCCGCGGACCTCGCCGAGCGAAGTGCGGATCTCGGCGATGGCGGACTCGAGCTTCTGCACCCTCGCGCGCAGACGGTCGACGTCCTCCTCCGCCTGCTGGAAGCGGGTCTGCATCTGCCGGTATTCCTCCTGGCTGATCTCGGCGTGGGATTCCAGGGAGAGGGAGGTCAGCGCCACCGCGACCAGATAGGGACGGAGTCGTTTCATCAATGGATCAAGCTAGGAAGCTTTCGGCCGCGCCCGCAAGACGGAGTTGTCCAGACGGTGAACAACTTCTCCCGGAGCACGGGCCGACTCGGCCAATGGCGGCGCCGGAGTGGGCGGATGGCTGAACTTCGGCTTGCCTGCGGGGCGCCCTGCGCCAACCTCCGCGCCGTTTCTCGATGAACTATCCGATCTCACGTCGCGCCGCCACGCTGTCTCCCTCCCTCACCCTCGCCATCGATTCGAAGGCCAAGGAGATGAAGGCGAAGGGCGAGGACGTCGTCGGCTTCGGCGCCGGCGAGCCCGACTTCGACACCCCGCAACACATCAAGGACGCCGCCGCCGCGGCGTTGGCGGCCGGGTTCACCAAGTACACCCCCAGCTCCGGCATCCCCGAGCTGCGCCAAGCCATCGCCGACAAGTTCCAACGCGAGAACGGGCTGACCTACAAGCCCTCCCAGATCATCGTCAGCAACGGCGGAAAGCACTCCTGCTACAACGTCATCCTCGCCACCTGCCAGGAAGGCGACGAGGTGATCATCCCGGCGCCGTATTGGCTGAGCTATCCGGAGATGGCGAAGCTGGCCGGTGCGACCCCGGTGATCCTCGAGACCTCGGACAAGACCGAATTCAAGGTGACGCCCGAACAACTGCGTGCGGCGATCACCCCGCGTACCCGGCTTTTCATCCTCAATTCCCCGAGCAACCCGACCGGCTCGGTCTACACCCCGGACGAGATCAAGGCGCTCGGCGACGTCTGCGTCGAGAAGGGCGTGCTGATCATGAGCGACGAGATCTACGAGCACCTCACCTATGACGGCGCCGTGGTGAAGAGCGTCGCCTCGTTCAGCAAGGCCCACTTCGACCACACCATCATCGTCCACGGCTTCGCGAAGGCCTGGAGCATGACCGGTTGGCGCCTCGGCTTCCTCGCCGCCCCCGAGCCGATCGCCAAGGCCATCGACGCCCTCCAGAGCCACAGCACCAGCAACCCCTGCTCCTTCGCCCAGAAAGGCGGCGTCGCCGCACTGACCGGTTCCCAGGAGCACCTGCCGAAGTGGCTCGCCGAGTACGCCAAGCGCCGTACCGCCGCATGGCAGAAGCTCAACGCCATGCCCGGGGTCACCTGTGTCAACAGCAAGGGCGCGTTCTACCTCTTCCCCAACATCTCGGGAACCGGCCTCAAGTCGGCCGAATTCTGCGCCCGCCTTCTGGAACAGGAGAAGGTCGCCGCCGTCCCCGGCATCGCCTTCGGCGCCGACGACTACATCCGCATCAGCTACGCGACCTCACTCGCCAACATCGAGAAGGGCCTCGACCGGATGGATCGGTTTGTGCGCGGGTTGAAGGGCTGAAGGTTTGAAGCGGTAGGCCGCTGGTACACAGCCTTGGCTGACGCCTGACGCCTGACGCCTGACGACGGGCAACGGGCAAGCGCCCTTCACTTCCCATCCCGGATGCGCTGCTTCCGGGCTTCGCGATCCTCCTCGATCTTGGCGCGGTCGATCGAGAAGCGCCGACGGGCTTCTTCGGCCTTCTCGTAATCCCGTTGCTCCGCGGCCGCGGCCAGCTCGTCCTTCAAGGCCAACTCGGCCTGCGCCAGGCGGGCCGTGCACTGGGAATCCACCTCCGCGATCTCGGCCTTCTGGGCCGTGGTCAGCTTCCGGGCCGGCTCGGTCTTGCTCAGGCGTTCCATCGCGAGTTCGTAGGCGGATTTCATCGGCCGGATCCTAGCCTTTCGCGGACGGAATCGCCAGAAGGCCTTGCCGGCTGTCTCCACCGGGCGGATCCACCGTTTCACACCAAGTTCACCGTTTCACAACCCGACTGCTCCAAACGGGGGTGATTTTGACGAGGTGGCGACGACAACGACGTCTTCGAAAACCGGAAACGCTTCCCCCCGGTCCGATCCGTCTTCGACGCGCTTCCTGACCGTCCGGGAGATACTGACCCGGCCACTTCCGCATCTCCACGACCGCCGGGCCCTACGTTGGACGATTCGCCTCGTGCTGTTGGCCTTCCGTTCCCGGATCCGTGCGGTGAACGGCGCGGAACGCCTGGCGTCCCTTTCCGGCGCGGTCGTCTTCGCGGCGAACCACAACCAGCGCCTCGAGGCGGTCATACTGCCGGCCCTGCTTACCTTTCTCGGCCGCGGACGCAACGTGCACTTCCTCGCCGACTGGAACTTCATCGTGATTCCGGTGCTCGGGTGGATCCTGTCGCTGAACGAGCCCATCGTGGTCGTGCGGAAGGATCTGAGGCCCCGTTGGCTGAACTTCATGCGCCGCTGGTTCGACGACGTGCCGCCCCCGATGGAGCGCGCGGCGCTCCTCCTCCGACAGCACAGTCGAGTCGGCATCTTCCCCGAAGGCACCGCACACCGGGACCGGAACCGGATGCTCCGGGGACTCGGCGGCGCCGCGCGCCTCTCGCTCGAGTGCGGTGCGACCGTGGTGCCGGTGGGCCTTCGCTTCCGCAGCGGACCCGGACTCGGACCGATCCGCGACCTCGAGTCCTTCGAGGTCCACATCGGCGAACCCCTGACCCCTCCCGACCTCCCCTCCCCCAACCGCCGGGACCTATTGGCTTGGAACGCCCGGATCCTCGGCACCATCTCGACCCTCTGCGGAAAGGCATGGTCACCCGAAAACCCCAGAACCCGAACCGACGATGAACCGACACCTTGACGTCCTCCGTGTGGAAGACGAGTGGGGGCGCCAGCAGGCCCTCGCCGTCATGCGCAGCACCTACCGCGACGAAAAGAACTGGATCGCCGACGACAACCGGCTGGTGGCCTCGTCGGACCTGACTTCGCCGGACATCTCGTGGTTCGTTGTCCGTCTGGAAGGCCAACCGGTCGGGGTCCTCCGGGTCCTCTACGCGCCGCCTCTCGACCTGTACGCCCAGTACGGCTTCAAGCTGGTGCGCACCGACCTCGACCTCGACCAGTTCATCCGCAACTCCCGCATCGCCGAGATCGGACGCTTCGCCGTGTCCCCGGACCAACGCGGCAACGTGCTCGTCGCGACCGCCCTCATGCGCGAGGCCGTCCGCGAGACGGTCCAACGCGGGTTCACCCACTACATCACCGACGTGTTCGAGGGCGAGACGCACAGCCCCTTCGCGTTCCATTCCCGAGTCCTCGGTTTCGAGACCGTCGCCACCCACGACGTCGGCGAACTCAACTGCCCCAATCGCCGGATCACCATGGTCCTCGACCTCGCGGCCTCCTACCGGCGCCTGTCCCGGGCGCGTGGATGGCTCTACCGCTACCTGACCGAAGGCTGGACGGACGCGATGCGGGAACGGATGGAATCCCTCCCGCGTCTCGCCGCAGGTGCGCAATGACACCGGGTCTGCGCCTGTTCTAGGCTGCGGCCATGCCGCCCTTCCTGCGTTGGTTGCCGTGGATCTTCGTCTCCGGACTCGGGGCCGGGGCCTACTGGGTGCTCGGCACCCGACGCGATGAACCGGTGAGTTCGGCGTACCTGCTCGTCGCCGCGCTCTGCACCTACGCCATCGGATACCGGTTCTATTCCAAGTGGATCGCCGCAAGGGTCCTGATGCTCGACGACCGTCGCGCCACTCCCTGCGAGGTGCATGAGGACGGCCGGGAGTTCGTGAAGACGAACCGCTGGATCGTCTTCGGACACCACTTCGCCGCGATCTCAGGGCCCGGACCGCTGGTGGGACCGGTGCTCGCCGCGCAGTTCGGCTATCTCCCGGGCACGCTCTGGATCCTCATCGGCGTGGTGCTCGGGGGCGCCGTGCAGGACTTCCTGATCCTCTTCGCCTCCATGCGGCGCAACGGTCGTTCGCTGGGCCAGATGGTGAAGGACGAGCTGAACTCCTTCGCCGGCGGCCTCGCGCTGGTAGCGATCCTCGCCATCATGGTGATCCTCCTCGCGGTGCTCGGCCTGATCGTGGTCAAGGCCCTCGCCGAGAGCCCCTGGGGCGTCTTCACCGTCGGCGCCACCATCCCGATCGCGTTGCTCCTCGGCGTCTACCTCCGCTTCGTCCGCGCCGGCCGCACGCTGGAGGGTTCCATCTTCGGGGTGCTCCTCCTCGTCGCCGCCGTCTGGGGCGGCCAATGGGTGCATTCCAACCCCGCCGCCTCGGCGATGTTCACCTTCAAGGCGGAACCCATCGCCTGGATGGTCATCGTGTACGGCTTCGCCGCCAGCGTGCTCCCGGTCTGGCTGCTGCTCGCCCCGCGCGACTACCTGAGCACCTTCATGAAGCTCGGTACGATCGTCGCCCTCGCCGCCGGCGTGCTCCTGGTGCTGCCGACGCTCCAGATGCCCGCGGTGACGCGCTTCATCGACGGCTCCGGCCTCGTCGTCGCCGGAAAGCTGTTCCCATTCTGCTTCATCACCATCGCCTGCGGCGCCATCAGCGGATTCCACTCCCTGATCTCCAGCGGCATCACGCCCAAGATCCTCACCCGCGAATCCTACGCACGTCCGGTCGGCTACGGCGCCATGCTGCTCGAGTCGCTGGTCGCGATCATGGCGCTCATCGCCGCCTGCACCCTCGAACCCGGCGTCTATCTCGCCATGAACGTGAAGGGCGCCGGGGCCGACGCAGCCGCCATCGCCGCCGACACCGCCGCGAAGATCGCCGCGACCGGGTTCCACCTCGACCCCGCCTCGATGGACCGCCTTGCGACCGCCGTCGGGGAGAAGTCGCTCTACGGCCGGACCGGCGGGGCGGCGACCCTCGCCGTCGGCATGGCCAACATCTTCTCCCAGGTGACCCAGGGCCGTTGGCTCGACCTCTGGTACCACTTCGCGATCATGTTCGAGGCGCTGTTCATCCTGACCACCCTCGACGCCGGCACCCGCGTCGGCCGCTACCTGCTCCAGGACGTCCTCGGGCACCTCTGGAAGCCGCTCGGCAACGTCCGGTCCAGCGCCGCTGGAGCCCTCGCGAGCGCGCTCGTGGTCGCCGGTTGGGGATGGTTCCTCATCCAGGGCGTGCGGGATCCCCTCGGCGGGATCAATTCGCTCTGGCCGCTCTTCGGCATCGCCAACCAGCTCCTCGCCGCCATCGCGCTGGTACTGGCCACCACGATCCTGCTCAAGCGCGCCCTCGCCGGCTGGATCGAGGGCAAGCCCGACGAAACCGGGGCCTTCGTCCGCCGTGGTTCCCCGGCCATCGCGTTGGTGACCCTGATCCCCCTTCTCTGGCTGCTCTCGGTGACCTTCACCGCCGGTTGGCAGAAGATCTTCCACGAGTCGCCCCGGATCGGGTTCCTCGCGGTCATGAAGGACCTCGAGACGAAGCGGCCGGCGCTGGAGGCGGCCTTGGTCTCAGCCCAAGGCGAAGCCGCGGTGAAGGCCGCCAAAGCCGCCCTCGCCACCAACCGTGCCCAGCACTTCAACAACGGCCTCGACGTCGTGGTGACCGGCGTCTTCCTGACCTTCGCCGCTCTCGTCGTCTTGTCCGGTGTCGCCGTGTGGATCCGGCTCCTGCGAGGAACCCGCCCTCCGGACCTCCGGGAGGAATCCCCGACCTGGCTGCCCGACTACGCCGTCCGCGAAGCCGGCGCCCGCGGCGGACTTGCGGGCGCCGCCGCCCTCGCCGTCGCGCTGGCCCGTCACTGGTCCGGACAGGAACGCGTGGACCGCGTCGCCCAACAGCTCGCCGCGGCACCGGTCCCGGGGATCCGGGCCGAGGCCGTCCTGCTGGACCTGCCCGAGGTGCGAGCCGCGGCCGAACTCAGGAACCGGCCCGCAGCCTACGAGCTCGCGGCCGAACAACAGGCCGGGGATTCGCCGCGCTGCTGCTGAATCGCACCGGAGTTTCTCAGCAGAGACGCCGAGGCGAGATCTTCGAGCCTCGGCGAAATCTGCGAATCGCGTTCCCTTCCTCCGCGGACCGTTCAGCCCTTGGAGAATTTGAGGCTGCCATCCCGGTCGATGCCGACGCGGATCGTGTCGCCGGCCTTGAATTCCCCAGCCAGCAGCCGCTTTGAAAGCGGGTTGAGCAGGTGGTCCTGGATGGCCCGCTTCAAAGGACGCGCGCCGAACTGCGGATCGTAGCCTTCCTTCGCCAGCTGCACCTTCGCGGCGTCGGTCATCTCGAGACGCAGGTTCTGCACGGCCAGCCGCTGCAGGACCTTCTCCAGCTGGATGTCCACGATCCGCCCCAACTCGGCCTCGTCGAGGCTCTGGAAGACGATCGTGTCGTCCACGCGGTTCAGGAACTCCGGACGGAAGTGCTTCCGCAGCTCGGCCCGGACCTTGTCCTCCATCTCCCTGCGGCTGCCGATCGTCGCGCCGCCGTCGAGGAAGTACTCCTGGATGATCGGAGAGCCGATGTTGGAGGTCATCACCACCAGCGTGTTCTTGAAGTCCACGGTCCGGCCCTGGCCGTCCGTCAGGCGACCGTCGTCGAGCACCTGCAGGAGGATGTTAAACACGTCGCCGTGCGCCTTCTCGATCTCGTCGAAGAGGACGACCGAGTACGGACGACGGCGGACCGCCTCGCTGAGCTGTCCGCCCTCCTCGTAGCCCACGTATCCGGGCGGCGCGCCTACGAGGCGCGAGACGGCGTGCTTCTCCATGTACTCGGACATGTCGATGCGCACGACCGCCTGCTCGTCGTCGAAGAGGAACTCCGCCAAGGCGCGCGCCAGCTCGGTCTTTCCGACGCCGGTCGGTCCAAGGAAGATGAACGAACCGATGGGACGTCCCGGATCGCCCAGCCCGGAGCGGGCGCGGCGGACCGCGTCGGAGACGGCACGGACGGCCTCGGCCTGGCCGACGACACGGCGGGCCAGCCGTTCCTCCATCCGCACCAGCTTCTCGCGTTCCCCCTCCAGCATCCGGCTCACAGGGATGCCGGTCCAGGATGCGACCACGCGGGCCACGTCCTCCTCGGTCACCTCCTGGCGGAGGAGTCCGTTGGCCTCGCCGCCGGCCTGGCTGGCCTGCTTCTGGACCTCCGCAAGACGGCGTTCGAGGTCGGGAAGCCGCCCGTACTGGATCTCGGCCGCCTTGGTGAGGTCGCCTCGGCGACGCGCCTGTTCCAGCTCGGTGCGGGTCTGCTCAACCTGGGTCTGGAGGATGGAGACCGCGTTGATCGCGGTCTTCTCGTTCTGCCACTGCGCGGTGAGCGCGCCGGAGCGTTCCCGGAGGTTGCCCAGCTCAGCGTCGAGCTTCCGGAGCCGTTCACGGCTCGCCTCGTCCTTCTCCTTGGCCAGCGAGGTCCGTTCGATCTGGAGCTGGAGGATCTGGCGGTCGAGCTGGTCCAGCTCCGTCGGCTTGGAATCCAGTTCCATCTTCAGGCGCGAGGCCGACTCGTCGACGAGGTCCACCGCCTTGTCCGGCAGGAAACGGTCGCTGATGTAACGCTGCGAGAGCGTCGCCGCCGCCACGAGGGCGCTGTCCTGGATGCGCACGCCGTGGTGGGTTTCGTAGCGCTCCTTGAGCCCGCGCAGGATCGCGATGGTGTTCTCCACCGTCGGCTCGGCCACCTGCACCGGCTGGAAGCGCCGCTCCAAGGCGGGGTCCTTCTCGATGTGCTTGCGGTACTCGTCGAGGGTCGTCGCGCCGACACACCGCAACTCGCCCCGGGCCAGCTGCGGCTTGAGCATGTTGGCCGCATCCGCCGCGCCCTCCGCGGCACCGGCGCCGACGATGGTGTGCAACTCGTCGATGAAGAGGATGATGCGTCCCTCCGCGGAGGTGACTTCCTTGAGGAAGGCCTTGAGCCGGTCCTCGAACTCGCCGCGGTACTTCGCGCCGGCGATCATGGCGCCGATGTCCAGGGCGACCACACGGCGGTCCTTCAGGGATTCCGGGACGTCGCCGTCCACGATGCGACGTGCGAGGCCCTCGACGATCGCCGTCTTGCCCACGCCCGGCTCGCCGATGAGCACCGGGTTGTTCTTCGTGCGCCGGGTCAGGACCTGCATGACGCGGCGGATCTCGTCGTCGCGCCCGATCACGGGGTCGATCTTGCCTGCCCGGGCCAGCGCGGTGATGTCCCGGCCGTACTTCTCAAGGGCCTGGAACTTGTCCTCCGGGCTCGCGTCGGTGACCCGTTGGTTTCCGCGCAGGGACACGAGGGCCTTGAGCAGGGCGTCGCGTTGCAGGGAGTGCTTCACGGCGATCCGACGGAACGAATCCCCGCCCTTTTCCAGCAGCCCCAGGAGGAGGTGCTCCGTGGAGACGAACTCGTCCTTCAGCCGCGCCGCCTCGGCGACCGCGGCGGTGAGGCCGGACTGGAGGTCGTTGGAGGCGTAGAGCTGCGCGGCGCCCTGGACCTTGGGTCGGCGCCCGAGTTCCGCGTCGAGTTCGGCGGCGAACCTCCCCGGCACCACGCCGAGCTTTTCCAACAGCTGGGGAACCAGGCCGTCGGGCTGGGTGGCCAAGGCCAAGGCGAGGTGTTCGGTGTCCACCTGGCCGTGGCTCCGCTCCCGCGCCGAGTTCTCCGCGGACTGGAACGCCTCCTGGGCCTTCAACGTGAGCTTGTCCAACTTCATGGAACTCCCCATTGCACGGGCCGTGCCGGGACGCATTCAGGCCCGAATCCGGCGGTTGGCACCAAAGGATGGGACACGCAGCGCCAACCTGACGCGGGATCGGGCCCTGGAGACACACGGGGAGCCCACGGGATCGGAAGGAGCGACAAAACGGCTATTCGTAGCGCAGGGCCTGGATCGGCTCGAGGCGCGCGGCCTTCACTGCGGGGAACAGCCCGGCGACGATACCAACGCCGGCGCTGAAGACCACGGCCACCGCCTCGGCGGCCCAGGTGATCACGGGCGTGTTCCCGGTCGGGGAAATGTAGGATAGCACGTCGACGAGGAACTGGGAGGCCACCAAACCGGCGGCCGCACCGAGCAGGGCTAGGACAACGCTTTCGACGATGATCTGGACGAAGATGTCGAGGCCGGTAGCGCCGATGGCCTTGCAGGTGCCGATCTCGCGGATGCGCTCGTTGATGCTGGCGAGCATGATGTTCATGATGCCGATGCCGCCGACGAGGAGGCTGATTCCCGCGATGATCCCGCCGCTCAACCGGGCGTTCCGGATCTGGCGGTTGATGCTCTCGATCTGGTTCTCCTGGGTCTGGAACGAGAAGTCCTCGATGCCCCGGTGGGTGATGAGGAGGACGTTGCGAGCCTGTTGCAGCGCCTTCTCCATGTCCTCCATAGAACGCACCTTCAGGTCGATGTCGCTGAGCCGCGGATCCGGGATGCCGTCGAGGTCCCCGGCGAGGCGGAACCGGACCCAGGCGGTGTTCAACGGGATGTAGATCGTGTTGTTCTTCCGCCAGAAGGCCCAACCGCCGCGGCGTCCCCAGCCCCGGGCCCGTTTCGGCCCGCCGGAGTCCTCCGTCTTCAGCTCGCCCCGCTTCTTCAGCTCGCGCTCCTTGGTCTCCTGCTCGCTCGCGTAGCGCTGGAACATGCCGACGATGGTGAAGGGCTGCCCGTTGAGCAGGATGGTCTCGCCAATCGGGATGACCTCGCGGCCGGTCTCGTCGGGGTTCTCGAACAACGAGTCGCGGATTCCGGTGCCGATGACGCAGACGGGATTGGCCTTCTCCTCGTCGAGTTGGTTGAAGAAGCGACCGTGCTCGACCGTGTGCAGGTTCATGTCGAGCACCTCGGGCCAGGCGCCGACGGTCTCCTCCGGGGAGAGCCGCTTCTCGCCGCGGGAGGCGACCACCTCGTCCACGGACATCTCGGGCGAGACGATCCGGAGCAGCGGAGCCCCCTTCTTGAGGGCGAGGACGTCCGCCATCGTGCGCCCCGGGGCCTGGTCGGCGAGGTGGTCCTGGTAGCTGGGGACCGGCTGCTGCTGGAGCAGGACCTTGTCGGCGCCACCCATGGCGACCATGGATTCGCGGAGGCCGTTTTCCATGCCCTGGATGATGGCGCTCATGCCGACGAGCGACGCGACGCCAAGGACCACGCCGAACATGGTCAGGAGGGAACGGAACTTGTGGGCCCAGACCTCCTTGAGCCCGATCAGGACGGTGTTGAGGAGGTTCATCGGGTCAGTCGTAGCGCAGCGCCTGGATCACGTTCATGCGCGCGGCCTTCAAGGCCGGGAACAGGCCGGCCAACACGCCGACGCCCGTGGCGAAACCGAAGGCGACGGCCATGGCGGTCCAAGTGATGACCGGATCGTTCCCGGTCGGGGCGACCAACGTGATCATGAAGACCACGAGGCGTGAGGCGACCAGGCCAAGCAGGCCTCCGACCACGGCGATGACGGTGCTCTCCACGAGGATCTGGGTGAAGATGTCCACGCCCCCGGCTCCGACCGCCTTGCGGATGCCGATCTCGCGGATGCGCTCGGAGATGCTGGCCAGCATGATGTTCATGATGCCGATGCCGCCGACGAAGAGGCTGATGCCGGCGATGAGTCCGCCGCTGACGCGGGCGTTGCGGACGAACTTCTCGATGTCCTCACCCCAGTCCTCCAGCGTGCGGAACGAGAAATCCTCGATGCCACGGTGGTTCACCAGCATGACGTTGCGGATTCGGGTCAGGGTCGGGTTGAGACGGTCGAAGTCGCGGATCCGGATCTCCATGCTGGAGAGGCGTGGTTCCGCCGGGGCGTTGGACCGGCTGGATTGGAAGCGCTGCCACATGGTGTTCAGCGGCATGTATACGGTGTTGTTCTTCACCCAGAACGCGAAGTTGCCACCACGGCCCCGACCCCGTTGCGGCCCCGTGGAATCCACCTTCCGTCCCGCAGCACGGGCCGCAGCCATTTCCACCTCGCGCTGGAGCCGGGCCTTCCGTTCCTGCTCGCCTTCGTAGCGCTGGAACATGCCGATGATCGTGAACGGCTGCCCGTTGATGGTCATCACCTTGCCGACCGGAACGACCTCGGTGCCGGTCTCCTCGGGGCTGCCGAAAAGCTGGTCGCGGATGCCGGTGCCGATGACGCACACAGGACGCGCCTCGTCGGCGTCGATGTCGTTGAACAGGCGACCGTGCTCGACGACGTGTTCCAGCACCTCGCATTGCCTCGGATAGACGCCCACGGTCATGAACGTCCGCCACGTCTTGCCGTTGGCGGCCAGCGTCGGGTTGTCCTCCAGGCGCATCTCCGGCGCCACGATGTCGATGTCCGGGATTCCGGCCTGGAGGGCGGTGGCGTCGGCCAGGGTCATGCCACGGGCGAAGTCGCGGAGATGGCGTTGCTCGACGGGCACGGGCTGGGCCTCGATGCGGATCTTCTTCAGTCCGCCCACCGCCAAAAGGGCCTCCTTCTGGCCGATCTCCATTCCCTTCACCATCGCGCTCATCGCGATGAGCGAGGAGACGCCGAGGATGATCCCGAGCATCGTCAGTGCGGACCGGAACTTGTGGGCCCAGATCTCCTTGAGGCCGACGACGACGGCGTTTCCGAGGCTCGCGCCGCCGACCGGCAGGTCGGGCAGGTCGATCCGGGGCATCTCCACCTCCGGGAGCACGATCTTGGGAACCTCCAGGCTCACGCCGCGGAAGCGGCCGGGGCCGCAGGAGTGGGGTTGCCCGACTCGGGTCGGATTCGGTCGAGGCCGGCGAGCTTCGCGTCCACCGTGTCGGAGATGCGGCCGTTGCGGATCTCGATGCGACGGGGGGTGACCGCGGCGATCTCCGGGTTGTGCGTGACCAGGATCACGGTGCGCCCCTCGGCCGCCAACCGTCGGAACAGGGCCAGGATCACTTCGCCGGTGTGGGTGTCGAGGTTGCCGGTCGGCTCGTCTGCGAGGATGATCCTGGGGTTGTTGACGAGGGCGCGGGCGATCGCCACGCGCTGCTGCTGGCCGCCGGAAAGCTGGCTGGGACGGTTCTTCAGACGGTTGCCCAGATCCACCATCTCCAAGGCCTTGATCGCGCGTTCACGGCGTTCGCGTCCGCCCAGACCGGCGTAGATCATGGGCAGTTCCACGTTCTGCACCACGTTGAGCTTCGGCAGGAGGTTGAACGACTGGAAGACGAAGCCGATGGAACGGTTGCGGATCCGGGCAAGTTCCCGCTGTGAGGCCTTCCCGATCTCCACGCCCTCCAGGACCACGTTGCCCAACGTCGGCGAGTCCAGGCAGCCGAGGATGTGCATCAGCGTGGACTTGCCGCTGCCGGAAGGTCCGATGATGGAAACGAACTCACCCTGGTTCAGGTCCAGAGAGACGTTGTCGAGGGCTCGGATCTCCTCTCCACCAAGCTGGTAGAGCTTCGAGACCTGACGCAGTTCCAGGAGGGCCATGGCGACTCGGGGGGAAAGGGATCGGTGGCTCAGCGGACACCGGTGGTCGAGGCGACCTTGGTGCCATTGGTCCCGCCGGCGGCGGGGGAGAGCGACTCCTTGGAACGGTCCTCGAGCGAGATCTCGTCACCCGCGGCCAAACCCTTCGTGACCTCGGCGAAGAAGTAGTCGCTGACGCCGATCTGGATCTGGCGACGCTCCCAGGCTTCACCCTTCCGGAGCCAGACGAAGCGCTCGATCTCACGCGTCTCCGGATTCGTCTCGGTGAACACCGCCGCGAGCGGAGCGGCCACGACGTTGCTCGCGCTGGCCACCGGGATCGAGATGTTGGCGGTCATGCCCGGACGCACCTTCTTGTCGACGTCCTTGAGGAGGATGCGCGCCGCGAAACCGCGCACGTTGTTCTTCAACGTCGACTGCGGCGCGATCCGCTCGACCTTGCCGATGATCTTCAGCCCCTGGATCGCCTCCACGGTGACCTCGACCTCTTGGCCCATGTGCAGGCGGGTGACGTCGGCCTGGTTGATGTGCGCGTTGATGATGAGGTCGTTGAGGTTGGCGATGGTGAGCACCTCGGTGCCGGAGTTGAAGCCGCCCGAACCGGACACCGCCTGGCCGACGGAGACCGGCCGGGTCAGGACCGTGGCGTCGAAGGGTGCCGAGACCGTCGTCTTGAGCAACCGGTCGGAAATCAGGTCCAGGGACTTCTGGCGCAAGGCGAGATCGTTGCGGGCGATGTCCAACTTGGTCTTCACGTCCTCGAACAGCTCCTCGGCGATGAGCTTGTTCTGGAAAAGCTCCTGCGACCGCTTGTAGTCCCTCTCCGCCTGTACGAGCTCGAGCCGGGCCCGTTCCACGCTCTTCTCTTCCTGCTGGCGCTGGGTCTGGAGTTCCCGGTCGTCCAGCTTGAACAGCAGTTGCCCCGCCTTCACCGGATCACCGACGTCCACCGGCAACTCCTCGATCTTGCCGTTGACCTCGGGGCGCACGCTCACCTGCTCCGCCGGACCGATGTCGCCCGCGGCGTTCACCGCGAACTTGATGCTGCGGGTTTCCACCACGGCCGTGTCCTGCTTGCGCACCGCGGTCAGCGACTCCTCGGTCGCTTGCTTACGCTTCCAAAGGAAAAGTCCGCCACCCATCAGGGCGGCGACAACGAACAGCGTCGACAACAGCTTCATCACAGTCTCTTAAAGTAGCACAATAGTACGGACACGTACAATACGTCCGCGTATCGATCCCGCATTGAGGGGAACGACAACAACTGGTTGGCTGAAGGGCGACGGACATGCCTTCCCCACGATTCATCCTTTTTTCGTCGGTCGCCCTGATCCTGATCCGGTTCGCGGGCTCCGCGGTGCTTTCCGCCCTGAACCGGCGTCAGGTCCGTCTCCACGCGGACAAGGCCCCGGACGCCGTCGCCGGCATCATGGATCCCGAGACCTACCGGCGTTCCGTGGCCTACACGTTCGCGAAATCCGTCTTCGGGCAGGTCGAGGATGCCTGGTCCACCGGGGTGCTTCTGCTGGTGCTGCTCGTCGGGATCCTCCCTGCGAGCCTGGGTGCCTGGACCGGATTCGCCGGCAGCGGGGTCTGGGCCGAGGCGGGCTGGCTCTACCTGGTGGGAACCGCCCTCTCCCTTCCCGACCTGCCGCTCGACTGGTGGTCGCAATTCCGTCTCGAGGAACGGTTCGGCTTCAACCGGAGCACCCTCAAGACCTGGATCGTCGACCGGCTCAAGGGCCTTCTGATCAGCGCGGTGATCGCGGTTCCCTTGGTGGCGCTGCTGCTGTCCATCACCCGAAAGCTCGGTCCCGCGTGGTGGATCTGGGCCTGGGGCCTGATCATCGGATTCCAGCTCCTCATGATCGTCGTCGCCCCGATTCTCATCCTGCCCCTGTTCAACAAGTTCACCCCGCTGCCCGACGGCACCCTGCGCGACCGCCTGCTGAAGCTCGGTGAACGGACCGGCTTCAGCGCTCGCACGATCCAGGTGGTGGACGGCAGCCGCCGATCCGGCCATTCCAACGCGTACTTCACCGGATTCGGCCGCTTCCGGAAGATCGTGCTCTACGACACCCTGATCCAACAGCTCACCGAGCCGGAGCTGGAGGCGGTGCTCGCGCACGAGATCGGCCACTACAAGCGCGGACACATCCCAAGGATGCTCGCCTGGATGGCGGCCAGCCTCTTCGTCGCCTTCGGCGTCATCGGATGGTTGGCCCGTCAGCCCGAGTTCCCCCAGGCGTTCGGGTTCCGGCCCGACTCCGGCCTCGCCCCGGTCCTTCTGCTTTTCGGGATCCTCGGCGGGACGGTCACCTTCTGGTTCACGCCCCTCGGCAACTTCTGGTCCCGCAAGCA
Source organism: Verrucomicrobiales bacterium (assembly GCA_027483345.1). Taxonomy (GTDB): domain Bacteria; phylum Verrucomicrobiota; class Verrucomicrobiia; order Limisphaerales; family UBA9464; genus SXXZ01. The sequence continues at coordinate 10,976 of JAIXUV010000164.1, read as the reverse complement.
CGAGTACGAAGCCGACGCCTACGCCGTGAAGACGATGGGCGAGGTCGAGAGCCTGGTCGGCGCCCTGCGGAAGTTGCACGAGAAGAACCTCGCCAACCTCACCCCTCACCCGCTCTACAGCGCCTTCCACTACTCCCATCCGACCCTCGTCGAACGGGAGACCGCCATGAGACGCGCGGTGGTTTGAGGCGCCCGGCGTCCGGCGCCACCTCACTGCACGATTCGCACGCGGTAGTAGCCTTGGACGCCCGCGATCGCGGCCTGCAACGTCTTGGTGGAGCCGTCGCCGGTGATGGTTTGGCTCACCGTCCAGGCCGTGTCACCCAAGGTGGCCTTGGTTTCCAGGATGTAGGTGGCTCCCGGCACCGTCGGCAGCGTGAAGCCCAGCGGCCCGCCCGGCGTAAAAGTCACTGCTTCCAACCGCACCGGCGGGACCGTGCCCGGGCGGTTGCGGCCGTAGAGGCGGGCGATGCTCTTGCGAGCCACCCGGTGCGCCGCGTCGTCGAAGGCCCCGGTGACCTCGGTGAAGTATCCCGCGACCACCACCCGCCCCCTCGAGTCCACCGCCACGCGTCGGATGGAGTCGTTGGCCGACACCAGGTAGGAATCGTCCGAGGCCCCGTTCGCCAAGAGGCGGTGCAAACGTCTCCCGTTGCCGGCAGTCGTCAGGACCGTTCCGTCCGACTCCGCCAAGAGGGCCGCGTTCGAGGCGTCGGTTAGCGGGCAGTCGAAGGCGATGTCCACCGATCCATCCGCGTTGAAACGCCGCAGGTTCCGCGTCGGCAACTGGAATTCGCCCACCGCCATGAACTTGCCGTCCGGCAGACGGGCCAGTCCGTTGACGAACTCCGGCTGGGTCAGCGGCGAGTGGAATCCCGCGGCGAGGGTCCCGTCCGCGTTGAGCTTGGCCAGGTTGAAGTGGGCGAAGGAGCCGACGTCGGTCGATCCGAAGGCGCCGCCGAGGACCAGGGATCCGTCCGGATCGGCGAACCAGGCGCTCGCGTTGACGCCGCTGAAACGGGCCGCCGTGAAGGGACCGCCGAAGACCGTGTCCAATGCCCCGCCCGCCGGATACCGCAGCGGCGTCCGGAGCCGGTTGGCCACCAGCGCCCCGCCGTTGTTCAGCAGGGTCCCATCGGGAAGCGTCAGCAGCAGGAAGCCCGGAGCCGCGTCGCCCACCGAAAACGTCGTGTCGAGCGTGCCGTCCGGGTTCAGGCGGATCATCTGGTCCGTGCGGCCATCCACAGTGCCCCATTGGCCTGTCACGTAGATCTTCCCGTCCGGCGCCACCGCGACGCCCGGCACCGAGATCTCCCCGTTGACGGTCGGGGTGAACACATGTCCGGCGAAGCTCGTGTCCAGCGAGCCGTTGACGTTCAGGCGGACGATGTTCGTCCGGGCCTGTCCGTTCCACTGCTTGAATGTTCCGACCACCACGACCTTGTCGTCGGGCTGGATCGCGATGCCTTCCACCGTCCCATCCGCGGCGGGGTTGTTGAAGGCGATACGGTTGGCGTTGCCTGCGTCGAAGCTCGTGTCGACCGTGTCCGGCGAGGTTGCCGTCTTGACCGTCACCCGCACGCTGCGGGTAAACGGACTCGTTCCCCCAAGCCCCGTGGCCGAGCAGTCGTAGAAGCCGTCGGAATCCGGCTGGACGGACTCCAGGATCAGCCGCGCATGGAAAAGACCGTCCCGGAGGGTGACGGAGCCGCCGGCGATGTTGGTCCCGGCATGACGCCATTGCACCAACGGGGGCACCTGCTGGGGTAGGCTTTCGAACGCGGCGTCCAGCGCGATGGTCCCGCCAACCACCGTGGTCACGGGTTGCGGCTGGATCATCACCCGGGGCACGGGTGAGGTCTCGATGGTCACCACGCACGGACTGCTGGTGACGCTGTTGCCGAAGGTGTCACGGAGAACGAAGTGGTAGGAACCCGCGTCACTGGCCGCCACCGTGGGGAAGGTGATGCTGAGGTTCGTCTGGCTCTCGATCGCCTGACTTCCCTTGTACCACTGGTAGAAGGTCGGGGGAATCTCACCGGAGACGAAGGGCCCAAAGCTCGAAAAGCTGCCCAAGGTCATCTGGAAGGTGGGAACCAACGTCACCACCGGCGGAGGGACGTCCAAGTTGATCCGGGCCACCGCGCTGGTGACGCTGCCGGAACCGTTCCCCACCACCACGTCGAAGTCGCCCGCGTTCAACTGGGTCAATTGGAACAGGTAGCGATTGGCCGTCTCCAAGGGGATCGGCGTCCCGTTGCGACGCCATTGGTAGGTCAGCGGCGGCGTCCCGGTCGCGGTCACCTGCAACAGCACCTGGGCCCCCGCCGGAAAGCGTCCGCTGGCCGGTGGGACGGTGATGACCGGCGGACTGCTGACGCTCGGTTCGCCCAGGAGCATCCGGACGACGGCACCATTGACACCGAGATAGAGAAGATTGCCATCCAAGAGCGCCGCCGTAACTGGCGAGGTCGCGGTCAGAGCCGACTGGAACGCCGGATCCCGGGATCCGCTTGGGAGCAGTCGGATGACGGCGAGGTCGTTGCCGCCGCCCGTGAACTTGCCAACCGCCAAGACCCTGGCGTCCGGTTGGACCACGACATCCGCGACGGACGCGAGATTGTTGGCGGTTTCATCGAGGGCGGCCGTGGAGTTGAACCCCAGGTCGCGGGTGCCATCGGCGTTGAGGATCCAAATGTAGGGAAGTCCCCGCGTTGGGTCGGAACCCGACACCAGTGGCCGGCCATCCGGCATGATCTTGATCACGCTCACTGGACCGGGAAGCGTGGCGTTGAATGTGGAATCCAGATCCCCGTTCGGCATCCGACGGATCAGGTGCGTGCCTCCTGCGTTCCCGACGACTATCCCGCCAAGCAACACCCTTCCATCGGGCTGCTCGGCGACATGAAGGATCTGGTCGGAACCCTTCATTCCGAACAGTTCGTTCCCGTCCCGATCCAGTATCACCCAAATGTGAGTCGAATCCCCAGCGAAGGAGAGGTTCCGGCCCACGAGGTGGATTCGGTCGTTTCCTCCCAAGGCGACTTCGACCGCACCGGCATAGCGACGCGTGGAACCGTTCGGCATCGAAGGGAACCCGAATCCGGGATCCAGGATCCCGGCGACATCGTGGCCCGCCAAGCCGTCCAGGGTTCGATTCCCCACCCGGCTGGCGAAACCGGTCCGGCTGATCAGTCGTCCGGACGACTGGCGAAGGATCCGAAAGGTTCCGGTCGTGTTCGAGATGAAGTCGTAAAGGCCCTCGGAGAGGGCGCCCGAGCTGTCCAGAACCACCGAGAAAGCGCCCGCATCCGGCTGGGAAACGGCCAGCAACCTGCCGTCGGCACCCAATGCCAAGGCCCTCGGCAAGAACGGGTCACCCGAGAAAAACTGATATCCTGGATCCAGGGAGCCCGGAACAACCTGTCCGGAAGTCGCACTGCACCCGAAGAGCCAGAGGAACGCCATTGCCAGCAGCCGGACGCTGCGGCGGGCCGGGGAACCCTCCGGTTTCGATCGCTTGATCATGGGGCCACCTCATCAGGCGCGGCCCGAAGAGTCGATACGTAGGGCTACGTACGCCAAGGCCATCAGCCACCGGGGACGTCGGCCACGTATGGCAGCCTAGCCCCCTGCCCGGACACGCCATGAATCTCATTGGTGGCGCCACCCGGTCCTTCCTATGGTCCCGGGCATGCACCGACTGATCGTCCTCCTCGGACTCCTGCTTTCCGCCCGGGCCGGGCTGGGAGCCGAGTTCCGGCCGCTGGAGTCCTCGACCAATCAGGCCATCTTCTTCTCCTACGCCTTCTCCGACGACGGACGTTGGATCGCCGGCGGCACCAGCAGCCGTCGCCCCGGCGGCGCCACGAACGTCCCGGTCGTGGCCGGGCAGATCGTCCTTTGGGACGCGAAGACCCTGCGCCAGACCGCCATCCTCGGAGACCACGGCGCGACGGTGAACTGGATGCAATTCTCCCACGGCGGCAAGGTGCTGGCCACAGCCAGCGGCGGCACCGCGACCATCAAGGTCTGGGATCCCGAGAAGCGGACGCTGCTCCATACCCTCAAGCTGGAGGAACCGGTGCTCGCCTCCTCCTCGATGGGTTCCCAGATGCTCTGTGCGCTCTCGCCGGACGGAACCCGCCTGGCCGCCGTCGGCGCCGTCATCAAGCCCATCGGCATCAGCAAGACCTCCGAGGCCGCCACGCTGACCGTCTGGGAGCTCGGCAACGGCAAGCCGCTGTGGTCGGTGACCAACTCCGGCATCGGCGCCATGGCCTTCACGCCCGACTCCTCAGTGCTGGTCGGATACTCGAGGAACATCGTCTGGGAACTCGTGCGCGAGATCTGGTCGAGCCGCATCGAGAAGGAGACACTGATGGCCTGGGATGTCGCCGACGGCAAACGCCGCTTCGCCAACCCGATTCCCAAGATGAACCCCAGCCACCTAGTGGTCCCCGCCTCCGGCGACAAGGTCCTCGCGCTCGGTGGCGACAAGAACATCTGGTACAGCCTCAAGGACGGCCTTGTCGCGAGCAACCAGACCATGGTGCTGCGTCAGTCCCTGCATGTCGCGGCGCTCTCGCCGAAGTCCGACAAGCTGTTCGCCATCGACTTCTCCGCCGAGCGCTTCCACATGGTGTACCTGACCAACGGCGCCTCGATCGTCGTCAGCGAACTCAAGGGCTACACCAACCGCATCATGTTCGCCTCGCCATCGCACGACCTGAGCCGCATCGCCGGCACCCGCGGCGTGCTGCCGACGCTCATGGAGCTGGCCCCGGCCGAATCGACGAAACCCTGATCCCCAGGCGGCGGGGTCTTCGGCTTGAGTCCGTCGGTTATCGGGAACCGCTCCCGGCTTCCCGGTTGAGATGCCCGGGCTTCCGGAACACGCTGCGCTTTCCATGAAACCGTTGCTCCTACTCCTGGCCCTCGTCGGCCTCTTGGCCGCCGGATGCCGAAGTGGTACCCTTGGTATCCGCGCCGTCTCCGGTTCCCAGACCCAGAACCGCCTGCGGCAGGAAGTCAGGACTTCCAGCGAACTCGGCTATCTTCTCTACATGCCGAAGGGCAAGTCGCCCTCGTCCGACGGAAAATGGCCCCTCGTCCTCTTCCTCCACGGCGCCGGTGAACGCGGCACCAACCTCGCTCAGGTCGCCGTCCACGGACCGCCGAAGCTGGCCGCCTCGGGCCGGGACCTGCCCTTCATCCTAGTCTCGCCGCAATGTCCTCCCGGCGAAGTCTGGGACGCCGGCCAACTGATGGCCCTGCTCGACTTCCTGCAGGCTTCGCTGCCGTCGGATCCCCGACGGACGTATGTGACCGGACTCAGCATGGGTGGCTACGGGACCTGGGACCTGATCTCCCGTCACCCCGGGCGTTTCGCCGCGGCCGCGCCGATCTGCGGCGGCGGAGAGAGCATCCGGCTGCTGCTGCTGGAGACCGCGCAACGCGAGGCCTTGAAGACGCTTCCGGTGAAGGTCTTCCACGGAGGCAAGGACGGCGTGGTCCCGCTGGAGGAGAGCCAAAGGATGGTGGAGGCCTTCCGCAGGGCCGGGTGCCGAGGCATTTCACTGACCGTCTATCCCGACGCGGGACACGATTCGTGGACCGAGACCTATTCCGACGCGGGATTCTTCCCCTGGTTGCTCTCCCATTCGCGCTGAAGCAGCCCCATGAAGAAGGGACCCTCAGGCCAAGGCGCGAAACCGCGATTCGCCCCGAGGGAAACCGAAGGTGTTGCTGGAGCGGTATCGGGCCCCAACCCGTCGCGGCCTTTTCGCCTCCGGACACCGATCCCCGTTGGCGGCTTTGCGGTTTCGCGTGAGGTCCTTCCTCGCTCCCATTGAGCGGATCCGGCAAAAAGCGCCGGCCACCATGTACCGCACCACCCGCGCCGCCATTGCCTCTGGAGCCGGCTCGTTCTCCATCGAGGAGATCGAGGTCGGTTCCCCGATCGGAGACGAAGTCCTCGTCGAGATCCGGGCCTCGGGCCTCTGCCATACGGACCACGCCTCTCTCGGTTGGAGACGCCCGCTGGTGATGGGACACGAAGGGGCCGGCGTGGTCCTCGAGACCGGACCGTCGGTCACCGCGGTGAAGCCCGGGGACCGGGTGGTGTTGAACTGGGTGATTCCCTGTGGCGGTTGCCGGCAATGCCGTCGCGGCTCGGCCGTGCTCTGCGAAGTGAGCCGACCGGCCCACGTGATGACGCCATCCGCCGCCCATGCCCACGCCGAGGGCACCCGATGGCGCGGTCACCCCGTGGACCGCTCCTTCAACCTCGGGACACTCTGCGGCTTGGCGCTGGTGCGTCAGGCGGCGGTGACGCGGCTGGAGACGCCGGTCTCCTTCGAGTCCGCCGCGATCGTTGGCTGCGGGGTCATGACCGGATTCGGTTCGGCGTTGAACGTCGCGCAGATCCAACCCGGAGACACCGTAGCCGTGGTCGGCTGCGGCGGCGTGGGCCTGAACGTGATCCAAGGCGCCCGGATCGCCGGAGCCGCGCGGATCGTGGCGCTCGACCTGCATCGGGAAGCGCTGGAACGCGCACGGCATTTCGGCGCGACGGACGTCCTCCAGGTCGAACGCGACGACAAGGAACTGGAGACGGCGGCCATCGCACTGCACCGGATCCTCGATGGCGGAGCCGACCACGCGTTCGAGGCCACCTCGATTCCGCGTCTGGCGTTTGCCCCGCTCCGACTCGTCCGCGACGGGGGCCAGGCATTCCAGGTGAGTGGCATCAACGACGCGGTCACCGTTCCCATGCCGTTGTTCATGTGGAACAAGCGGTACTCGACGCCGCTGTACGGCGGCTGCGTCCCGGATCGGGATCTTCCCCGGATCTTCGCCTTGCACGCCTCCGGCGAACTGCTCCTCGACGAACTGGTCTCCCGCACCTACCGGCTCGACGAATTGGGGACCGCCTTCGAGGACATGTTGGCCGGACGATTGGCCAAGGGCGTGGTCCGGTTCGGCGGTTGAGGCCCGGGGTTCCGGGCGCTTCGTTCCGGGTGGGGATTGAAAAGGCCGTCCCGCGCGACATGGCGGGACGGCCCGGAAACGGACCTCGGCGTTGGCCGGATCAGGCGAGGAGCTCGGCGACGAGCGACTTCTCCTCCTTCAGCTCGTTCTCCGTGGCGACGATCTTGGAGCGGCTGAACTCGTCCACCGGCACGTTCGGGATGATGCCCCAGCCCTTGCCGCAGCTGCGGATGGGGAAGGAGTAGATCAGGCCCTTCTCGATGCCGTAGCTGCCGTCGGACTCGACGGCGACGCTGAAGCAGTCGTCGGGATGGGTGGCCGTGGTGAGGGCGCGGACGGTGTCCACGACCGCGTTGGCGGCGGAGGCGGCAGAGCTGAGGCCGCGGGCCTCGATGATGGCGGCGCCGCGCTTCTGGACCGTCGGGATGAAGGTGTCCTTGAACCAGGCCGGCTCGTTGATGACCTCGGTCGCCGGGCGGCCGCCAATGCGGGCGTTGGCGAAGTCGGGGAACATCGTGGAGCTGTGGTTGCCCCAGATGGCGAGGTTGCTGACCTGGGGCACGGGCACACCGGCCTTGCGGGCCAACTGCGAGGAGGCGCGGTTCTGGTCGAGCATGGTCATCGCGAACCAGCGGTCCGACGGGATGTCCTTCGCCGAGTTGCGGGCGATGAGGCAGTTGGTGTTGCAGGGATTGCCGACGACGAGCGTGCGGATGTCGGAGGCCGCGTTGCGCTGGATGGCCTGGCCCTGGCCGGTGAAGATGCGGCCGTTGATGCCGAGCAGGTCCTTGCGCTCCATGCCGGCCTTGCGGGGCACGCTGCCGACCAGCAGCGCCCAGTTCACGCCGCGGAAGCCCTCGTCGAGGCTGGCCGTCGGAACCACGCCCTGGAGGAGCGGAAAGGCGCAGTCGTCGAGCTCCATCACCACGCCGTTGAGCGCCTTGAGCGCCGGCTCGATCTCGATGAGGTGGAGGATCACGGGCTGGTCCGGACCGAACATCGCGCCGGACGCGATGCGGAAGAGGAGGGAGTAACCGATCTGGCCGGCGGCGCCGGTCACAGCGACACGGATGGGTGCGTTCATGTAGGAATGAGGACGACAGTATTGGACCGGACCGCCCGGAACGCAAAAGGGAAGAGACCCCGCATTTTGGCGGATTTTCCTCCTTCCCTCCCGCCGGCCCTCACACGCGTCCTCGACCCATGGGCATCAGGCGTCGCGGCACGCCCGCAACAAGCACCCGAATCCGCCGCCTTCGGGTGAGGGTCCCCGAATCCGTGTCGTGATCAGGCCGGCGTGTCGTCCGAGTAGTTCGCCGAGAGCCGGGCCGCGAGCCGGGCCTCGGCCCCAGACTTCACAAACCAGTGATAAAGGAAGGCCACCTGGACAGCGGTCCAGAGGATCCAGGCCGAGAGGAGCAGGAACCAGGGGCCTTCCGACATGAGGTCTCTCAGCTTCAGGCCGGCCCAAATCACCAGCGCCCCCCACACGACGCAGAAATGCAGCGTGAAGACGGAGAAGAACAAGCCTGGGGCGGCGAAGCTGAAGCCGCTCAGCTTCGGCGAGACGTGCGGATAGAAGTAGTCGGCCTCCAACTCGGACGCGATCAGCACGGGACGGCCGATGAGCCGGTTGATGCGACGTTCCAGCGCCCGCGCGTGCACCCGGGCAAAGTCGCAGAAGTGGAGGAAGAACGACGACGTCACCCCGGTGGTGACCAGCCCGAAGCAAACCACCGCCAACCCCTCACGCCGGCCGTCCAGGATCAACGCCACCGCGACGAGCGTGGAGACCAGCAGCAGGATGAAGAACTTGCGGTTGTAGGCGTACTGCATCGCCCTCATCCGTTCCAATTGGCGGGTCAGCGCGTCGTATTCGAGTCGGTCCACGTCGTTCATTCCGTCTCCTCTTCCTTCTCCGCCGCCTTCGGCTTCCCCTTCACCGCCTGGAACATCTCCAGACAGCGCCGGCGCTGCACGTCGTGGTCCACGATCGGCGGAGGATACCCCCTGCGCGACAGCAGCAGCGGGCTTTCCCACGGAGCATGGATGCGATCCGCCGGGACGTCCCGCAATTCCGGCAGCCAGCGCCGAACGAACGTCCCTTCGGGGTCGAATTTCCCGCCTTGGCTGACCGGGTTGAAGATCCGGAAGTACGGCGCCGCGTCGGTGCCGCAACCGGCGCTCCATTGCCAACCGCCGTTGTTCGCCGCGAGGTCGCCGTCCACCAGCGCCCGCATGAAATGCCGCTCCCCACGCTGCCAGGACACCAACAGGTCCTTGGTCAGGAACATGGCCACGATCATCCGAAGGCGGTTGTGCATCCAACCGGTCTTCGCGAGGCAACGCATCGCGGCGTCGACGATCGGATAGCCGGTCTGTCCCGCCACCCACGCGTCGAACCAGGCGTCCTTGCCTGACCACTGGAGCGCGTCGTACTCGGGACGGAAGGCGCCGCGGGCGACTTGGGGGTGGTTGGCGAGGATCTGGACGTAGAACTCGCGCCAGACCAGTTCGCTGAGCCACACGTCGGCACCCTTGACCTGCGCCGGCGTCGTCGCCTTCGACCGCGCCGATGAAAGCCGCTCCAGCACCGTCCGGATGTTCACCGTGCCAAACCGCAGATGCGCCGAAAGCCGGGAGGTCCCAGTGTCGTCGAAGGGATGGTTCCGCGCGGTCTCGTAGTCGAAAATCCGGTGCTCGACGAAGGTGTCCAAGGCCTGGCGCGCGGACCGTTCCCCGGCCGGAAACAGATCCTGCCGCAGCGGATGCCCCAAGGCCTCCGTGTCCGACGGCAGCGGCAACGACACCCAATCGGCCGGCAATGCGGTGCGGGGACCGCCGATCCTGGGAAGCGGCGCAGGCACAGGCAACGCACGCCAGGCCCGGGAGTACGGCGTGAACACGGTGTAGACGCCGCCGGTCTTCGAAAGCAGATCCCGCTCCTCGCGGATCACCGAGTCGCGGTGGCCCTTCAGCACCATCCCTTCCCCTTCCAAGGCCGTACGCACCCTGAGGTCGCGTTCCCGGGCGAAGGGTTCGTAGTCGCGGTTCGTGTGGACCTCCTTGGCCCCGGTCTCGCGACAAAGCCGGACCAGTTCCTCCTCTGGGCGCCCATGCCGCACGATCAGCCGATGGCCCAAGGACTCGAGGTTGCGTGCCAACGACTCCAAGGAACGCAGCAGGAAGGCGACGCGGGCCGGACCGACGTCGGGGGCCCTGAGGATCGCGTCGTCCCAGCAGAAGAAGGGCACCAAGCGATCCGAGCCGGACCAGGCGGCATGGAGCGCGCTGTTGTCCGAGATCCGGAGATCCCGGCGGAACCAGTGGACGACAGTCTTCAAGGTCCGCCGACCGTACCATGACCCCGGGTGTCAACAACCGCGGGAATCGCTTCGCGGAGGAAGCCGGACAGAAGTCCGGACGAGGCCGTTGGTGAAGCGGAGGAAAGAAAAATGCCAGGGCACCCACGGCAGTCACGGAGCAAGCACCGTTGCTGCCTTCCGGCCCTGGCGGGGTTCACAAGTCCGAGATCCATGGACCCTGGCGCGGCGGATTAAGGGGGACACCGGCCCACGGAACAAGCGCAATTGCCGCTCTCTGTCCACTGGACCCCGCCGGAAAGCCAGAGACTCCTCACGTCGTCTCCTACCTGTGCACGTCCTAGGAGACGAGGCCACGAGTCTCACGCCCCCTGCCCGGCAACCGCCATGCCCTGCACCTCAGGCCATCGACGTCGGTCCATCCCGCAGCCACTCGCGGACGCCTGGGTCGACGGCGTAGACGTAGCAACCTTTCGTGCCGCGGGTCATCAAGGTGCGGTAGGTGTTCCGGATGATCCGGTCTGTCAGTTTCGCCGTCCCGTCCGGATCCCGCTTCGCCCGCTGACGCCAGCCGTGGACACTCTTGTCTGATCCCGCCCGAGCCGTGGCATCCGTCGCCAGTCGGCCATCCCGCATCACCAGATCGGGACCGATGATGAC
>JAIXUV010000076.1 GCA_027483345.1 Verrucomicrobiales bacterium | reverse complement strand
TCGCCGAGCAGTTGAAGCAGTTCCGCCGCGGCGGCATTCGTTCCGACGCCCAGATCTTCCGCGAGCGCCAGAAGTTCCCGCGGTTGGCGGCCCCGATCCGGGCCTTCCGTCATCGCGGTGATCCCGTGGGCGGAGTTCCGCGGTTCGACGAATCCACCCAGGCCTGGGGATTGGCGGAGCCCGGTGTCCACCACGGGATGGCCTTGGCCGATCTGGACGGCGATGGCGATCTCGACCTGGTGGTCAATGCGATGAACAGCCCAGCGGGTCTCTATCGCAACGAGGCCACGGGGGCGCGTCTGCGGGTGAACCTGCGGGGCCGGGGATCCAATTCGGCGGCGGTCGGGGCGCAGCTTCGGTTCCGCTGGAAACGTCGGGACGGTGTGTCCGTCCCGGCCCAGTCGACCGAGATCGTCGTTGGTGGCCGCTACCTTTCCGGCGATGCCCCGGAGCGGGTCTTCGCCTGTCCCGGTGACGGTGTCGGCGAACTGGAGGTGCGTTGGCCGGGCGGCCGCACCGAGCGCTGGGAACCGCTGTCTGCCGGCACCACACGGATTCTTGCGGAGGGCGAAGGACTGCCATCGACGAACAGTCTTCCCGTGGCCGCCGCGCCCCGTCTCGCGCTCAGCAGGAACGCCTCCGAGATCGTTGTCCCACCCGCCGCCGATCCGGAGTTCGCGGTGCAGCCGACGCTGCCAAGACGGCTCGGGACACGCCTTCCGGTGCTCGCATCCACAGGATCGGGGATCCTTGTCGGTGCCGATGATTTGAATCCGATCCGCACGATGGACACGAATGGACGGCCTGCTGGCACTCCGGCGTCCAGCGGTGGCCGCACCGTCGGCTGGGTTCGGCTGGGCGACGAATGGATCGGCCTTTCCGCGGGATCCAACCGCCTTTTCCTAGTCGAGGCGAAGACGCTGCGGTTGAGCCCGCTCGACGTCCCCGTGCCGCTGCCGGAGACGCCCGCCTGCCTGGCTGGCTCGGATGCGGGAAGATGGATCTTCGTCGGAGCCGGTTCCCGGACCGGCCGGTTCCCCGAAGCGTCCGGCTCCGCGCTCTTCCGTCTCCAGGGAGAAGGGGCCCCGGTACGACGGTTGCCGGATCTGGGGATGGTCTCCGCCGCGGCCTTCGTCGACTTCGAGGCGGGTGGCGAGCCGGAGCTGCTGGTGGTGTCGGACTGGGGGACCCCGCATCTCCTCCGGATCGGTCCGGACTCGGCGTCCGAATGGGACCTGCCGGTGCGTTTCGGAAAGGGGAACTCCGTGAACCTTTCCTCTCTATCCGGATGGTGGCAGGCCGCGGCGGTCGCGGACTTCGACGGCGATCGCCGTCCGGACCTGCTGCTGGGCAACTGGGGGTTCAATTCGGCCTTCGCGGTGAACAGCGGGATGCCGGACGCCTCCGGTGCGGTCCGTCCCCTCTACCTGTATCCCGGCGGAACCAATGCCCCCGATGCCTGTGTCGAGGCCTACACCGACGTCGACGGCACCGTGCGACCGCTTCGCAGCTTCGCGGAACTCGGTCCCCGGATGCCGTCCCTGCAGGAGCACTTCACCACCCACCGCGCATTCGCCATGGCCGGCCTGCCGTCGATTGTCGGCGCCGGTGGCCGCGTCCCGAAGGTGGCCAGTCATCTCGGTTCGCTGTTGCTGCTGAACCGCGGCGACCATCTCGAGGCCGCGCTCCTTCCCGATGCGGTCCAGGCGGGTCCTGTCTTCGGCTTCGCCGTCGGGGACCTCGACGGCGACGGCCTGACGGACGTCTTCTGCGCCCAGGGATTCCATGGCCACAACTTCGGCCAGTCCCGGGACGATTCCGGCGAAGGCGTGATCCTGTTCGGTCTCGGCGGCGGTCGCTTCGAGGCCGTCACCCTTCCCGAATGCGGCGTCCGCGTGCCCGGGGAACAACGGTCGGCCTTGATCACGGACCTCGACGGCGACGGCCGCAACGAACTGGTCGTCGGCGTGCACGGCGGACCAGTGGAGATTCTCCGGCGGCGTTGACGCGCATTCGGCGTCGTTCAGCGGGACTTCACCCAGAACCGCAGCTTGCCGTCCTCGGAGTTCCCAACGCAGTCGTAGTCGGGTGGGATCTCCTCGCAGATGCCGCAGTAGGTCGCGACGCGGGTCCCAGTCGGCCTCGCGGAGAGGCGGTCCGCGACCGTCCGGACGAACTCGTCGTAGTGGCCCTCCGACTCCCCGATGGTGCGGTCGATCCGTCCTTCCGGCTCCAGGTACTCGGCGAAGGGGTTGAACAGATAGAAGGCCTCGAAGTCGTCGAAGCGCAGTCCGCCCATGTCGCCTTGGAAGACCTCGGCGTTCGGGATGCCTGCGTTGCGGATGATCCGCCAAGCCACCTCGCAGAGACGTCGACGCTGTTCGATTCCCGTGAAGTGCCCGGGGCTTCCGACCGCGGCGGCGATGCAGAACTTCCCGGGGCCGCAGCCGATGTCGAGCACGCGGGTGCCGGGCCGGGTGACGAGGAAACCGGCGGCCTGACGGGCCACGGAAACCGGCGTCCAGAACACCCGCGAAAGCAGCCGTATCGACTCGGGGAAGACCCGGTCGAACCGAGCGTCCTCCTCCGAACGCAGGTGTTCCAGCAATGCCACCGGGGCCATCGTCGAAAGGATGGCGTTCCGCCTCTCCGTGGCCAGCCCAGGCTGCCGCCATCGTGTCTTCGACGGGCCGGGCGAAGTTTCGCGCACCGCAACTGAAGGCTTTCCCCGTGACCCACGTTGAATCATGGAAGGGGCATGCGCTGTCCCCGAAGCGGACGTCCCCGTCTCCTTTTGCCATGGCTTCTGGTCCTGCTGTT
>JAIXUV010000008.1 GCA_027483345.1 Verrucomicrobiales bacterium | reverse complement strand
GCAGGGTCCGCGGGCCCGGTCGGAAGGACGGTTGCAGAGCCCATGCCACGGAGGCCTTTCCCATCGATTCCGCATCCCCACGGTGGGATTCAACGACCGAGACCGCTGGGGACTCTCCGGGACATCTCACCGCTGGGACGTCGGTGTCCCAATCCTGGGACGCCTAGCCCGGAGCGACGTGAGCCGAGGATTTCCACTGGCAGGACCGAACACCGAATGGAAGTCACCCTTTCCGTTCCAGGTTCGGCGCTCCGATGGCGGCATGGCGATTGGGCGAGAGGTCCGTTCCCGGATCCCGGATCGGGGAATGGAAACGGGACCGCAGCCTGGCAGCTGCGGCCACGGACCACGGACCACGGCTACGCGACCTGACGGCGGCGCCAGATGGCGAATCCGACCAGCAAACCGCCAGCCAACGTGGCCCAGGCACCGGTCTCCGGGACCGCCGAGTACTCGTTCCCCACCAGCTCCAGGCTCCAGCTGTTCAGGACCATCGTCCCGCTCGGGTTCAGGTCTGCCAGGTTCAGGTACCAGGTCCCGTTCCCCGTCATCCCGTTGAACACCGCCAGCTGCGCGTCGCGGGCCGTGTCCGTCGGGCTCAGCCGTCCGTCCGGCTGGTGCGTTCCGGTCAGCACGCCGCTCGACAACGTCACCCCGTGGATGTCCGCCGCCGCGTCGTCCCTCAACGTGATGTTCCAACCGTCGTAGCCGTGGCCGGCCGCATTCCCGGCCGTCACACCCACCTGGTTCAGCAGCACCGACGTCTGGCTTCCCAGGTCCCGGTTCAACGCCACGTACAGGTCCCCGGCCCAACCCTCCCCGGCGGCCGTCCCGGTCAGGTGCAATCCCACCCGCACCGACGTCAGCGTCTCGATCTGCGAGCCGCTGATGGTCTGGCTGTAGATCGCCGTGAGCCCTGTGTCGGGGATGTTCCCGCTCGGACTCCCTACGGTGTAGCTGTAGTTCTCGGTCACGATGGCCGCCTGCAAGGCCGCGCTCGTGAGAGACAGCAGGGCCAGGACTTTGAATCGGTTCTTCATGAGATGGGTTCGGATGGGTTGTCGTTGGCCGGTGGTTTCAGCGGCGCAGGATGACCCGGTACAGACGCACGGGATCCACGGGGTCGACGTCGGTGAAGGTCAGGACGCCGCTGGCCGGGGCGACCAGGTCGACGGGGACGGGGAACTCCCTCCAGGTGTAGGGCGGGGTGGTGTCGGTGGCGTACTGCACGCCGTAACGGCGGCCCGGCAAGCCGAGGAACCGCACGTGCATGTCGGCCCCCGACAACGTCATCTGCGCCGCGTTGGGCGCGGAGGCGACGGGGGCACCGTCGGCCGTTTCGATGACCGAGACGGTCCCAGAACGGGTGAAGAGGCCGTCGCCGAGGGTGTAGGTGAAGCTGCCGTGGCCGGAATTGGTGGCCGGGGCCGTGTAGAGGGCGAAGCGGCCGACGACCTGGATCGTGGCTCCGGGAGGCTGGGGATCGCCCAGGGTATGGACCTCCAGCGGGTCGCCGTCGGCGTCGGCGTCGTTCCCCATCAGGACGGACAGCAGCACCTTGGCGACCCGGGTCGTGTTGGGACGCTCGAGTGTGTCCGCT
Source organism: Verrucomicrobiales bacterium (assembly GCA_027483345.1). GTDB lineage: Bacteria > Verrucomicrobiota > Verrucomicrobiia > Limisphaerales > UBA9464 > SXXZ01. The sequence continues at coordinate 25,578 of JAIXUV010000008.1, read as the reverse complement.
GCCACCATCGGAGGCGCGTTGAGGAACTCGAAGGCGCCGATGTCGGGGGCGGGTCCGACGACGCGCACTTGACCGCGCTGGTCGGTCGCGAGACCGGTGACCATGCCGCCCGCGTTGAGAGCCGGACTGTCCAGGCCGATGGCCCGGGTGCGCGTGGGTCCGCCATGGAACGCAAGGGCCTGCAGGAGCGGATCGACGTTCTGCGCCTCGCCGCCGAAGGCATTGGCGCCGGCGGCGGGGACCTGGATCAGGTTGTTGGTACCGACGCTGGAGACCGCGCCGAAGTTGACGCCGTCGGAAGCGTTGGTGTTCTGGATGAAGTCCGCCACCCCACCGCCGGAACCCGCCAGGATGCTGTTGGCCAGCGTGACCGTCGCGGTGGCGCTCGGCAGGGCAGGGCCGGCCTGCGTGGCCACGCCGTTGTCGCCGAGACTGTAGATCGCGCCACCGCCCTGCGCCGCGGTGTTGCCGTCGAGCGTGCTGGCGATGATGGCGACGGAGCCGTTGAGGTTGAAAACGGCGCCGCCCAGGCCCGAACCGTCGTTGGCCGGCGCCGGAGGCTCCTTCACGCCGCCCAGGGCCAGGTTGGCCGTGAAGGTCGCATTGACGATCTCGACCACGCCCCCGTGGTTGAAGATCGCGCCGCCCAGGCCGGCACCCGCACCGGGTCTCGGACTGGAGGCGCCTCCTTCCAACGGCACGCTCGGGCTGCCTGGCCCGCCGCCGAAGCCTGCCGCGCCAGGTTGAAGCTCGGGATCCGACGGCAAACCGGACCCGCCGCCACCGCCAAACCCGCCTTTCCCGCCGGCGGAACCGCCACCGCCGAACCCACCGCCTGAGGTCAGGAGGCCGAACTGCGGCGGCGTCCGGAACGCGAATCTCCCGCCCATTCCGAAAGCCGTGGCGGGCAACGGCGGCGTGGCCGCTGCGAAGGGCTCGGTGTTCTCCCCGTGGACTCCGCCACCGTTGAAACTGCCGGAGATCCCGCCCGCGCCGCCGACGGCGCGGTTGGTGGTGACGAGGCTCCGGTGGATCCGCAGCGTGCCGGCGTTCAGGACCGCGCCGCCAAGTCCTGCGCCGCCGCCACCGCTACTAGAGCCGCCGCCCTGCGCCCAGCCTCCGGTGACCGTCAGACGGTCCAGCGTCAACTCACCCCCCGGCGCCACGTAGAACAGCCGCAGTCCGTTGGTCGCCGAGGCCTCGTCGCGGGCGATGGTGATGCCGCCGTCCGCATCGCCATGGAGTCCGCGGATCGTAATCTGAGACCCGGAAGGAATGCCGAACGAGGTCGGACCGAAACTGGTGTCACCCGTCTGACGCAACCACAGCGTCTGGCCGGCCAAGGCGGGATCGAAGGTGATGGTGCGGCTTCCCCCGAGCGCGACGGCCTGTGCCAACGCCTCCCGAAGGCTGGTGCCCGTGCCCAGCAACGGGTTCGGGTTGCCGTTGTTCTCATCGTCTACCGTCGTCACCACGAGCGTTCCCGGCGGGGCCGTGACGGTGAGCGCGAACTGCTGCGTCGCACCGGGAGCCACGGCGTTCATGGCGCGGAGGACAAGGGGATACCTGCCGTAGGCGTCCGCGGAGGGCGTGCCGCCCAACAGTCCGGAAGCCGAGAGGGTCACGCCGGGAGGCAGCGCGCCCGAGAGCCCGAAGGTCGGCGCCGGCAGGCCCACCGCGGTGACCAGGAACCCGTTGCTCGCACCGGCGGCGAAATTCGCCGCATTCGCGCTGGTGAAGACCGGAGGGATCTGGCCGGAGGGCGTCGTCACCGCGAGGGTGAACGCCTGCGTCGCGTCGGGCGGGACGCCGTTGGTGGCCTGAACCGTCAGCGGAAAATACCCGTAGGTGCCGGGCTCCGGAGTTCCGCTGAGCACGCCGTTGTTCCCGAGCGTGACACCCGGAGGCAACGCGCCGGACACCACGATGCCCGGCAGGGGGAAGCCCGTGCGGGTGAAGGCGAAGCCGTTCGACCGGCCGAGGATGAAGCCCGCGTAGTTGGTGCTGGTGATGGCCGGCGCGATCAGGCCGGCCTCGAAGGCCCCGATGTCGGGCTGCGAGCCCCGCGGCCCGCCGCGCTGATCCGTGCCCACCCCGGAACCGATACCTGCGGCGTTGATCGCCGGACTCGAATCGAGCAGCGCCATCGTCGGCGTCGGACCTCCGTTGTCGCCGTAGGCGCCCAGCCCGGGGAAGACGGGCGCACCAAAGCTGCCGACGAGGTCGCCCAAGACCCCGGCGGTGAAGCCCAAGCTCCCCTCGCCGATGCCGATCAGGTTTCCGCCGAGCGACGTGAAGGCTCCGTCGGCAATGTCAGCGACGCTGGAAACGTCTACCCCGGGGTTGGCGGCGGCGTTGGCGGCGACGAGGGTATTGACCAGCGTAACGTCGCTGCCGGCGCATCCCACATGGAGGATTCCACCACCGGAGTTGGTGGCCGTGTTGGCGCTGAGGGTGCAGTGCACCAGCGTTAGGGTGTTGGTCCGGTGAAGGATCGCGCCGCCGTCGCGGGCGAGGTTGTTGGCGAAGGTGGAATTGGTGATGAACATCGTCGCACCCAGGTTCGCTATCGCGCCGCCGTCGGTGGCACGGTTGTCGCCAAAGGCGGACCCGCTGATCCGGACCGTTCCCGAGTCCGCAGCCAATCCGGCCCCCAACCCGCCACCGGCCGTCGTGTTCTCCGACACGTTGCAGCGGTTCATCACGAGCGTGACACCGTGGTGGTAGATCGCCGCGCCATCGCCTCGTTGCGTGCCGCCGCTGCGGTTGCCGATGAGGATGCAGTCCGTGATCGACAGGCTGCCCTCGTTGAAGACACCGGCACCGGCACCGCCCTCGAGCGAGCCTTGGTCCACGCGTCCCCCGGTGACCGTCAGGCCGCTGAGCGTGGCGGTGCCGCCCGCCGCGATCCGGAATACGCGGTTGCTCTCAGCACCGCTGATGCTCAGGTTCGTGGCCCCCGGGCCCTCGATGCGGATATCGTTCGTCAGCACCAGTTCGCCGCGGGTCAGGAGAATCAGCGCCGAACCGGAGGATGAGAGACCGGAGGCGAAGGTGATGGTCTGCGAACCGCCCAAGCTGACGGCATGGGCCAGCGCCTCCCGCAGGCTCGTGCCGGTCCCGAGGTAGGGATCCGCGTTGCCGTCATCCTCGTCCTCGACCGTGGTGACCTGCAATTGCGGCAGAAGTCCGGTGAGTTGGTAGGCTCCCGCGTCCGCCGGACGGTTCGTGCTGCGGCTCATGCCTCGTTGGTCGGTGACACCCTCCGGCACGAAACGCGACACCCGGATCGCCGGGGAATCGGAGGCCAGCGCCCGGGTCCGGGTCGGCCCGCCATTGTCGGCCAGAGATTGGAGCCGCGGGTCGGCGGTCAGGGCGTTGCCCTCGAAGTCGGCCTCTCCCGCCGAACGAGTCTCGATGATGTTGTGGTCGCCTCCGCTGCCCACGCTGCCGAATCCGGCTCCGCCGGAGGCGTTTGTTCCCTGCACGTAGTCGGGCACACCGTCCACCGAATCGGCCAGGATGGAGGCCTCCAGGGTCACGAACGCCCGGCTGTCCGCCAGCGCCGGACCGCGTTGGGTCGCCACCCCGCGGTCGCCGAGGTTGTAGATCGCGCCGCCTCCCTGCGGAGCGGCGTTGGCGGCCAGCGTGCTGAAGCGCGCGTCGATCGTGCCGTTGAGGTTGAAGATCGCGCCGCCATGCCCGGATCCATTGGCCGACGGGGTTTGGCCCGCGCCGCCCTCGGCCGTGTTGCCGGCCAGGGTGGAGTTCCTGAGGTTGACGAAGCCGCCGTGGTTGAAGATGGCCCCGCCCAAGCCCGCGCCGCCGCCGCCCATGCCGAGGTTTGAAATGATGAAGCCGCTGTCATCCGCCGCGCCGCCGCCAAAGCCGGGAATGCCCGCCGGCAAACCGGCAAAACCCCTGCCGGGTATCGACGGGTAGGCCGAACCGGCACCCCCGCCAAACCCGCCGTTACCGCCCACGGAGCCGCCGCCGCCGAAGCCGCCGTTGTTGGCCCATACCCGTTCGAGGGCCTCCTGATGGAAGACGCCCCCGGCGCCGAACTCCGTGTTCGGCCCGGGGCCGGGGCCGCTGATGAAGAGCGGTCCGGCGGTTCCCGGATCGCCCGAAACACCCGCTCCGCTGCCGGAAGACCGGATCAGTCCGTTCGTATGGAAGCTGGAGCCGCCCGAGGCCCGGTTGCCGGTCAGGAGCGAGTTCAGCACGTTGAGCGTCCCGGCATTGACGATGGCGCCCCCGAGGCCGGCGCCACCACCCCCCGCGTTGTTCCGTCCGCCCTGCGCCAAGCCGCCGGACAAGGTCAGGTTGTTGAGCGTCAGTTCCCCGCCGGCTTCGACGTAGAACAACCGCAGCCGGTCCGGCGCGGCCACCGAGTCCCGGGTGATGGTCATCCCGCCGCCCGCGCCGATCAGGCCTTCGATGGTGATGTAGGAACCCGTGGGGATGCGAAGCGCCGTCGGGCCGAACGTGTTGTCGCCAACGATGGCCAAACGCAAGGTTGCCCCGGCCAACGAGGGATCCATGGAGATGGTTTGCGCACCGCCCTTGCCCACGGCATAGGCCAGCGCTTCGCGCAGGCTGGTACCGGCGCCCAAATTCGGATCGGGGTTGCCGTCATCCTCGTCGTTCACCGTGGTGACGTTGAGACCCGTCTCGCGAATCATCAGCGTGAACGCCTGCCTGGCCGCGGGTAGGACCCCGTTGATGGCTTCCAGCTCGAGAGGATAGCTCCCGGAGGAGCCCTCCTCCGGTGTCCCTTCCAAACGGCCATCGGTTCCAAAATGCAGACCTGCCGGAAGCGCGCTCAAGATCCGGACGGTCGGATCGGGAAAGCCTTCGGCCGTGACGGCGAAGACGTTGGTGGAGTTGACGAAGAAAAGCGCGCTGGTGGCGCTGGTGAATGCCGGCGGGACCCCACCCGAGGCCGTCGTGACGGCGAGGGTGAAAAGCTGGTCCGCCACCAGGCTTCCGTTGCGGGCTCGGAGAATGAAGCGATGGAACCCGATCTCCTCCACGGGGGGAGTGCCGCTCAAGATGCCGTCCGGACTCAGCGTCAAGCCGGCGGGCAACGTCCCCAACACGCTGAACACCGGCGCGGGCGTTGCGCTCGTCGTGACGGCGAAGGTGCTGTTGGACCCGGCCACGAATTTCGCTCGGTTGGTGCTGGTGAAGTCCGGCGGCACCGCGTGGCTCACCCGCAGGAGGAAGGACTGGCCGGCCTCGGGCGCGACACCGTTGCTGGCCACCAACGTCACCGCATAGCTGCCCACCGCGTCAGCTGACGGGGTGCCGCGCAGGACGCCGGCGGCGGTCATTTCCACCCCGGCGGGCAAATCGCCCTCATGGCGAAAACTCGGTGCCGGATACCCCGTGGCGGCCAGGCCGAAGCTGCCCAACTGCTCGACGAAGAATGTGGCCCCCGCCGCGCTCGCGAAGGCGGGTGCCGCCGGACCGCTGGGGGCGACCACGGTGAGGGTGAAGGCCTGGGTGACATCCGCCCCCACGCCGTTCCGGGCCCGCAGGGTCAGCGGATACGTCCCCGTCGTCGTCGGCGTGCCCGTCAGCAGGCCATCCGCTCCCAGGCTCACGCCGTCGGGCAAGGCTTCGTCCACCGTGACGGTCGGCGCTGGATTTCCGGTGGCCGTGATGGGGAAGGAGTTGCCGCTGCCCGAGAAAAAGGTCGTCCCGGCGACACTGGTGAAGGCGATCTGGGCGGGCGCTGCGACCACGATCGAGAACTCCCTAGTCGCCTCCGAACCTGTGTTGTTATTGGCCCGGAGTTGCAGGTTGTAGAAGCCAACGGCATTGACGGCGGGCCGGCCCTTCAGGACCCCCGAAGGGCTCAGCGTCATCCCGGCCGGCAGGGCCCCTGTGAAGGTCAGCTTGGGTGCCGGAGTTCCTGCCATGGGAATCACGAATTCGCCGGGCACGCCGGCCACGAAGAGCGCCGTTCCGGCATTGATGCCGGGCAAAGTTCCCGAACGTTCCACTGCGCCGATGTCCACGACGCCGACGCGGGGCCAGCCGCGCTGGTCGGTGGTCACCAGGTCTCCGACACCGTCGACGGCGTATCGGTTGTCCCCGGCGTCATCCGTCGGTCCGTTCGGCCGGGGAATGAGGTTCGGCGTCGGGCCGCCGTTGTCTTCGGGAATGCCGGTGGCGAAGACCGTCGCGGGGTCGGCCCCGATGAGATTGCTGGCCAGGCCGTCCTCATCGGGCGCACCCACCACCTCGCGGGCGAACAGCGCCGGGGAGGAGTTCCCCGACACGATCGAATTCCAGAGGGTGAAGGAGCCGCCCGGGCCGTGAGTCGCGTCCAATGCGCCGCCGGCGTTCCCCGCCGAGTTGCCGGCGAAGGTCGCGAAGCGGATCTGCGACCAGCCGACGCCCGGGTGGTTGGCGAACCCTCCGCCGAAGGAGGCCGCGCTGTTCTGGTAGAACGTGCTGTTCACCACGGTCACGACGCCCCGGTTGAAGATCGCACCGCCGCGGCCGTTGCCGAAGAACCCGTTCGGGGCGGCGTTGCCCAGGAACGCGCTTTCGCGGATCTCCGCGCTGCCTTCCACCGCAATCGCTCCGCCGTTCAGCGAGGTGTTGTTGGTGGCGAAGACGCACTGCGCCACGGTGAGCTTGGCCGGCGCCTCGACGGCGACGGCGCCGCCTTCGTCATCGGAGTGACCATGGGCCAAGGTCAACCCGTGCAGCGCCACCGATCCGCCGTCGATCCGGAAGATCCGGCTGGCGTTGCCACCGCTGAGGGTGAGTTGGCCCGCGTCAGGGCCGGCAATGGTGGTGGTCCCGGCATTGTTGAGGACCATCTCGCCGCGGGTCAGCGCCAAGGTGGCCGCTCCGCCAGCGAACAACACGGGCGAAAAGGAGATGAGCCTGTCGGCCTGCGCCTGGTTCGCGGCGGCCACGGCCTCGCGCAGACTGGTGCCGCTGCCCCGAAGGGGATCGGTGCTGCCGTCGTTTTCGTCGTCCAAGGTCGTCACCACCGTCACAGGCGCCAAGGCCGGGGTGAGAAACTGAATCGACGAATAGGCTATCCCCCTGCTGGTTTCAGCAAAGGCGACATAGGCATATCGTCGACGACTCTCCAAACCGGCGACCCGGCGGGAAATGACACCCAACTGTTGGAGCGGATCTTCCAATATCCTGACCCCGGGTGTGGACAATTCCACAACGTGACCGCCCCGAGAGGACTCTCCAAAACGCGTCCACTCCCAGTAGTCCCAATATCTGAATGCGTCTGCCGAAGTGGAAATGAGGAATCCCCGTCGAACAATGGGGGCGCCGCTGTCGCTGAACACCTCGCCATGGAGCGTGGCTTGGAGATCGTCGCCTTGCCATCCACCGATCCCGGTGGGGGGCGAGGAGGTCACCAGCGGGAGACGACTGTCGGAGACAAGCACCTCCACTTGGCCTTGCGCGGTGGTGACGGTGCCGTTCCTGTTGGTCCTGACGGAGACACAGGCCACGACATGCCGACCGACCCCCGCCCGCCTGGCATCGAACCGACCGTCCGTCATGTGCTCGCTTCCCCAAACGAACACGCCGTTTGTGGGCTGGGGCCGGGTGAACAGCGTCAGATCCCGGTTGGTGTCGCTGATCGACATGTAGGTCGGATTCGACAGGAACGTGAGCGGGTTCGCTTCCATGCTGCCCGCCGCCGGGGTTGAGCTCCGGGGATTCCGCGCTTGGTCGGTGTTGAGTCCGGGAACGAACGTCGCCGCGCCGAACGCCGGGCTGCCGGGCTTCGGAGAAAACGCCGGGATGATGCCGGGACCGAACACGTATTCATCCAGCATGGGATCCACGTTCAGGGCGTTCCCGGCGAAGGCGTTGGTGCCCGTGGCCGGGACACGGATGATGTTGTACGGGCCGGAACTGGATACCGTGCCGCGGTTCACCCCGTCCGACGCATACACCGATTGGGCGAAATCATTGCTCCCGTCGTTGTTGGCCAGGATGCTGTTCACCAACCGGACCGTGGCGGGCGTGGACGGCAGCGGGGGCCCGTCCTGTGTCGCGATGCCGTTGTCACCGAGGCTGTAGATGCCGCCGCCGTTCTGGGCCGAGTTCTGGGCCATCGTGCAGTAGATGGCGTACACCGAACCATTCAGGTTGAAGACCCCTCCTCCGTAGGACGATCCGCTGGCCGAGTAGGACCCGATTCCACCCGCGGCCCGGTTCCTTGCGAAGGTGGAATTCGTCATCCGGATGGCACCTCCATAGTTGAAGATGGCCCCGCCCATCCCCGCTCCAAGCCCCGGTGCCGGACTTGAATATCCCTCTAGATACCTGCCGTTTATTACGGGGTTCACTATGAGGGTTGGCGTGCCTCCTCCGAAGCCGCCCACACCATGCTGCCCGTTTCTACTGATCCCGCCACCGCCACCAAACCCGCCGTTGCCACCACGGCTATATGAGCCACCGCCGCCACCGCCGAAGCCGCCATCGTCCCCGGGACCGTCGCCGTAGATGACATTGAACTCCTGCAGTGTCCAAGTGTCGCCGAAAGGGCTCGTCAAGTCGAAGGAGTAGCTGACGGGTTTGGTGAGACCGCGAAGCATCCCGGAACCGCCGCCGTGGCCAAACCGAATGGGTTCGTTCAAGGTGACATTCACTCCACGCTTCAATCCACCTCCCAGAATCATGGTGGGATAGCCCACCGAACCGTCCCAACGAACGCGCCTCCGGATGATGACCGTGCCGGCTGGGTAGCGGAGGCCGGAATTGTGGGTGGTCGTGCTGATATGGTCGTCCAAGACACCCGGGGGGTTGAACCCATGGCCACTCGGCGCGTAACCACTCATCCAAGGGACCGAAACGGCACGGTTACCCGACACGCCGCCTCCTTGGGCGGTGTTTTCGACCAAGGCCACACGATCCAACTCCAGTTCGCCCGCGTTGACGATCGCCCCACCCATGCCGGCTCCGGCGCCTCCAGACACACGGGGATGACCAATGCTCGGCCATCCGCCCGACGATTCGCCCTCCGAACGCCCGCCGCGGAGGGTCATTTCCCGCAAGGCCAACGTGGCGGTGCGCGGAACATAGAACAGCCGGATGTTGCCGGCCGCCGGATCCCGCTCGATCGTCACCGCGTTTCCGATGCCGGACAGCCCCTGGAGGGTCAGTCGCTCTCCCGCCCGAATCGCCAACGCCGACGGCCCGAAGGTCTCGTCCCCCGTCTGCAGAAGCCGGATGGTTTTGCCGGCCAACGACGGGTCAAAGACGATGATGTCGTCACCGGGCGTGTTGTTCGCCGCGATCACCGCTTTCCTCAGGGTGACCACGGTGCCAACCGACGCGACGGTGACGTTGGTGTTGTAACCTTCCGGATCGCCGGTGTGGTTGACCGTGATGGTGGCGGCACGGGCCCCGGCCAGGCATAAGGCCCAAATCACCAGTCCAAAGGTCCCCGTAAGGAGGAACCTCCGCTCGGAGGTCCTGGCCGGCACGGCCTCGTGCAGGCCGGGACGCCGCACGCCGGCATTTCCCATGACGACCTCGGAGTCCGATTCGGGCGGCGGTGTCGGGAGTGGCTTCATTCACCCCCATTCTTACCGGTTCCGAAACCAACCTTACAGGAGTGCCCGGGAATCGTATCCACCCTACTTCGTGGGACCAAAGATCGTGAGGGACGTTGGAGGCCTCCCCGGTTTCCTTCAGGTGAGACCCCATGGGGCGAGTCCTCCGACGGGGGTCAGGGAGGCTGCGGGGATTCGCCGACGAGCCTTCCGAGCAGGAACCACCGGAGCCAGCGTTGGTCCGGCGTGTCGACAGCCGCGGTGGCGCCTTGCCGGAGGACGTCCAGCCGTTCCGTGGTCACCGCGACGGATCCGCCCTGGGCCTCGTTGCGCATGCCGGCCAACGCCTCGGCCAGGTCCGGCAGCCAACCGGGGGCCCGGCCGGAATCCGAGAGGGTCCAAAGCCGCACTCCGCCGTCTTCCGAGGCCGTCACGAACCGCCGGCTGTCGGGCAGCCAGACCAGGCTGTTCACGGAGTTCGGGTGGCGCAGGCGCTCGGTGACGGGAAAACCGGTGGAGACATCCCAGACCCTCGCCGTGCCGTCCTCCGAGCCGGTCGCCACCCAGCGGCCGTCGGGGCTGAAGGCTCCGGCCCGCGTCCGATTGCCATGGGGCATTGGCTGCGTCACCGGCTGTGACGTGACCGCGTCGTAGAGACGGGCGCCCTTGAGACCGAGGAGCAGGACCCTCCGGCCGTCGGCGCTAAAGCGCACGCGGTTCAGCACCTGCCCGGCGAGGATGGGAGGCGCGGCGGGCTCGCCGGTGGCGACGTCCCACAACTGCGCGGTCCGGTCGTTCGAGGCGGTCGCCACACGGTCGCCGTCCGGGCTGAACGCGAGGTCGTTGACCGATCCACGGTGCCGGAGAGGCGGCCCCAATGGCCGGCCGTCTCGGACATCCCACAACCGGGCGGTGGCGTCCATGCTGGCCGAGGCCAGGATGCGGCCGTTCGGACTGAAGAGAACCTGGTTCACGGTCCGGGCGTGGCGCATCGGAGCGAACCGCGGCTTCCCGGTGTCCGCCTCGAAGACCCGGACCGCGCCATCGTCGCCGGCAGAGGCCACGGCCGAGCCGTCGGGCGAGAACTCGGACTGCCAGACGCTCTGCGCGACGTTCGGGTTCGACCAGCGTACGGCGCCCGACCTGAAGTCCAGCACCCGAAGGAGTTTGTCGGACCCCGAAGCGACGAGCCATCGCCCGTCGGGGGAAAGGCCGACGTGGTTGAAGGGCTTCTCCGCACGGTGCGGGCTGGCGAGCGGGGTGCCGGCCGCGAGGTCCTGAAGCAGGACCCGCCGGTGTGTGCCGACCGCCAGGTGGCTCCCGTCCGGACTGAGAGCCAGGCTGTAGGCGGGACCATCGTCGGAAAGGAACGCGGAATCCCCAACCCGCATCCGCAGGTCCCACAGACGGGCGGTGCCGTCCTCGGAGCCGGTGGCCAGCCGATGGCCGTCCGGGGTCAGGTCATGGTGCAGGATCTGACCCTCGTGCTGGAGCGGCTCGGTGAGCGGCTCTCCGTTCTTCAGGTTGTAGAGGCGGCCGCTGCCGTCGTTGGCCACCTGGAACGCGACGGCGAAGCCCAGGTCGGGAACCACGTTGCCCCAGTTGGGAGTCGCCCCTTGCCAAGGATACCGCAGGGCGAAGGTCGTGGTGTCCAGAACGGAGAACCCGGCGCCCCAGCGGGTGATCAGCAGACGGTCGCCCTCGGGCGAGACATGGACCCTGTGCCACGACTCGACGTTCTGGAACCGCTGGCGTTCCAATCCGCTCTCGAGGTCGAAGCCGAGCACGGTCCTCCCGCGGGTGGTTTCGTCATCCAGGCAGACGTAGGCCAGCCGGCGTTTCCAGTTCCAACCGATGCACGCGACGGGTTGGCCCAGGGGAACGAGTTCCTGGAGTCCGTCCCGGTCCGGAAGCCAGAGCCACGCACCACCGCGCGTCTTGCCCATGACCAGCGTTTCGCCTCCCGGTCCCACCAGCGGAGACACATGGAAATCCTGGGGTCGGATGCCAGCGCGAGCGCGAGGAGCGCCGCTTTCCTGATCGTGTTGTAGGAGTTCCCCATCGGCCGTGATCAGAGACAGCCATCGGCCGCTGTCGCTCGCCCCGAAGTGGTTGGGATTGGGGATGCCCTGCGCCAGCTCCCGCTCCAGTTGCCAACGTTCGACGTCCCAGAGCAGCAGGCGGCCTTCGCGGTCGTGAAGGAGCAGCCGGTGCCCGCCGTCCACGAGGCGGCAGGTCTCGGAATCCAGGTTCAGGCTGGACTGCCTGTCCTTTTCTCCGGTGCCAACGTCCCATCGGCGCAGCATCCCGTCGTCGGCCACCGTGAAGAGGTATCGGCCGGAGCGGTCGAGCCGGACCTGTCGCACGGGAGCGCCGTGCTTCATCGGTGGCGACAGGGCCAGCGGGAAGGCGCGCCGTTCCAGGAGCGACCGAAGCCGGGCGGCCACCGCGGTGTCGTCGGGCGTCTCCTGCAGAAAGCGGGCGAAGCCGGCCATGGCATCCGGCGTGCGTCCCGCCGCCAGCGCCTCTTCGGCCTGTCGCCATTGCACGCGCCGCAGTTCGCCGGCGAGCCGGAGGTTGGCCGCCTCGGTGACCCGGCCGGCGACGGTGATCCGATGGTTGTGCCAGAGCAGGCCGGTGAACGCGGCCGCAAGGGTCGCGACCACGGTTCCCGCCAGAGCCGCCTTGGCCGGGCGGCGCCGGACCCACTTGACCAGCCGCTCCCCGGCCCCGGCCTTCCGGGCTTCGATGGGTTCGCCCCGCAACCACCTCTCCAGGTCCTCCGCGAACGCCACCGCCGACCCGTAGCGCCTCCGAGGGTCCTTCTCCAGGCACTTCAGGCAGATCGTCGCCAGATCCACCGGCACTCCATCCAGCGGTTCTGGCAACTCCTCCGCCGCACGCCGGATCGTGTCCAGGGGACCCGTTCCCCGGAACGGCGGCCGGCCCGCCAGCAATTCGTACAGCACCGCCCCGAGGCCATAGACGTCCGTCGCCGTCGTGATCTGCCCGTTCCGTCCGCCCGCCTGCTCCGGCGCCATGTAGTTGGGACTTCCGAACACCCTCGCCGAGATGGTCAGCGACCCGTCGACTTCGTCCATGATCTTCGCCAGTCCGAAATCGGTGACCTGGGGTCCGGCCGTCTCGTCCCAGAGGATGTTGGACGGCTTGAGGTCCCGGTGCAGCACCCCGTGGTCGTGGGCATACCCCACAGCCCGCGCCGTCTTCGCCACCGCCTCCGCAAGCTCTTTCCATTGCCCGGCCCGCCCATGTCCCCATTGCGCGATCGTCCGTCCTCCGGGCACCAGCCTCATCGTGAAGTAGTGCTGCAGCTCGTGTTCCCCGATCTCATACACCGGCACGATGTTCACGTGATGCAGGTTCGCCGCCGCCTTCGCCTCCCGACGGAACATCCTGAGCCGCTCCTCCCCGGCCAACTCCCCGGCCAGGATCATCTTCAACGCGACCTCACGCCGCAGCCGCTCCTGCCTGGCCCGGTACACCACCCCCATCCCCCCGCGCGCCAGCTCCTCCAGGAGCTCGTAGTCCCCGAACTGCCGCGAACGCCCCTCCGGCATCGCGCTGGGCGGGTCCTCGGGGCCCTCGGCGAGAACGAGGAGGCAACGGGGACAGTGGCCGCCCAGCTGCGCCAACAATGGGACGCCGCACACCTCGCAGGAGATCGTGGCAAAGGCGGCCTTGGTCGGGTCGATGGACGACATGGCTTGCTGGTTGGGTCTAACCGGAAATCCGGGGTTCCTTACGCGAATCCCTCGGGAGACGTCCCCGCGGAGACGATCTTCAGGAGGTGCCGGAGCTCGTCCTTGGCCTCCTCCGGCGTGGCGACGGTGGCTGCGATCTCCTCCCGCAGGAACTCGCCGTAGCGGCGGCGCATGCGGTGCATGGCGACGGCCACCGTGCCCTCGCTGAGGCCGATCTGCCGGCCCAGCTCGGCGTAGCCCGGTCCCCGCGAGCCACCGGTCAGGCTCGGCTGCAGTGCCTCGAAGAGTTCGAGCCTCCCGGCCACGGTGTACTCCTCTCGCAACCGGGCCAACACCCGTTCCAACAGGGCCAAAGCCCAGCTGCGCTCGTAATGGAACTCAGGGGTCAGCCCGGCGCTGAGGCCGCGGACAAGGGCCTCCTCCGCTTCGTCATCCAGGGACACCGGCACCTGGCCGCCACCCCGCTTCTGCGTCGCCCGTTCCCGCCGCTGGTTGGAGAGGTAATTGCAGAAGGCGGTCAGCAGGAAGGTGCGGAAGCGTCCACGCGAGGGATCGGCCCGGGAAAGCGAGTTCCCCGCAAGCAGTTCCGCCAAGAAACCCTGGGTGAGATCCTGTGCGTCGTGCTCGGTGTGGCCGCGGCGGCGGGCGAAGACGTAGAGGGGTTGCCAGTACTGGCGGCAAAGCCGCTCGAGGGCCGCAGCCGCGTCGGACTCTGATCCACCTCCGGCCCGCAGGACGACGCTCCAGAGCGTGCTGGCGAAGAGCCGCGCTTGGCCGGAGTCCACCGGGATTCCCGGGTGGGAATCCGTGGGATCCTTGGTGTCGCCGGGATCGTTCATGTCCAACATCCGACAGGTTGAATCGGTGACGCGGGTCACCCAAGCGCGATTTCGGGATTCAGACACGGATTTCACGGATTGGGATTGGCCACGGAGGCACGGAGGACACTGAGCGGAACGGCGACCACGTTTCGCTGGCGGACGCGGTGGGGCGGGCGAGGATCGTTTGCATGATGGGTTGTTTCAGGTCGCGCCGGGGGAGTTGGCTCTTGGCGCTGGTCCTCCTCGTACAGGTACTGCTTGTCCCCGCAGCCGCGGCGGGGGGCTTTCCGGACAACCCGGCGGTCGTCGACGTGACCCGTCCGCCGTTCAACGCCAAGGGCGACGGCAAGACGGACGACACCGAGGCGCTCCAGGCGGCGATGAACGAGTCGGTCGGCCGCAACCGCCTGCTGTACCTTCCCGAGGGCACCTACCTCGTGAGCCGCACGTTGACCTGGCCGAAGCGGTGGAAGGACCGGGACAATTGGGGCTTCACCTGGCTCCGTGGACAGGACCGCGAACGGACAGTGCTGCGGCTGCGCGACGGCTGCTTCACCAACACCGCGAAGCCGCAGGCGATCCTGTGGTGCGGTGGTTTCGGTTCCGCGGACTGGTTCCACAACTACGTCGAGAACCTGACCTTCAACGTCGGCTCCGGGAATCCGGGAGCGGTGGGACTCCAGTTCTACTCCAACAACTCCGGAGCGGTGCGGGACTGCCGCTTCGTGGCGGGGGAAGGCAGCGGCTGGATCGGGATGGACCTCGCCCACCGCGACATGAACGGACCGCTGCTGGTGCGGAACTGCGAGGTCGTCGGATTCCGCCGCGGGATCGCGACCGGCCACTCCGTCAACAGCCAGACCTTCGAGCACGTGCGTCTGAGCAGGCAGTCCGAGTTCGGCTTCGACAACGCGGGCCAGACGATCAGCGTGCGTCGCCTGGTCAGCGAGAACGCGGTCCCGGCCGTGCGCACCTACGGCGCCTTCACGCTCGTCGAATCGACGCTGCGGGGTCTGCGGGGCGCCTCGAACGCCCCGGCGGTGATCAACTACAACGGCGGGAGGATCTTCGTGGATGGTGTCGACGCCCCCGGTTACCGGCGCGCTCTCGCGGATGTCGCCACACCGGACTTCGCGGCCGCGTTCCGGGTCCAAGGCGAGGACCGGAAGGGAAGCCTGGGTCCCGCCGTCTCGGGCTACTGCTCGCACCCGGCATTGAGCGCCTTTGCGGCGGCCGGCGAACGCGCACGGATCCCCGTGAAGGAAACGCCGGAGAGCCCGCAGGATCCGCCGGCGGGGTGGGCGGACGTCGACCGTTTCGGGGCGGATCCAACCGGCAACGCGGACTCCTCGGCGGCCATCCAGGCGGCGATCGACTCCGGCGCGAAGACCGTGTTCCTGCCGGGCAGCTATCGGCTGTTGAAGACGGTGGTGATCCGCGGCGAGGTCCGGCGGGTGGTCGGGCTCGGCGGCTCGATCAACTACGGCAAGGGGTTGAAGCCCGACCTGCGGCTCGAGGACGGCCCGGCACCGGTGGTCCACTTCGAGCATTTCTCCAACATCCATGGCGGGATGGAAGTCGACACCGCACGCACGCTGGTGATGCGGAGCGTCTCCGACTGCACGTTGCGGTTCACCGCGCGGGCCGAGGGTGGTGAGATCTTCGCGGAGGACTTCGTGACCCACGGGCTGCGGCTCCGGAAGCAGCGGATGTGGGCGCGGCAGCTGAACGTCGAGAACGAAGGAACGCACCTGCTGAACGAGGGCGGCGACGTCTGGGTGCTGGGCTACAAGACGGAACGCGGCGGAACGCTGCTGCACACGCGGGCCGGTGGACGGAGCGAGGTGCTCGGCGGCTTCAGCTACACCACCACCGCGGGGAAGCTGGCCCCGATGTTCGTGACCGAGGATTCCGGACTCTTCGCCCTGTTCATCGAGGTCTGCTACAACGGGGATCCCTTCGCGGTCATCCTCCGCGAGACCCACGGTGCCGAGACGCGCGAGGTGGCGCGGAGCAAGACCTCGCCGTGGTTCCTCAGCGGAGGCGTGCCGCATTGACCCCCGCAGACGACGACGTTAGGTCTCCTCGCCTGTGAAACGTCTGCTTCCAAGCGGCTCGGGTGCGGCGGCGAAGTTCCGCGGCGCGCTGCGTGGAGCGCTCGGGTTGGCGATGGGGTCGGCGGCTCTCGGAGTTCACACAGTCACCGTCGAAGCGGCCGACACCGCGGCCCCGATCGCCCCGGCGATCTCGACGGGAACGGGCCTCCTGCTGGAACCGCCGTTGGACCTCACGCAGTTCACGCGCGCCTGGTTCGAGAAGGACTCGGCCACGGTTGGCGCGCATCGGATCCGGCGGCCGTGGACGAATCCCGTGGTCAGCCTGCCGCCGCATCCGCGTTCCGACGTCCGGGGACTCACGTTGGACGAGGTGAAGGCCTACATGGTGGACGCCCAGGCGCGCTTCGAGCGGGACGAGGCGATTCCGGTGTCGGACGTAGGCCTGGTGAGCACGCAGGAGGACGTCGTCCGCCAGCCGATGTTGAACCACATCGCCGGCTTCTCGAACGACGTGGTGCGGGTGTACCTGCTGGTGCAGAAGACGGCGACGGACACGGGATGGAGCCATTTCTCGATCGTGCAGGACCTGACCCGGAGGCCGGTGTTGGACTACTACGCGGAACTGAAGTCGACGGGGCCGAAGTTCGAGGCGCACAGCTGTCACAAGTGCCATTCGTCCGGTCCGTTCGCGATCCATCCGGCGCGGGAGGACCTGGTGCTCGACGCGCCGCTGGCGGCGGCGTTGAGCCGGCACATCGCGGAGCAGCCGCGTTCGGAGATGTACTTCCCGCCGGACCAGCCCCGTGGCGAGTACGGTCCGGCGATGTTGATAAAGGCCTGTGCGCGCTGCCATTCGGAGGACGGCGACCGCGGTCCGCTGTACCGGGAGAACTCGCATCCGATCCGGGTGATGGTGGACTTCGGATACATGCCGCCGAACCGCCGCCTGAAGCCCGAGGAGGTCGCGGAGCTGAAGGCGTGGCTGGAGACGAAGGAGCGACCCCGGGCGAATGCCGGACCGTGATCCGCGGTTCGCCATGTCCGGCAAACGGTCCCGCTGAATCGAACCGTCCGGGGCTTCGTCGGTCGTTTTCGACGATGCACCTGCGACCCCTTCTCGAACTTGGACTTGGGACGGCACTGGCGGCGATGTCGGCCGTGGGGGTCGCGGCGGCTCCTTTGGATTGCCGGGTCACCTGGGTCGGCAACTCGTTCGGCGGGGCCTCGAACCGGTGGGTGCAGAACTTCTTCATCCACACCGCGGTTCAGCCGGACGGCACGGTGAACACCTGGAGCCACTGGGACGAAGGCGGACGGAAGTTCGGCGTGTACCGCGACGGCGACGTGGTCGGGAACACGAACGTGAATCCCAACAGCCTCGAGACCCGGGACCGCGCCGGACGGCTCTGGACGCTGGAAGTGCGGTACACGGATCCAAAGCACCAGGAGTGGGAATTCGAACCGGTCGGCATCCGGTGTGACGGCAAGCCGGTAACCTTCCCGGAGCTGCATCAGCCGACGGCCTTGGCGATGGCGAACGACGGTTCGCTGATGGTGGCCGACTCCGGCACCGGGCCGCGCCAGCAGGTGCTCTTCTACGATGTCGCCGACGCGACGCGGCCGCGTCTGGTGAAGGCCTTCGGCGAACGCGGCGGCATTGGTGCGGGCAAACCGGGCGAGATCACGCCGACGAAGTTCTGGGGGATCCGGGGCTTGGGCATGGATGCGGCGGGCAACCTGTATGTGGCCCAGAGCGAGCAGGGATCGGTGCTGCGGAGCTTCGATCCGGAGGGGCGTCTGCGCTGGGAACTGCACGGGGAGTTCTTCTGCGACGTCGCGGTGCCCGATCCCTCGGACGACGGCGCCACGTTCTGGGGGATCCAGGAGCGGTACGCGATGGATTGGAGGAAGCAGCCCGGACAGGACTCGCGGTGGACCGGATACACCCTGCATCGGAACCGGTATCCGAACGATCCGCGAGGGCTGATGCACGTGAAGCAGCAGGGCGAACACGGGCTGACGTCGCCGCAGGTGGTGGTGCTGGGCGGAAGGCGGCTGCTGTTCGTGGGCGGCATGTTCGCGAGCAACTTCATCAACATCTTCCGCTTCGACGGGGACATCGCGGTGCCGTCGGGCCTGGTGCTGCAATGGGGCCACGGGCTGTACAACACGGACCTGAAGTGGCCTCCGAACAAGCCGGAGGGCGTGTCGTTGTGGCGGGACCGGAACGGGGACGGCGACTACCAGGCCGACGAGTTCGAAGCGAACACCCCGCGCGTGAAGCCGGGGCCGTTCCATGTCGACGGGCGGGGCAACATCTGGATGGCCTACGGGTTTTTCCGATACGACTTCCAGGGTTTCGACGCCCAAGGCAACCCCATCTACTCGGCGGACAAGACGACGGTGTTGGAGAAGCCCGAGGGCGTCGGGACGGTGGCCCGAGTGGTGTACCTCGATGCGAGCGACACGCTGGTCGTGGCCGAGGAGGGATCCGACATGCGGCACATCGGAAGGGTGCACGTCTGCCGCGGCTACATGGCGGGAAACCGGAAGACCGTCTCGTTCCTTCCGGGCGCCGGCAGGGAGGCGGCCTGTGTCGCGGCGGCCGGGGACCACGTGTTCACGGGGGGCTGGAAGGAACGTGGGCGGGTCTGGGTGAACCGGATGTCAGACGGGGCGGAGGTGGGAACCTTCGAACCGGGACCGACGGTGGGCGGCGTGGACAACACGGGCTGGATCGACCTGCTGACCGGGATCCACGCGCATCGGCGTGCGGACGGCGAGTACCTCGTGTCGGTGGAGGAGAACTACAAGGCCAAGTGCCTCATCTACCGCTGGCGGCCTTAGCCAAAGCGATGCAGAAGGGATTGGCACGCCAAGCCGCCAAGCCGCTGGGGAGCGAGGCAAGAACAGCCGAAGTCCCGAAGCGGAACCGCAAACCGAACGGTGATCGCAATCTCGGTCCCGGATCGGGCGCCCCGTTTGGCGTCTTGGCGTTTTTGCGTGAGGTCGGTCTTTGCTCCTACTGAACCGTCCCGGCTCAGCGCCTGAAACCGGCAGTCACTGGAGGCCGGCGGCGATGTTCATGCCACCGGGGCCGGCGGTGTTGTCGGTGGGGAACCAGAAACGCTTCTTCCTCTCCACGGCAAGGCTCTGCTTCGCGTTCAGCCGTTCGACATGGCCATCGGTCATGAGGTCGTGTCCACGGCCGTTGTGGCGGATCGAGAGGGTGCGGCTGCCGAAGGTGGGACCGGCCTGGCCGGAGTAGTCGTTGGTGGCCATGACGGCCTCCATGAGGAGCATCGTTTCCGACGGTGCGATGAAGGTGCCCATCTCCTCCTCGTGGCAGAGGCCGCAGTTCATGGCGTAGCTGTAGTCGCGGCGGGCGTTCCGCGAGCCGCCGGGACGACCGCCGGTGTTGGGCACCGCGATGCGCTTGCGTGCCGCCATCTCGGCTTCGTCGGTGGGACACAGGAACGTCTTCTTGGCGCCGACGAAGGGGAAAAGACGGCCGGTGGTGAGGTCGCCGGTGCGGACACAGAGCCAGTTGCGGAACGAAGGAAGGCGGCCGCGATGGTCGTTGGCGTACAGGAGCGAGCCGAGGCCGAGCTGCTTGAGGTTGTTGCTGCAAGCCGCGGCCCGGGCGGTTTCGCGGGCCTTTCCCAGCGTGGGGAGGAGCATGCCGGCGAGGATCGAGATGATGGCGATGACCACCAGCAGTTCGATCAGGGTGAATGCCCGTATGCGGGAGGGGCTCCGGATGATCTGGGTGGCGGGCATAATCTCGGGGATCCGACATCCGTCTATGCCGGTGGTGGGAACGGGGCAAGGAGAGAACCGGAATGGGATTCGGATGCCCGAAAGGTGTTGGGGAGATTGATTTGATCGCCTGCAGCCGGGCGGCCTCGGCTACGGACAACGGACCACTGGCCACGGACGAAACGCCACTTCTCCGCTGCCCAGCTCAGCGAAGGCGGCGGCGGATGGCCCAGAAGAGGAGGCCGAGGCCGGCGAGGCCGGCCCATTCGGCGGGCTCGGGCACGGGCGTGAATCCGGAGTAGGCCAGCAGCAGGGAGTCGCCGGCCTGGGTCACGAACCAAAGGCCGTCATGGGCGTTGGAGAATCCGGCGAGATCGATCTGGAAGGCGTCGGGGTTGAAGCCGGTGATGCCGCCGGTGGCATTCACCAAGGTCCAGTAGAAGGTGTCGCCGGTGGTGAAGTTCGAGGCGTTGCCGGCGACGTTGCCGGGGGCGAGGGAGGTGACCTGGACCTGGAACGGGGAGATGTCGGTCGCCGTGATGGACAGCGCGCCGTTGACCTGGAGGAGATCCCATCCGGTGCCGGCGGTGGCCGTGGCGTCGCGGAGGTTGAAGTCGAGGATGCCGCCGGTGCCGAAGGTGGTGTTGCCGACGGAGAGCGTCGAGGCGCCGAGGGTGAGGCCCGGGGAGACGACGCCACCGGACTGGACGGCGACGGAGCCGGAGTGGCTGCCGTTGCCGGCGAGGGTGCCACCGGACTGCACGGTGACGGAGCTGGTGCCGAGGGCGCTGCCCGAGAGGTTGGCGAGGACCATGGCGCCGCCACCGATCACGGTCGCACCGGAGTAGCTGTTGGCGCCGCTCACCGTGAGACGGCCGGGGCCGTTGAACTGGATGCCACCGGCGCCCGCGATGGTCCCCGCGGCGGTCGAATCGGAAGCCTGGTTGAGCGTGAGCGTGTGTCCGCCGGCGAGGTTCAGCGTGGTGCCGCCGGCGCTGGTCAAACCGGAGAGCGTCTGGGCGGTGGCGTTCAGCGTCGCCGTCCCGCCGTTTAGGGTGAGAGTGCCACTGGACAACCTGCCGGAGCCGGACGTGGAGACGGTGCCGGCGTCGATGGTGGTGGAACCGGTCCCGGTGTTCGCACCGGTCAGGGACAGCGTCCCGGCCCCGGCCTTGGTGAGGTTCCCGGAGCCGCTCACGCCGCCGTTCCAGGTCGAGTTGAACGCACCGGTGTCGATGGTGCCGCCCGAGCCGCCGAGGACGAGGGCGCGGCTGGTGGTGATCCCGGCGGAGGTGGCGAGCGTGCCGCCGTTGAGGGTCAGTGCGCCGCCGGAGCCGCCAAGGCCGCTGTCCGCCCCGACCGACAGGGTGCCGCCGAGGACGCTGGCGCCGCCGGTGAAGGTGTTCACCCCGGCGAGGGCGAGCGTGCCGGAGCCCGACTTGACCAGCGCACCGGTGCCGGCGAGCACGGAGGAGAGCGTGGAGGAACCCGACTGGTCGGCGGTCAGCACGTGGCCGGAGCCGAGGGTGATGGTGCCGGCGGTGCCGGCGAGCTGGGAGACGGTCTGGGAAGCCTGGTTGAGGTTGAGCGCACCGCCGTTGACGGTGAGGGAACCGGTGCCGATCCGACCGGAGCCGTTGACGGTGAGCGTGCCGGCGGAGAGCAGGGTGCCGCCGGTCCAGGTGTTCGCCCCGGTGAGCGTCAGGGTTCCGGTACCGGACTTGGTGAGCGTGCCGGCTCCGCTGACGACCCCGCTCCACGTCGAGTTGAAGGTCCCCGCGTTGAAGGTGCCGCCGGAAGCGCCGAGGGAGATGGAGCGGGCCGATGCGGTGGCAGCGGTGGTTAGCAGGGAGCCGCCGTCCAGGGTCAGCGTCGAGGCGACGTTCCCGAGCTGGTTGTCGTTGCCGTAGGAGATGGTGCCCGCGGAGATCGTCAGGCCGCCGGTGAAGGTGTTCACGCCGCCGAGGGTGAGCGTTCCGGCACCGGACTTGATCCAGCCACCGCTGCCGGCGATCACGCCGGAGACGGCGGTGGAGGCGGCGGTGTTGACGGTGAGCGTGTGTCCGGCGCCGAGGGTCAGGGTGGTGCCGCCGGAGGTGGTGAGGCCGGAGACGGTCTGGGCGGCGTTGTTCAGGTTGACCGAGCCCGAGGAGAGGGTGAGGGCGCCGGTCCCGAGGCTGGCGCCGCTGGCGACGGTGAGGTTGCCACCGCTGACCGTCGTGCCGCCGGTGAGCGAGTTGGCGGTGCCCAGGGTCAGGGTCCCGGAACCGGACTTGGTCAGCAGGCCCGATCCGGACACGGCCCCATTGAGCGCGACGTTGCCGGATCCGGTGACTGTGAGGGCGTTGGAGGATCCGGCGAAGGTGCCGGATAGGGTGAGCGTACCGGCGGAGGAACCGACGGTGGTGGCCCCAGCCAAGGTGATGTTGCCGGAGTGGCTGTTGTTCCCGCTGATGTTCCTGAGGGCGCCCGCGGAACTGACGCCGGCACCGGTCAAGGTGAGCGGCTCGGCCGCGAGGGCGATGTCCCCTTGGACGCCGAGGGTGGCGCCGCTGGAGACCGTGGTGCCATTCCCGGTCGTGCCGAGGGCGGAGGCGTTGGCGGCGGTGAGGATGCCTGCGGCGACGAAGTTGGTCGCGGTGTGGGTGTTGGCGCCGGACAGGACCAGCGTGCCGCTGCCCGACTTGACCAAGTTGCCGGAACCCGAGATCCCGCCGCTCCAGGTGGACGTGCCGGTGGCGAAGTTCAGCGTGCCGCCCGTGGCTCCGAGGGTGATCGAGCGCGCCGAGGTTACGGCCGCACTGGCGAGCAACGTGCCGGAGTTCAGCGTCACCCCGCCGGCGAGGTCGCCGAGGCGGTCGTCGTTGGCGAAGGAGACCGTGCCGGCGCTGATGACGAGGCCGCCGGTGAAGGTGTTGGCGGCACCCAAGGTCAGCGTGCCGGTGCCGGTCTTGGTCAGGGAGCCGGCACCGCCGATGGAACCGTTCCAGGCCGAGTTGACCGTACCGGCGTCGAAGGTGCCGCCGGAGGCGCCAAGGGTCATCGTCCGGGTCGAGGTGATCCCGGTGGAGGTGGACAGCGAGCCTCCGTTGAGCGTGATGCCGACACCGGAGGCGCCAAGGCGGTTGTCGTTGGCGATGGAGACGCTGCCGGCGTTGATGGTGAGGCCGCCGGTGAATCCGTTGACGCCGGAAAGGGTCAGTGTCGCGGCGCCGGTCTTCACCACGGCGCCGTCGCCGTTGATGGAACCGGTGGCGGTGGTATTGCCCGAGTTGGTGACGGTGAGGGTGGTGCCGGCGGCCAGGTTGAGCGTCGTGCCCGAGCTGGTGGTGAGGCCGTTCACGGTCTGGGCCGTGTTGTTCAGGTTCACCGTTCCCGACGAGATCGTGAGCAGGCCGGTTCCGAGATCCGAGCCGAGAGAAACGTTGACGGTACCGGCGGAAACCGTGGTGGCTCCGGTCCGGGTGTTGGCGCCGGAGAGGGTGAGCGTGCCCGCGCCGGATTTGGTCAGGGTCCCGCTGCCGCTGACCACGCCGGACAGCGCCACTTGGCCGGCACCGAGGACGGTCAGCGCCCGGGTGCTGCCGGCAATCGCGCCGGACAGCGTCAGCGTCCCGGAGGCGGAACCGAGGCTGGTGTCGCCGGCGAGGGTGACGTTGCCGGCGACCGAATTGTCGCCGGACGCATTGCGGAGGGCGCCCGTGGAGCCGACTCCGGTGCCGCTCAGGGAAAGGTTCTCGGCCCCGATGGCGATGCCACCGGTCAGTTCCAAGGCGGCTCCCGTCGCCACGGTGGTTCCGGCTGCGGTGGATCCCAGCGCCGAGGCGTTGGAGACGCTGAGCACGCCTGCCGAGACGGTGGTGGCGCCCGAGTAGGTGTTGGCGCCGGAGACGGAAAGCGTGCCCGTGCCCGACTTGGTCAGCTGGCCGGCACCGGCGATCACGCCGGACCAGGTCGAGTTGAACGCCCCTGAGTTGAAGGTGCCGCCGCTGGTCCCCAGCGTCAGACCGCGCGCCGTGCTGATCGCCGCGGTCGTCAACAGCGAGGCGCCGCCGCTGAGGGAGACGGTGTTCGAGAGATCGCCCATCGCGGTGTCGGCGGCGAGGGAGACGGTGCCGGCGGTGATCGAAAGGGCACCGGTCCAGGTGTTCACCCCACCCAAGGTCAACGTCCCGGAACCGGCCTTCGTCAGGGTGCCGGAGCCCGAGACGATCCCGTTCCACGCGGAGGTGCCGGTGGCGAGGTTCAACGTGCCGCCAGAACCCGTGAGGACCAGTGACCGGGCCGAGGTGATCGCGGCGCTCGCCAGGAGGGAGCCGCCGTTGAGGGTCACCCCGCCGGACACGTTGCCGAGCCGGTTGTCGTTGGCGATGGAAACCGTGCCGGCACTGATCGTCAGCCCTCCGGTGAAGGTGTTGACGCCGCCCAGCGTGAGGGTGCCCGTGCCGGTCTTGGTCAGGCCGCCGACGCCGCTGACGATTCCGTTCCAGGTCGAATTGACGGTCCCCGCGGCGAAGGTGCCTCCCGAGGCTCCGAGTGTCAGAGAACGGGTCGAAGTGATGCCCGTCGTGGTGGCCAGGCTGCCACCGTCGAGGGTGATTCCGACGCCGCTGGATCCCAGCTGGTTGTCGTTGGCGACGGAAACCGCGCCGCCCTGGACGGTGAGACCACCGGAGAAGCTGTTGGCCGCGGCGAGGGTCAGGGTTCCGGTACCGGTCTTGACCAGCGAACCGGAGCCGGTGACGGCACCGGACACGGAGGTGTTGGCGCTGGAATTGACGGTCAGGGTATGGCCCGCGCCGAGTCCCAGGGTCGTTCCGGAGGAGGTGGCGAGACTGGAGACGGTCTGGGTAGCGTTGCTGAGCGAAAGGGTGCCGGCGGTGACCGACAGCGGACCCGCCCAGGTGTTGGCGCCGGACAGCGTGACCGCGCCCGCGCCCACCTTGGTGAGCGTGGCCGAGCCGGAGATGGCTCCGGAAAGGGTGAGCGTTCCGGCGACGGACCCGATGGACGAGGCCGCGGCGAGGGTGACCGGACCGGAGAGGGAGTTGTTGCCCGAGGTGTTGCGAAGCGCGCCCGTGGAACTGACGCCGGCACCGGTGATGGTCACGGGTTCGGCTCCGATCGCGATGCCTCCGCTGAGGGTCAGCGTTGCTGTGTTGCTGACCACGGTGCCGCCGAGCGTCGAGCCGAGCGCAGAGGCGTTGGAAACCTCGAGGATTCCCGCTCCCACCCGCGTCTCCCCGCTGTAGGTGTTGGCACCACTGAGGGTGAGCGTACCCGTGCCCAGCTTGGTGAGGGGACCCGATCCCGACACCAACCCCGACCAGGATGAATTGACGGTGCCGTTGTTGAAGGTTCCGCCCGAGGCGCCGAGAACCAGCGAGCGGGTGGAGGTGATCGCCGCACTGGTCAGGAGGGTTCCGCCATCCAGGGTCAGCGCGCCGGCGGTGTCGCCGAGCCGGTTGTCATTCCCGATCGAGACCGTACCTCCGAGGATCGTGAGTCCGCCGCTGAAGGTGTTCACCCCACCCAGGGTCAGCGTTCCGGTGCCGGTCTTGGTCAGCGAACCTGCGCCGCTGATCACGCCATTCCAGGTGGAGCTCTGCGTCCCGGCGGCAAAGGTTCCGCCGGAGGCCCCGAGGACCATCGAACGGGTCGAGGT
>JAIXUV010000052.1 GCA_027483345.1 Verrucomicrobiales bacterium | reverse complement strand
GAGAACGTGCTGGAGGAACTGGTCGGCCAGATCCAGGACGAGTTCGACCACGAGAAGCCCCGCATCGAGAAGACCGGGGACGAGGAGTGGATCATCGACGGCACGCTGCCGTTGTTCGAACTCTCCGAACTGATCCGGGAGAACGTCAGCGCCGACGGGGTCTACACGGTGGGCGGCTGGATCACCCATCGCCGCGGCGGATTCGCCCGGTCCGGCGACACCGTTCCACTCGGCGCACTGCACACCCTCGGCGTGCTCGAGATCGACGGGATGCGTGTCTCGCGGGTGGTCCTCCGACGGGAACGGACCACCGGCGGAGCCACGTTGAATCCTCCGTCCTCGGAAGGCTGAGCCGACTTGGCCGAACGATCCGGAAGAGATTGGCACGGCTGAATCGCAAAGCCGCTGGGGAATGGGAAGGAAGCGGCTGGATTCCTGTTTCGGAACCGTACCCCGAATGGTGATCGCGGTTTCGAACACGGATCCTGAGCCCGTTGGCGCCTTGGCGTCGTTGCGGGAGAGTCTGCCTTCGTTCCCGCTGATGCGTTCGGCCTAGACCGTGACCGGGCCGCGCCGGAGGCATTCAGGAAGCCAGGCAGCCACCGCCAAGGCACCGGCGAACGTCCCAGGTGACGGTTTGCCCTGGAGCATCAAAAGGACGCCGATCCCGACCATCGCCAGGCTCCACAGTACGAGGGGCCTCCGATCCACCGACTCCAGCACCGGACGTTTGGACAGGAACCAAGGCAGGCCGGCGACGAGTCCCACCGCGGGCCAGATCAGGCTGGCCGCGGCGGGTGCCGGGAACGGGCCGGGGAGGCATCGGGAGAGAAGCTGGTCTGCCACGCCGCCTAAAAGCGTCGCCGTCCCGAGCATCCAGTATCCGAACCGAGGGGAGGTCCGGATGGATCGCAACCCTCGACGGGCCACGCCGCGGGCGAGGACGAGTGTGGCGACGCTGCCGGCGACCTGGGTCAGGACCCGTGGCACTCCGAACAAATCGATGCCGGACCTCAGGCTTTCGATCCACAGGAATCCGGTCCGGGTACCAGAGAGCAGCACCAGCAGTGCGAACTGGTTCTGCAAGGGCAGGTCTCCCGCGACGGTCCGGAGCGCCGCGGTCAGGAGAAGCAGCGCTGCCGCCAGCGGCCCCAATCCCTGTCCCAACGGGCTGCCGGCGTCACAGCCCGTCGCCGCGATCAGGCAAGCGGACAGGATCAAAACCGCCTTCGCCGGAGGACCCGGGGATCTCGGATGGCAGGGACTTCGTCGCATCGACCCCGCGAGTGAATCGGGTGCCGCTTCCGCAGGCCAGCGAACGCGTGCCTTTTCCCGGCATCCGGGATAGGCTTTCCCTTGTGACTCGCATCCTCGTCAACGGTGCCAAGGGCCGCATGGGCCAGGCCCTGATCCATTGTGCCCGTCAGCACGCCGGCCTCCAGGTCGTGGCGGCCACCGACGTCGGTGACGACCTCGGCGGATGGCTTCCGCAGGTCGATGCCGTGATCGACTTCACCCACCACGACGCCACGCCCGGAGTGGCCGCCCTGTGCGCCGCCGCCGGCAGGGCGCTGGTGATCGGCACCACCGGCCACGACGAGGCCGAGAAGGCCGCCATCCGGGCCGCCGCCGGCCGGATCCCCATGGTCTGGGCCTCGAACTACTCCACCGGGGTCAACACGCTCTTCTGGCTCACCCGCAAGGCCGCCGAGATCCTCGGCCCCTCCTTCGACCTCGAGGTCATCGAGACCCATCACCGTCTCAAGAAGGATTCCCCGAGCGGCACGGCCACCACGCTCCTCGAGATCCTTGGGGACGTCCGGAAGGTCCAGTTGGAGGAGGCGCTGCGCCACGGCCGCAAGGGCATCGTCGGCGAACGTACGTCTTCCGAGATCGGCATCCACGCCGTCCGGGGCGGCGACGTCGTCGGCGACCACACCGTCCTCTTCGCCGCCGTCGGCGAACGGGTGGAACTGACCCACAAGGCCAGCAGCCGCGAGACCTTCGCCAACGGCGCCCTGCGTGCGGCCGCCTGGGTCGTCGGTCGGGCTCCCGGGGTCTACGACATGCAGGACGTCCTCGGCCTCCGCTGATCCTGTGAATCCGGAACGCCGGATCCTGGAACGGGACGGCTTCTTGGCCTTGCAGGGAGTCCTCAACCCGGCACGGCTCGCCGACTTGCTTCCGGAGCTGGAAGGCCAAATCGGGACCGGCTCCGCCGGAACGCGGGTCGGTCTCGGCGCGATCCGCGGCGTCCGCGAGGTGCTGCGCTCCGTCCGAGTCCGGGACGTGTTCCATCGGCTTGGGCTCGACGGCGCGTTCCCGACCCGCCTGATCCTTTTCGACAAGTCCCCCGGAGCCAACTGGGGCGTCCCCTGGCACCAGGACCTCGCAATCCAGGCGCGTCGCCGGATCGAAGTCGAGGGGTTCACCGGTTGGTCGTCGAAGCAGGGCATCCCCCATGTCCTGCCTCCCACCGACGTCCTCGATGCGATGGTCACCCTTCGGATCGCCCTCGACGCCTGCGGGCCCAGGGACGGTCCGCTCCGGGTGTTGCCCGGGTCGCACCGGTTCGGACGGCTGGATCCGGCGGCCATCGGGCGCTGGAAGCGGTCGGTGGAACCGGTCGAGTGCACCGCCCGGGCCGGGGACGCCGTCCTGATGCGTCCCTTGCTGCTCCATGCATCGTCTCCAGCCCGGGTGCCGGTCCGACGTCGGGTGCTCCATGTGGAATGGGCGCTTGGCCCCTTGCCGGGTGGCTTGGAATGGGACTCCTTCGAACCATGAATCCCACGGTGCTGGTGGCCCTCGGTTCCAACCTCGGAGATTCCGTCGCCGTCCTGCAGGAGGCGATGGATCGGCTCCAGGAGTTCTCCGCCGAGCCGGT
>JAIXUV010000268.1 GCA_027483345.1 Verrucomicrobiales bacterium | reverse complement strand
TCCGAGCGCATCTCCACCCGATGGCTCAACCGGGAGGCGGATGCGATCCTGTGTGGCACGGAGTTGATCGCCCGTGATTTCAATGCGCTGGAGTCCCGGCTGGGTTTGACGCCTTCGCGGACGTTTTCCACCGGCTATGGCTTGGATCTGGAGGCGTTGCCGTTGTCCGTGGATGCCGAGAAGGAGTTCGACGCGGTCCTGCTCGGTCGGGTCCATGAACACAAGGGTGTCTTCGACGTGGTTCCGCTCTGGAAGCGGGTGCTGGAGTTCAGGCCCGGAGCCCGTTTGCTGGTGGTGGGCGAGGGACCCCATCGTTTGGAATTGGAGAACCGGGTGCGGGACGCCGGACTGGCCAAATCGGTGACGCTCACCGGCGCGGTGTCCGAGTCGGAGAAGTGCCGTCTGCTTTCAAGGTCGCGGGTGGGGCTGAGCCTTTCCCGCGAGGAAGGCTGGGGACTTTCGGTCAACGAGTTCCTGGGCATCGGCCTGCCCGTTGTGGCTATGGAAGTGCCCGTCTTCCGGTCTGTATTTCCAGACCAGCTCGACCTCGTGTCGCAGGGCGGGATCACCGCCGCCGCCGACCGGGTGCTCTATTGGCTGGGGCATCCGGAGGAGGCGCGCCAACGTGGGATCGCGGGACGCGAGTTCGTGCGGCGCTATGACCATCGGGCGGTGGCGGAGCGGGAGTTGGAGATTTTGAGGGAGGCGGTGGGGAGGAGGAGGGTGAAGGGGTGAGGGGTGGAAAGGGTGAAGGGTTGAAGGGGTGAAGGGGGCGGAGACGGGCAATGGGCAACGGGCGACGGACAACTGACGACGGACAACTGACGACGGACAACGACCAACAACCAACTCCCCAGAACGAAAAGGCCGAATCGGGTGTGAGCCCGATTCGGCTTTTTGGGTGAGGGGACGGGTGTCCGCGGGTCAGTTGGCGCCGGGTAGGTTGGGCGCGGTGAAGACCGGGGCGTCTGCGCCGCCGGCGGCGGGCTTGGAGTCGTCCTTCTTGGGATCCTCGAACAGCTCGGAGCGGTTCTTGAAGAACGGATCAATGGACCAGCGGCTGGTGAGGAAGGTCCACTTCGAGAGCGCCTTTTCGGCAGCCAGCTTGTCCTGCTGCTTCTTCAGTTTCTCGGCGAACTCCTTGTCGAGCTTCTCCTTGTCTTCCGGCTTCTCGTCCTTGCCCGGCACCCGCTGGGTGGCGAGTTCCGCGGCGACGGTGAACCGGAACGGGTAGCGGTCGGCTTCCTGGGCCTTGCCCACCTGGAATTCGTAGGTCCAACCGGCGGCCGTCTTGACGACCGCCTTGGTGCCTCCGGCGAAACCGAGGGCCTCTTCCTTGGGATCCACGACGACGTCGTCGAAGGACGGCGAGCTGAGGAGGGTGCCGAAGGACCCGAGCTTGGTCGTGTCGAGCTTCTCGGTGGGGGCGGCGTTGGCGAGGGACCAGGAGGCGAACTCGTTGGTCCGGATCAGCGCGAAGCTGTTGGTCGCGGCGGGGTGGGTCACCGAGACGGCGACCGGCTGTTCCACCTTGATCCACTCCTTCTCGAGCCAGTCGTCGGGCTTGGGCTCGGCGTTGGCGAGGACCTCGTTGACCATGGCGATGGAGTCGAGTTTGCCGTCCACCTGGACGTAACGGCCGATGGGCCACGAACCGCCGCCGAAGGCGTCGTCGCCCTTGGACTCCTTGTTGACCTTCTTGCCGAGGAGGAGGGACCGGGAGGCCTTGCCGTCGGCGCCGAGCAGTTCGACGAGCACGCCGGGTCCCTTGTCGGGGGCGGTGAGTTCGAGGGCTGCGAGCCGGGAGGGACCGACCGAGACGGGCTGGGTGGCCTTGAGGTCGACGAGCTTCCGGACGAAGTCCTGGATGCTGGCGAAGTTGGCGTTGAAGCCGCCGCGTTCCTTGACAGTCCAGTTGTCGCCGAACTTCACCAGGTTGAGCTGGTTGGTGCCGGCGGTGATGCGGAGTCCCTGGATGGTGGAGGCGTCGAGCTTGCCGAGCACCGGGGCACCGAGGGAGGCCTTGGACTGCTGGAAGCCGGCGGCCTGACGG
This sequence comes from Verrucomicrobiales bacterium, assembly GCA_027483345.1. Classification (GTDB taxonomy): domain Bacteria; phylum Verrucomicrobiota; class Verrucomicrobiia; order Limisphaerales; family UBA9464; genus SXXZ01. Next base: position 13,668 of record JAIXUV010000268.1, on the reverse strand, counting down.
CTGCGGACGTAGAGACCTGCGCCACCGAGCGCGACGCCGGCGACGACGAGTAGGGCCAGTTGCTGGGTTTTCATTTGGCGTTGGTGCGGTTCTTACGGGCGATGGCGAAGGCGATGCCGGTGGCCGAGACGAGGAACGGCATCAGGGCGATGTTGAGCCACTTGACGCGGTTCTCGAGGTTCTTGACCTCGACATCGAGGTTGCGGCGCTCCTGTCGGAGTTCCTTGCGGGCGGCCACCTGGTCCTCCTTGAAGCGGGCGATGGCCTCCTGCTGTTCCTTGGTGAGGATGATCTTGGAGGCGTTGCCCTCCTTCTTCACCTGCACCTCGTTCAGGCGGTTCTGGAGATCCTCCACCTTGCGGTTGAGGGCCTCGATCTTGCCTTGGTAGCGGGACCGGGCCTCGGCCTCCATCTTCTGGACCACCGTGAACGGACGGCTCACGGAGGCGCGTCCGCGGGCGCCGACGAGGTTCACGTCGCCGGCGGCCTGTTCGATGAGGTTCTGCACCAAGGCGAGGTTGCCGTTGCGCGGGACGGCGATCCCGAACATGGGGTTCACCTCGACCGAGTAGGCGTCGTAGAGGAAATCGGCGTCGCCGAACAGGTAGACGGCACCGTCGACCTTCGATTCCTTGAGCACGTCGGTGGCGTTGGTGTCGCCGGGTTTGCCGGAAGGGAAGGCGGTCTTGAACTTGCCGGTCAGCCGGAGCGCCAACGGATAGTTGGTCCGCGCGGAGGCGAACTCGTCGAGGATCTTGCCGCCGTTGAACTGCGAGGTCATGCCGTCGACAAGCTGGGCGTCGTCCGAGGACTTGAGCAGGACGTCGGCGCGGAGTCCGTCGACCGGCTTGCCGGTGAAGGCGCCGGCGAAGGGGATCCAGAGGTTGTCGCTCTGGCCGGTGACGGCGTCCTCCTTGTTCACGCCGTCGCCGTTGAGGAACAGGAACGCGGGAACCGGCTGCGGGCGTCCGTCACGGCCGGCGAGTTCGCGGGAGAAGGTGCGGTCGGCGACGACCTTGGTGGTGTCGAACTGGATGCCCCAGGATTCCAGCAGCTTGGGCAGGCTGGAACCGCCGCCGAAGTTGAGGCCCATGGGGTTCGGGCTGCGGTTGTCGGCGAGGCACATGGCGTCGAGGAAGGCCACCACCTTGCCGCCGCGCAGGATGAACTGGTCGATGGCGAACTGGGTCTTCTCGGTGATTTCCTTCGGGTGGACGAGGATCAGCACCTGGACCGAATCGGGGATGGCGTCGACGTCGGTGCCGACGGACTCCACGGTGAAGTCGCGCTTGAGTTCGCTGAAGGTGACCCAGGCGGGCTGGGGCTGCTGGCGGCCCATCTGCATCATGGCCATGGGATTCGCCGCGGGTCCGCCGAGAACGGGCAGGGCGGACATGACGCCAAGCACGGGCTTGTTGGTGCTGATGACCTGGGAGATGACGCGGGCGAGGTCGTATTCGAGGAGCTTCTCACGCTGGGGCGAGAGGAAGGGGATCGCCTTGGTTTCCGGCGCGAGGCTGACCGCGAGGCCGAAGTAGAAGGGATCGCCGCCCATCTGGCCGAGGGAGACCGGTTCGACGCCGTCGAGCTTGGCGGCGTCCTCGGCCTCGGAGTCGGGCTCGGGATCGAGCTTCTTGATGGTGATCTTGTTGCCCGAGGCGGTGCGGAACTCCTGGAGCAGGTCCTCGATGTTCTGGGCGTAGTTCTTGAGGGCGCTCGGCATCCGGTTCTCGGAGCGGGAGACGTAGAGGCGGACCTCCACCTCGGAATCGATCTTGGAGAGGATCTTCCGGGTGCCGTCGGAGAGCGTGTGCAGCTGGTCGGCGGTGAGGTCGAGTCGGACGCGGACCGGGCTGAAGATCAGGTTCAGGCCGGTGAGGGCGATGAAGACGAGCAGCAGGCCCGCCGTGGAGAACAGGATCGTCTGAAGCTTGTTCTGTTTCATGTCGGGAAGAGAGGGGGTGGTGGTTTCAGGCTCCGCGCAGGTTGCGCAGGATCACGCTGGTGCCGAAGAGGCTGAAGGTGATCACCGAGGCGAAGAAGAGCAGGTCGCGGAAGTCGACGACACCGCGTTGGAAGCTCGCGAAGTGGGGCATCACCGAGAAGCCGGCGATCAGCTCCACGAGGTCCGTGGGCGCCCAACGAACGAGCAGGCTGGTGACCGGTTCCCATCCGGCGAGGATGAGGAAGAAGCAGATCACCACGGAGAGGATGAAGCTGATGACCTGGTTCCGGGTGAGTGCGGAGGTGGCCACGGTGACCGCGAGGTAGGCGCCGGCGAGCAGGAGGCTGCCGAGGTAGCCGGTGAGGATCGCGCCGCCGTCGGGGTTGCCGAGGTAGAACACCGTGATGGCGACGGGGAAGGTGAGGGCGAGGGCCAAGGCAAGGAACGCCCAGCTGGCGAGGAACTTGCCGACGATGGCCTGCCAGGCGGTGACGGGCATGGTCAGGAGCAGTTCGAGGGTGCCGACGCGGCGTTCCTCGGCCCACAGGCGCATGCCGGCGGCGGGAACGAGGAACAGGTACAGCCACGGGTGCCAGTTGAAGAACGGGCGGGCCAAGGCGGCCTCGCCGGCCTCGAAGAAGCCGCCCAGCATGAAGGTGAAGAAGCCGTTGAGCAGAAGGAAGATGACGATGAACACGTACGCCACGGGTGAGGCGAAGTATCCGGTCAGCTCCCGTTTGAGGATCGTCCAGATGTTGCGAAACGATTCGTTCATGGGTTCGAAGGGATTGGGAAAATCAGGTTGGGTTGCGAGGAGCGGCCGGGGGATCGGCTTGGGACCGAAACCGTCGGGCGCTCCACTTCGGGATTCAGGCGCGGGCCTTCACCGAATCGGGCAGGGTGATGGAGCGGAACACGTCGTCGAGGCGCCCCTCTTCGGTGTGCAGCTCGTCGAACTTCCAGCCTTCCTTGAGAACCACCTCGGCGACGGCCTTGGCGAGTTCGCCTTGGATCGACCGGTCGCGGGGAGCGACGCGGGCGAGGACGGTGGTGGCATCTCCCTGGACGGAGACCTTGCCGGCGATGGACAGGGAATTGAGGCGGGAGCGGAGGGCCTCGGCGGCGACGCCATGGACCCGGAGCGAGACCGAGCCGGCGTTCTCGGCGCGCGCCTTCAGTTCGTTCGGCGTGCCATTGGCGACCACGCTGCCGCGGTCGATGATGATCGCGCGGGTGCAGCAGGCCTCGACCTCCTCCAGGATGTGCGTGGAGAAGATGATCGCCTTGGTCTGGCCCATCCGCTTGATGATCTGCCGGACCTCGTGCTTCTGGTTGGGATCCAGGCCGTCGGTCGGTTCATCGAGCACCAAGACCTCCGGATCATGGAGGATCGACTGGGCGAAACAGGTGCGGTGCCGGTAGCCCTTGGAGAGGGTGTCCACGCTCTGGTGGAGAACGCCTTCTAGGAAACAGAGCCCGGCCACATGGGCGATGGCGGTTTCTATGGCGGCGCCCTTGAGGCCACGGAGTTCCGCGGTGAAGCGGAGGAAACCGTAGACGGTCATGTCCGAATAGCACGGGGCGCTTTCGGGCAGGTAACCGATCAGCTTCTTGGCCTCGATGGGCTGTTCCGAGATGTCGTGGTTTCCGATGCGGACGCGCCCGGAAGTCGGCGGGATGTAGCCCGTGATCATCCGCATGGTGGTCGACTTCCCCGCGCCGTTGGGCCCGAGGAATCCGAGGATCTCACCGCGGTTGACCGTGAACGACACGCCGTTCACCGCCCGTTTCGGACCGAATTCCTTGATGAGAGAATCTACCTGGATCATTGACGGATTCGTGGGTTGATCAGCCGCCTTCCGGCGGCGTTCCGCGACGGAATGCAGTTCTTCACGATGATTCCGCCGAGGTCCGCGACTATAGACCGTTCCCCGCGGAATCGTTCAAAAAAAATCCGAATGGACGTCTGGGACGGCTGCCGGATCCGCAACTGCCTTGTGAACAGACGGATGCGCTTCAGTTGGGCCCGCCCAAGCGGTGTTCCCGAGACGGGCGACGGGGCGGGCGAGTGGTGTCAATCGAAGGCCTTCGCCACACCGACGGCGAGGCGTTGACGGTGCTCCGGGGTGGCGATTCGGCGGGCTTCCTCGGGATTGGAGAGGTAGCCGCCTTCCACCAACACGGCGGGCCGGCCGTGGCCGCGGAGGACGTCCATGAATCGGGCGCGACGGATTCCCCGGTCCTTCATGGCGACCGAACCCAGGAGGCTGCGGTGGATCCGCCAGGCGAGGCGGACGTTCTCTGCGTCGAAGCGGTTGTTGGGATGCCGCGAGGACGGGTCGTCGGCGTATTGCCGGGTGATCGTGGACGGCATGCCGGTCGGAGTGAGGCAGTAGGTCTCGAGGCCTTCCGCGGTCTGGCTGGGGAAGGCGGAATTGAAGTGGAGGCTCACGAAGAGTTCGGCGCCGCTGGCTTCGGCGATCCGGACGCGGTCGGGCAGGGAGAGGTCGACGTCGTTGGTCCGGGTGAGGGTGACGGACCAACCCTTGGCCTCGAGCAGCGGCTTGAGGCGACGGGCCCAATCGAGGGTGAACTCCTTCTCGAACCGGTTGCCGGTGATGATGCGTGTGCCGGCGTTGATCCCGCCGTGGCCTGGGTCGAGCACGATCGTCTTTCGGCGCCACGGCGGCGTGGAATCGGTCAGCGGATCGAGGTTCTTGGCGACGTCGAGTGGGTGCAGGAGGACGGAGCCCGAAGTGGGCAACGGTTCGAAGGCGAGCACGGCGGTGACTCCCCCGACGCGCAGCAGCTTGGAGCCGGCCCGGATCTCGGGGCGCACACCCGGATGCCTGGCAGTCCAGGAATCAAGGCGCACCCAGTTCGTGGGTGGCGGCGTGGGCGGGGCCGGCGGAACGGTGTTGGTGGCCGTCGGGGTGGTCGCGACGGGGAAAGGCGGGGCGTCTTCGGGAGCCGGGATCGGGACCGGTGTCGGGAGGGCCGCGGGAGTTGGGGTCGTGGAGGGATCGACAGCGATCGGGAACGAGGAGGCCGGCGGCGGGTCGCCTGGGATGCGGGTGACGGCGATGGCGGGTCGCGAGCCGGCGCAACCAGAGGCGAGCAGGAGGATCAGGGCGCCCAGGAGCAGTGAGGTCGGTCCGGCGCGACGGGAGCGAGGCACGCGAGTGCCTTTACGTGCAGCGGGTCCGAATCCCAAACCGAAAGTGCGACCAAATTTGCTTTTCGCCCCTCCTTCCGGGAATCCGGTTGAAACGCGGGCTCGGACGGGGCGATAAGGACGGGGTTCCACCTTGTCACACCATGAACAACTCCCCCGACTCATCACGTCGTGAATTCCTCAAGCGCACCGGGACGATGGCCGGCGCCGGCAGTCTCGCCGGCCTGATCGCCGGTTGCGCCACCGAGGCCAAGAAGCCGGTGGCGATGGCGGCTGCGGCCACCGCGGCCACCGCGCTCGAGCCCGCCCGGGCCGCCCACGTCGCGCACACCGACACCATCAACGTGGTGCTGGTCGGCGCCGGTGGCCGTGGAACCGGCGCTGCGGCCAACGCCCTCAACGTCAAGACCGGCCCGATCAAGCTGATCGGCATGGCGGACGTCTTCGAGAACCGCCTCAAGTCCAGCTACGAGGGCCTCAAGGGCGAGTTCAAGGAAAAGGTCGACGTCCCCGAGGAACGTCGCTTCGTCGATTTCGACGGCTACAAGAAGGCGATCGACCTGCTCACGCCGGGCAAGGACATCGCGATCTTCGCCACGCCGCCCGCCTTCCGCTGGGTGCACTACAAGTACGCCATCGAGAAGGGCATCAACGTGTTCATGGAGAAGCCCGTGACCGTGGACGGCCCGACTTCGCGCCGGATGTTCGAGCTCAACGTCAAGGCCAAGGAGAAGGGCATCAAGGTCGGCGTCGGCCTGATGTGCCGTCACTGCCGGGTGCGCGGCGAGCTGTTCGACCGCGTCCGCAACGGCGAGGCCGGCGACATCATCGCGATGCGCTGCTACCGCATGCACGGGCCGGTGGCCTCCGGCTTCTCGCAGAAGCGTCCCGAGGGCCGCAGCGAGCTGCTGTGGCAGATCGAGCGGTTCCACAGCTTCCTGTGGGCCTCCGGCGGCGCGTTCAACGACTACTACATCCACAACATCGACGAGAGCTGTTGGATCAAGAACGACTGGCCGGTGACCGCGCAGGCCAGCGGCGGACGCCACTACCGGGGCGACAACGTCGACCAGAACTTCGACAACTACTCGGTCGAGTACACGTTCCCGGACGGCTCCAAGCTGTTCCACTACGGCCGCATCATGCCGGGCTGCCACGACCAGTTCGCGAGCTATGCCCACGGCAGCAAGGGCCTCGCGGTGATCTCCGAGAATGGCCACGCCCCGTCGAAGGCGCGCATCTACAAGGGCCAGGAGATGAAGGCCGAGAACCTCGTCTGGCGCGGACCGCGCAACGAGCCTGACCCCTACCAGATGGAGTGGGAGGACCTGACGGACGCGATCCGCAACGACAAGCCGTACAACGAGGTCGAGCGTGGCGTCCGCGCCAGCCTCGTGTCGTCGATGGGCCGAATGGCGGCGCACACCGGCCAGGTCATCACCTACGACCAGATGCTGAACAGCGACCACGAGTTCGCCCCGGGCATCGAGAACTTCAAGATGGACTCCGCGGCGCCGGTGCTTGCGGACGCCTCCGGCCGTTACCCCGTTCCGGCCCCCGGCCTCAACAAGAAGCGCGAGTACTGAGGTCGGACCTCGGTTTCTGCTGCGATCGATGGGCCGCATCCGGCGACGGATGCGGCCCTTTTTCCGCTTTGGACGGGTGGGCGCATTGACTCCGCGGTGCGCGCTTTCCAGACTCCGCGTCTTCCTTTCATGAGCAACGCACCTGCCGCGAACATCACGTCCTTCTCCCAGGAGTCCCGCGTCTTCAAGCCTTCCAAGGAGTTCGCCTCCAAGGCCCGGATCCGTTCCATGGCCCAGTACAAGCGGATGTGGACCGAGTCGGTCCGCAATCCCGAGCGCTTCTGGAAGAAGCAGGCGGAGGCGGAACTGGTCTGGCAGAAGCCGTTCAACAGAGTGCTCCAGTGGAAGGAGCCCTTCGCCAAGTGGTTCCTCGGCGGCAAGCTCAACGTCTCCGCCAACTGCCTCGACCAGTGGCTCGGCACGGCCCAGGCCAACAAGGCAGCCCTCATCTGGGAAGGCGAGCCGGCCACCGACGGCAAGCCCGGCGAGGAACGCGTCCTCACGTACAAGCAGCTCCACCGCGAGGTCTGCCGGTTCGCCAACGTGCTCAAGCGGAACGGCGTCGGGAAGGGCGACCGGGTCATCATCTACCTGCCGATGATCCCCGAGGCCGCCATCGCCATGTTGGCCTGCACCCGCATCGGCGCGGTCCACAGCGTGGTCTTCGGCGGCTTCAGCGCGCAGTCGGTGGCCGACCGCATCCAGGATTCCGGCGCCAAGATGGTGATCACCGCCGACGGCGGCTATCGCCGGGGCGCCGTGGTCCCGCTCAAGAAGAACGTCGACGAGGCGCTCCGAATCCAGGACGCCTCGGGCAAGGTCATCGCCGCCTCGATCGAGAAGGTCGTCGTCGTCCGCCGTTGCGGCAACGAGGTCCACATGGCCGAGGGCCGCGACGTCTGGTGGCACCGCGAGCTGGACTACGTCTCCGACCGCTGCGTCGCCGAGAAGATGGATTCCGAGGCGCCGCTGTTCATCCTCTACACCTCCGGTTCCACCGGTAAGCCCAAGGGCATCCTCCACTCGACCGCCGGCTACCTGCTTGGCGCGAAGATGACCTCCAAGTACGTCTTCGACCTGCGTGAGGAGGACGTCTACTGGTGCACCGCCGACGTCGGCTGGGTGACCGGCCACAGCTACATCGTCTACGGACCGCTCGCCTGCGGCGCCACGGCCGTGATGTACGAGGGCGCCCCGAACTGGCCCGAGCCGGACCGCTTCTGGCGCATCATCCAGAAGTACGGCGTGAGCATCCTCTACACCGCGCCGACCGCGATCCGCGCCTTCATGAAGTGGGGCGACGAATGGCCCGCGAAGCACGACCTCTCCTCGCTCCGCCTGCTCGGCAGCGTCGGCGAACCCATCAATCCCGAGGCGTGGATGTGGTACCACAAGGTCGTCGGCGGCGGGCGTTGTCCGATCGTGGACACCTGGTGGCAGACCGAGACCGGCAGCATCCTCATCACGCCGCTGCCGGGCGTCACGCCGTTGAAGCCCGGGACGGCGACGCTCCCGTTCTTCGGCATCCTTCCCGAGGTGGTCGACGACCAGGGCCGGCCGGTGCCGAAGAACTCCGGCGGCAAGCTGGTGATCCGCAAGCCGTGGCCCTCGATGCTCCGCGGCATCTGGGGCGACACGGAACGCTACAAGCAGACCTACTGGAGCGAGGTCAAGGGCAGCTACTTCACCGGCGACGGGTGCCGTCAGGACAAGGACGGATACTTCTGGATCGTGGGCCGCATCGACGACGTCCTGAACGTGGCCGGCCACCGCATCGGCACCGCGGAGGTCGAGAGCGCCCTGGTGAGCCATCCGTCGGTCGCCGAGGCGGCGGTCGTCGGACGTCCGGACGAACTGAAGGGCCAGGCGCTGGTCTGCTTCGTCACCCTCAAGACCGGACAGAAGGCGTCGCCGGAACTGAAGAACGAGCTACGGAACCACATCGGCAAGGAGATCGGTCCGGTGGCCAAGCCCGACGAGGTCCGCTTCGCCGATGCCCTGCCGAAAACCCGTTCCGGAAAGATCATGCGCCGCCTGCTCAAGCAGATCGCCAGCGGGATGGAGATCAAGGGCGACACCACCACCTTGGAGGACCTCAGCGTCATCGCGAAGCTCGCCAGCGGCGAGGAGTGACGCGGGGAGACACGGATTCCATGGATTCTCCCATGAATCCGTGGTTGCCGGAGTGCGGGCGGATTCCCAGGGGCTGGTGCCTTGTCAGGCCTGGTCGGTGCCGGTGGTGGCGGCCCGCAACCGACGGACCTCGGCGAGCAGTTCCCGGGCTGCGTCGAGGTGGTCGGGGTTGCCTGTGAAGGATCGGGCGACGGTCGTCCTGGCGGGGCGGGGGGCGGCTTGGCGGGATTCCTCGGGATCTCCGAGACCGGTCTCCTTCAGGGCGCGTTGGTGCCTGAGGATCAGGTCGCGGATCTCCTCCGGATTGTCCACGTTGCGAAACACCGCCGTGTGCCATGATTCGGCGGCCTGACCTTGGGTGTGGTGTCCGACCGCTCCGCCGCCGGCGCTCTTCACCTCCACGTTGGAGAGACCGAACAGGCGTTGGAACGGGTTCTGGTTCACGGCGATGTTCTGGATGTTGGCGAAGCCGAGGGTGGTTTCGCGGACCGTGGTGATGCCTTCGCGGATGCGCAGGCTGCGGTCGGTGACCATGTACCAGTGCTGTTCGTACTTCAGTCGCATGAGCACGTAGGTGAACGGCATCTGGAGTAGCCCCAGAGCGATGAAGGGCACCTCGAACATCAGCAGCCATTCGCGGAACTGGGCGGTGCTGACCTTGCGGAGATTGCCCTTCTTGCGGCTTCCGATGGTCATCTCCTCCGGAAGGAACCGCACACCGAGGCCGATCCAGAACACGAAGGGGAGGATCAGCAGGAACTGCTTGCCGATCCATCCCCAGAAGAGGATCCGGGAATAGCTTGCGCCCGCACGGAACACACGAAGCGACCCCGGGGATCCGGCGGGCGCCTGGGGTTCGCTGGGGACCCTGAGCACCTCGAGGATCCAAAGCCGGACGCGGACCAGAAGCGCGTTCATCGGGCATCCTTGGATTCGAGATGGCGACGGATCTCGCGGACCTCGGCGGCGATCTCACGAAGGACTGGGCCGAGTTCGGAGCTGTGGGAAGCTGTCGAAACGGAGCCGACGCCCGCCGGCACTGCGGAAGGCGGGATCGGCGGCAGGACCGACTCAGGACTGTGGTCGGCAGCGGCGGCCGGAACGCGGGTCCCGCGCATCCGCGAGTAGAGGAAGTCCCGCACCGCCTCGAACTCGTGCAGTCCCTCGATGGTCATCTCGGGCGTCGCGCTGCCGCTGGCGGTCTGGATCTGGATGCGGGCCAGTCCGAGGTGGCGCTCGACGAAGTTGGAGACGAGGTGGATGTCCTGGATGCGGGAGTAGCTCAGGAGGATCTCCCGTCGGAACAGGATTCCCCAGCGCATCGAAACCCCCTCGGAGTCGAAGCGGTAGCGGAGGGTGTTGTACCGGAAGTAGTGGACCAGCCAGAGGATCAGCGCCGCCGGCGGTATCGGCAGGAGCAGGGCGCTGGAAAGGGAGTAGTAGGTGAGGAGCTTCCTGGCGGGACGTTCAATGGCGAGGATGGCCGCGGTGGCCGCGGATTCTGGGTTGGAAGCGCTCATCGAAGCCCGGCCAGCGATACCGCCGAAGGAGCCCGGGAGCAAGGCGGCGATGGGGAGGCACGGCGGCCAGCTCATCCTCCCTGAAGTCCGACCGCTCCCGGGCCGGTTCCAGCACCCGGCGGATCCGGATTGGTTTCAATCCATTCCCAAGAGGGCCGCCTTGTTCCACCGGGGAGCCGCTGGGGTCACATCTCGTCGAGGAAAAGCCGGCGGTTCCTCCGGAGGTAGGCCGCACCGCTGTAGAGCGTGAGCGCCACAGCCGCCCATTGGGTGACCTCGGCGGCCAGGTCGATCCATGGACGACCGCCGATCCGGGAGCCGAGCATGAGATCGCCGAACGCGCCCCACTCGGGCCGGCAGAGGGCCAGCAGGGTGACGAGGATGGTGAGTATCTGGGAGATGGTCTTGTGCTTGCCGAAGCGTTCGGCGGCGAGGACGACGTTCTTGGATGCGGCCAGCAGCCGCAGACCGGTGATCGCAAGTTCGCGGGCCACGACCACCACGACCATCCAGGCCTCGATCCTCTGCAGTTCGACGAAGGCGATGAAGGCGGAGCAGGTGAGGATCTTGTCCGCCAGCGGGTCCATCAGGATGCCGAAGTTGGTGATGAGCTTCCGTTGGCGGGCGATGCGTCCGTCGAGGAAGTCCGTGATCCCGGCGACGCTGAAGAGCAGCAGCGCGACCGTCTCGCAGCCTGGGAAACGGATGAAGACCGCCACCAGGAAGAGGGCGGTCAGCACGAACCGGGAGACGGTCAGTTGGTTGGGAAGGTTCATCCCGTGCGGCGGAAGGCGATCTGGAGAGGCTACCTGCAGGAGGTGCCAGCGATCAACCGCGGTTCACGTCGGCGCCGTGGAAGCGGATGCGTCGGACTTCCCGGAGCAAGGTGTCGACCTCCTCTTCGGTCCCGATGGTGATCCGGAGGAAGCTCTCGATGCCCTGTCCGCGGAACCAGCGGACGAGGATCTTCCGTTCACGGAGGGCCTCGAGCCAGTCCTTGGCGGGAGCGGTCGGGGGTTCTGCGAGGATGAAGTTGGTGGAGGACGGAAGGACCTTCCATCCGAGCCCGGCGAGTTCGCGGGTGAGCCGTGTCCGCGAGGCGATGACGCGCCGGAAATTCCTCCGGTAGTACGGGAGATCCTTGAGCGTGGCGGCGGCGGCGACCTGGCCGAGGCCATTGACGTTGTAGCTGTCGCGGATGCGGTGGAGGGCCGCGATGAGGTCGGGATGGCCGACGAAGTAGCCGACGCGTTGGAAGCAGAGGGAGTACGCCTTGGAGAAGGTGCGCGAGACCAGCACGTGCGGATGGCGCAGCGCGAGTTCGAGGGCGTCCTCGCCGGCGAAGTCGACGTAGGCCTCGTCGAGGATGGTGACGCCCTTCTGGGCCTGGCAGAGCGCATCGAGCTCGGCCGTCGGGTAGCCGCGTCCGCTGGGGGCGTTGGGCGTGGTGATGAAGGTCAGGGCCGCCCGGAAGTCCCAAAGGCCGCCCTTCTTGAGGTCGGCGACGGAAGGGAGTCCGAAATCGGGGCGCAGGGGGACCGGGTGCGGGGTGGCGCCATGGGTCTCGACGAGTACCGGATAGAGCGAATAACAGGGAGTGGGGAACTGCACCCGGCTGGCCGATTCCGGGACGGGTTGCAGCATGGAACCGGAAGCCTCCTTCGACCGGAGCGGGATCTCGCGGAAGCCGCCGGCCGGTTCAGCGAAGGCGCGCACGGCGAGGGCGAGCAGTTCGTCCGAGCCGTTGCCCACGATGATCTGGTCCGGGGAGCAGCCGTGGAGCGCGGCCAGCGCGGTGCGCACGGCCAGCGCCGAGGGATCAGGATAGAGCCGAAGGCGTCCGTCCACGGCATCCCGGACCGCCTTCAGCACCTTCGGGGAGGGCGGGTAGGGGTTCTCGTTGGTGTTGAGCTTCACGAGGCCCTTCACCTTGGGCTGTTCGCCGGGGACGTAGGCGTGGATCCGTTGCACCAGGGGACGCACGAGACTCGAGGGCGAGGGCGGGACGGTTTTCTTCGGCACGATGGGAACGGTGTACCAGCCGGGGAACCTCACGCCAACCGCGGAAGCCGCCGTGGTCGCCGGATTAACCTCAGGATTAGCCAGATTGACGGCGGTTTCATCCGGCGCTTGCCACCCGGACGGCTGCTCCTACGGTGGCGGCCGCCCGCGGACAGCGGGCCCGACCTACATGAGCCAAGGATCCCTTCAGCATCCCGACCGTTTCTCCCTACGCCACATCGGACCCCGTCCCGGGGAGTTGGACGAGATGGCCCGCGCGTGTGGGTACGGATCGATGGACGCGCTGGTCGACGGCGCGGTTCCGGCCGCGATCCGCCGGGCCGACGGCATGAAGCTTCCGGAACCGCTCGGGGAGACCGCGGCGTTGGCTCGGCTCCGGTCGATCGCCTCCCGCAACCAGGTGTTCCGCTCGTACATCGGGACCGGCTACCACGACACGATCACGCCGCCGGTGATCCAGCGGAACATCCTCGAGAACCCGGGCTGGTACACCCAGTACACACCCTACCAGGCCGAAATCTCCCAGGGACGCCTCGAAGGCTTGCTGAACTTCCAGACGTTGGTCTGCGACCTCACCGCGATGGAGATCGCCAACGCGTCGCTCCTCGACGAGGCCACCGCCTGCGCCGAGGCCATGACCCTCTGCCGCCGGGCCAAAGAGGCCGACGCCCAACGGAACACCTTCCTGGTCGCGGACCATTGCCATCCGCAGAACGTCGACCTTGTCCGCACCCGCGCCGAGGCGCTCGGGCTCAAGGTCGTGGTCGGCGACTGGAAGTCGTTCCAGCCCGACGCGTCCGTGTTCGGTGTCCTGGTTCAATATCCGGCAAGCTGCGGTTCGGTGGAGGATCTCGGTTCGCTGGTCGCGGCAGCCCACGCCGCCGGTGCGCTGGTGGTGGTGGCGGCCGACCTGCTCGCGCTGACGCTGCTCAAGCCCCCCGGGGAGTTCGGAGCCGACGTGGTCGTCGGGAGTGCTCAGCGATTCGGCGTTCCGCTCGGCTACGGCGGGCCCCACGCGGCCTTCTTCGCGACCCGCGACGCCTTCAAGCGTTCCATGCCGGGCAGGCTGGTCGGCGTTTCCAAGGATGCCCGCGGACGTCCGGCACTCCGTCTTTCGCTGGGAACCCGTGAGCAGCACATCCGCCGGGAGAAGGCGACGTCGAACATCTGCACCGCCCAGGCGCTGCTCGCCAACATGGCGATGGCGTACGCCGCCTACCACGGCCCGCAGGGACTCAAGGCCATCGCCTCCCGGGTCCACACGCTCACCGGCATCCTCGCCGCGGC
>JAIXUV010000344.1 GCA_027483345.1 Verrucomicrobiales bacterium | reverse complement strand
GTGGATGTCCGCGAACGCCACGCCTTCGCGGAAGTCCCCGGCGACCGCGCCGCGTCCTTCGTCTCCCGTCTCAAGCGCACCGAGTTCGCCGGCAAGCGGATCAAGGTGAAGATCGCCTGACAGGGCGGTCCGCCTTGGAGGAAACGATCCAGGAGGCGCGGGGTCCGTGGCGAACGGCCCCCCGCGCCGGGATGTTCGTGTGGATCGGAGGAGGGTCCGCTCAGGACGCCTTCCTCGCAGAGAGGAACTTCTCCCGTGCCGCCAGGAACAGCAGTCCGACCAGCACGGCGTAGGGCAGGAGCGAGAGCAGGTCCGAGGAGGCGCCCTCGAACAGCGGGTTGTTCGCGGTCATCCACTTCTCGACCTTCTCGTTGAACTCGGTGGTCACGCCCTGGGAGATGGCGACGCCGATGCCCGCGATGCTGCCGCCGGCGATGTAGCCACTCGCCATGAGCACGCCGGGCGACTTGTCGCCCTCGGCCTGGATCTGCTCCTCGTCCAGCCCCTTGGAAAGGAGCCGCGGACGGTTCACGCGGTCGACCAGCCACCGGATGCATCCGCCCACGAAGATGCCCAGCGAGGTGGAAAGCGGCAGGTACACACCGACCGCGAAGGCGAGCGACGGGATGCCGCTCAACTCGAGCACGAGGGCGATCATCGCGCCGATGAGCACCAGGTCCCAGGGCAGCTTGCGGTTGAGCACGCCCTTGATGATGTAGCTCACGAGCACGGTCTTGGGCGCGTCGTACTTGGTCACCGTGGATCCGCCCGGCAGCTTCGATTCCGTTCCGGTGATCGCCGGGTCCACGAGCCACACCGCCTTGCCCGCGTCGTCCACGAGCCACTTGCGGCTGTTGCCCTGGGCATCGGTCTGGTGCCACGCGCGGTACTCGGCCGCATCCGCGCCGGACATCGGTCCCACGAGGTGTTCCCGCTTGGAGGCGGCCAACTCGGAGGCCGGGGCCACGAGGCCCGGGGCGACCGTCTCCGCCTTCACGTACACCGTTCCGGCGTTGTTCATGGCGAGCAGCACCCAGCCCATCAACAGGGCCGAGGCGAACGCGCCGAAGAGGATGGCGATCTGCTGGTATCGCGGCGTGCCGCCCACGAGGAAGCCGGTCTTCAGGTCCTGCGACGTCGTGCCGCCGTTCGAGCAGGCGATGCAGACGATGCCGCCGATGGACAGTGCGGTGACGTAGTGCTCCTTCCCGGTCCAACCCATCGCCACGAACGTCACGCAGGTCAGGAGCAGCGTGGCGATGGTCATGCCGGAGATCGGATTGGAACTCGACCCGACCTCGCCGGTGAGGCGGGAGGAGACGGTCACGAAGAAGAAGCCGAGGACGAGGATCAGCACCGCACCCAGCCAGTTCATGTGCAGCGAGGGCGCGAGGGTGATCGCGGCCAGCAGGGCGAAGACGCCGCCGACCACGAACTTCATGGGGAGATCCCGGTCGCGCCGGTCGTCGCCGGACTGGGAGCCGCGGGCGCCGGCGAGGTCGGCGAGGCCGGCCCGCAGGCTGTGCCAGATCGTGGGCAGGGAGCGGATCAGGCTGACGAGTCCGCCCGCCGCCACGGCGCCGGCGCCGATGTAGAGGATGTAGCCGGACCGGATCCCGCCGGGGCTGAGGCTGGAGATGGTCTTCACGCCGGGAGCGAGCGGTTCGGCGAGGTTGTCGCCGAAGAACTTCACCAGCGGGATCAGCACGAGGTAGCTGAGCACGCCGCCGCCGGCCATGATGCCGGCGATGCGGGGCCCGATGATGTAGCCGACGCCGAGCATCTCCGGCGAGATCTCGCAGGAGACCGAACCGCCCTTGAGCGGCGCACCGAACACCTTCTCGGGCGCCTCCTTCCAGAGCTTCAGGGCGGAGTTGCCGAACTTGTAAAGCAGGCCGATGGCGAATCCGCCGAAGATGGTCTTCGCGTTGACCCCGGCGACGGCGGTCTCCTTGGCATAGGCGGGATCGGCGGCGGCCCGCGACTCGGCGTTCGCCCCGGCCTTCAGCACCTCGGCGCAGGCGGTTCCCTCCGGATACTTCAGCTCGCCATGCTGCTGCACGATCAGCGGACGTCGCAGCGGGATCATCATGAGGATCCCCAGCAGGCCGCCCAAGGTGGCCACCAGCATCACGCGGCCGACTTCGAGGTCGAAGCCCAGGATGAGGATCGCCGGCATCGTGACCGCGGCGCCAAACGCCAGCGACTCGCCGGCCGACCCGGCGGTCTGGGCGATGTTGTGCTCGAGGATCGAGGCATCCTGTCCACCCATCTTCGACCACAACCGGAACAGCGTGACCGAGATCACGGCGACCGGGATCGAGGCGCTGACGGTCAGGCCGACCTTGAGCGCCAGGTAGAGCGAGGAGGCGCCGAAGATGATGCCGAGCAGCGAACCGACGAGCACCGATCGCAACGTGAACTCACGGAGACGGGTGGCGGCGGGGATGTAGGGGGCGAAGGGGACGCCTTTGTCGGCCATGGCCGGAGGCTAAACGCCGCGTGCGACGGACAGAATCCGGAAATTGGGAATGTGACGGAAGTTGGACCGCCGAACCCGTGGCCGCGGGTTCGGCATCACCAAGACAGGCGTTCCCGCCACGGCCGGCTCACTCCGGCTTCGGCATCTTGTCGCCGAGCCGCAGGTATTCCCACACGGCGCGGATGGTCTTGGGACCGTCGCCTTCGAGGACGTCCGCCAACGCGCTCCGGCCTTCCTCGTCGAAGTAGGCGGGCATCTTGCTGTTGGAATCGATGGAGGGCGGGCTGCGCAGCCAACGACGGAAGAAGTCCGGCTGAAGGCGCTCGTGGGAGTGGGCGAGGTTGATGCCCGGGGCCTCGAAGACCTGGGTGGCGCCGAAGTCGCCGACGCTATGGCAGGAGGTGCAGGCGAATCCGCCGTTGGCGCTCACCAGCTTCACGCCGACCTTGGCCAACTCGGCGTCCGGGGCGACGTCCTCCGCGGTCTTCGTCCCGAATCCGTGCGACGTGGCGAGACCGACTCCCAGGTTCTGGGCGAAGGCCGGGAAGGCGGGCATCCGGGACTCCAGCCACGGACGCGGCTTCCAGGTCTCGGTGCCTGCGATGAACTTCACGGCCCACTCGGGCTTGAGCTTGCCCTGAAGCAGCTCCCAGGCGGGGAAGCCCTCGAACTTGCCATGGCACTCCCGGCAGTTCAGCGCGCGCGACTGGCGGTCGAGGAAGTCGGCCGCCGTGTGGCGGGCCAACGAGGCGCGGTCCGACGCGGCGAACGCCCGCAGGGCCTTCCGATCCGCTTCGGTGAACGCATAGCGCGCGGCCTTGGATCCTTCGGCTTGGGTGTCGGCAACGCATCCGGAAGTCCACGTCGCAGGAAGCCCCGAAAGCGGCTTGGCGGCGAACTGGTTCTGAGCCCCGGCGAGGCTGTGGCAGTTCAGGCATCCCGAGTTCTGCACCAGCGTCCGACCCTTCGTCACGATCGCCTCCTCGGTGGGCGCCGTCCGGTCCGTCGGCTTGTCCGCCACCGACTCGAGGTAGGCCGCCAACTGGATCGCCTCCGCGTCCGACAGCTTGAAGTCCGGCATCCGGATCCACGCGTAGTGTTCGGACGGCTTCTTGAGGAAGGCCACCAGGGAACCCGGGGTGAACTTCGCGAGGACCTGCTTCTGGGAGACCTTCTTCGGGTCGGCTTCCGTGGCGTCCGGTGCGAGGTGGCAGGCGACGCAATGGAGCTTCTCGAACAGCCCCTTGCCAGCCTCGACGGCGTCGGCCGGAACCGTCACCCCGGCGGGCTCGGCGGACGCCTTCAGCGAGGCGAGGTAGGCGGCGACCGCTTCCGCGTCGGCCTTGGCCGTGGGGCCATGGAGCACCGCGGGCATCGGCGTCCCGGGACGGACGGACGCGGGATCTTCCACCCAGCGCGCCAACCAATCGAACTTCCGGCGCGAACCGATCCCCGCGAAGGCCGGCGCATCCGCCTTCAACTCGGGCATCCGTCCGGTGGCCGTGTGACACGAGAAACAACGGTGCTCGGTGAACAGTTCCCGACCGCGGCGGACCTCCTCGGCCGCGGTGATCTGCGGCGTCACCGAGTGCCCGAGCGAGGTGACCGGGATCGGATTGAACGGCGTCTCCTTGCCCGACCAGTACACGCGCACGAAGGCGTCGCCGGATTCCGGCGGGGTGTACTCCACCTGGATCCGGTTCGCCCCCTTGTTCATCCGCACCTTCTGGCCGTCGACGACCTCCTCGCCCTTGCCGTCGGCGTCGAGCGAGACGGTGTCCTTCACCGTGACCTTGAGGTGGCCGGTGAAGGCGCCGTGGAAGACGTAGTCGGCCCGGAGATCGACCGAGACGTTGCCCGACCAGTTGGCGGAGAACTTCCCGGGAGGAACGAACGGCGACGCCGGTTGGCCCGAGGGCACATACAGACCGATGCCGTCGACCGACTGGGCGTCCGACTTGTCGCCCGCCACGAGGGTCAGGGCCAGTCCGGGGACGTCTTCGGCGCGGGCCGGGCAGTGCGACACGGCGACGGCAACGACGGCGAACGTCGCCGCGACGAGCGCGGAACGGAAGCGGGGGAGCCAAGGGACGGCGATCACGGCCGGGAGCGTACGGGCGAGCCGGCGAGGGTCAAGAAACGCGGCCACAACGGACCAGCGCATGCGACATGACGAAAACGGGGCGGAGACCGGCCTCACGCCAAATCGCCAAGACGCCAAAGCGGAGAGGCTCCTGAAGGGTGGGACCTGGCACTTCGGAGAAGCCTCTCCGCCTCCTTCTTGAAGAACGCCGCCACCTCTCTTCGCGAGACCGACCGATGCCGGCGTGGCCGAAGCCTCCTCCCCACCCGCTTCCAACCCCAACCCCCACTTCCTCCGTGTCCTCTGCGCCTCCGTGGCCCATCTCCAACTCTTCCACAATTCCGGCTTGCCATAAGACAGACTTGTCTGTTTATTGACTCCCGAGATGTCCGAAGCCCGTCAGCGTATCCTGGAGACGGCCGCCCGTTTGTTCGCCGAACGGGGCTACGAGGCCGTGG
>JAIXUV010000328.1 GCA_027483345.1 Verrucomicrobiales bacterium | reverse complement strand
TCCTGGGACATCGGCTTCGAGAACAGCGCGGCGACGACGTTGGCGTAGTTGCCGATGCCGGGCAGCGGACACGGCTTCACAGGGCGTCCGACGAGCACCTCGAGGTCCTGGCGGATCGAGACCAGCTCCGGCGGAAGCTCCGTCACCGTGGTGGCCGTGCCGACGGAAGGGACTCCCGGGATGCCATTGCAGGTCGCATCCGAACGCAGCTCCGCGGAGGCCGGGAAGGGGTTCCAGTCATGGCAACCGGCGCGGGAAGCCAGTTCCCACGCCACCGCACGGCCCACGCCGTTGGTGCCAAGGATGAGGCCGTTCAGTCGGGTCGCGGCGCTGCCCGTGAGGCTCCACCGGACGAGGTCCGCCGGATCGGATCCGGGATCGCGGACGACGAGCCAGCCGGCGTTCGTCCCGCCGTAGGCCACGGCACCGGGGATGGCGCTGCGCCGGATTCCGGCCTCGGAGGTCCCGCGGAGGAGGGTCAACTCGCCCGGTCCGCCGTCGAAGGCCGCCAGGAGCCAGGATTCGCCGCGGCCGGCGAGGTCGGGTCCGGCGGATTCGAGCAGGCGCGCGGGTCCCTGCGGCGCGTGCAGCGCCAGCTCGGCCATCACGGCCTCACGCCATTCGCGGCCGGCGTCGGTCTCGCGGAGGATCTGGTCCCAACCCACCTGGAAGGAACGTCCTCCCTGCCAGTCGAGCATCAGGTCGAGCAACACGCGGTTCGTGGCGTCGCCGTAGAGGATGCGTTGGCCGGCCTCCGCGAGGTCCAACGAGCGCCGGGTGACGACCGAGCGGTCGAGACGGAGGACGCCGGCCGGCACGACGCCGGCGGTGGCCAGGCTCAGGGCCTGTCCGAGCATGCGGTCCGCGGCCCGGCGGATCCCGGGCGGCAGGTTGGTGACCAGGCCCGGGAGCCCGATCGTGTCGCCCGACAGCGCCACGCCGCGCTCATCGATGCCCATCGTCAGCAGGAACCTGCCGGTCGAGGCGTCGTCGCCAAGGGTCAGGTTGGAGAAGCGGATCGAACCGGTGCGCTGCGAACGCATGCTGTAGCGCGCCGTCGCACTCTGGCCGGGCGGGATGTCGCCGAGGAAGACCGTCGGCTGCTGGTCGCCTTCGAACACGGTGCCGCTGAGCGAGGAGGACGGCAGCGTGACGCTCACCTGGTTCGCCCGCGACGGGGACGTGTTCAGGACGGTCACCGCGGCCTCGTAGGGTTCGCCGCTGCGGATGGTCTTCGGGTGGCTGAAGGTGATGGAGAAGTTCGGGTTGCGGACCAGCACGGAGCCGGCGGCCTTGCCCACGATCCTCACCGGCCCGGCGGCGAGCCCTTCGAGGCTGGCGGTCAGCTCGATGTCCATGACGTGCAGGCCCTCGTGGAGACCCTCGACGAGGAACTCCGCCTGGCCGCTCTCGCCGGGCTGCAGGCGCGGGATGTCGTCGGCGGTGCCGACCTTGCCGTCGGCTCCCGCCCGGACGACCGCCTGGACCGGCTGGACCTCGCGGTTGGAGCCGAGACGGGCGAAGCGCAGCGGGTCGTCGCCCGGGGCGTCATGCGATGCCGCCGCGATCCCGTCGCCGCCGAGCGGGAGTTTCAGCCTGCCGCGGACGTCGACCACGGAGAGCCCGGACCCCGACGGCGCGCCGTTCTCGGTGAAGAGCTGGACGCTGAAGAACTGGTTCAGGAACCCGACGTTGCCGGGGATCACCATCAGCGCCGGGATCGGCGGGATGGTCAGCTCGATGCCGGAGCCCTCGCCGTCCACCGGCTGGAAGCCGATCGGCTGGGTCTGGATCTGGAGTCCGGCGTTGCGCAGCTCCTGTGGGAGCTGCACGAGGTTGGCGGCGATGTCCTGGTTGATCCGCGCGGCCTCGGCGAGGCGTTCCTCCAGCTCCGCGGCCGGGATGATCTCGGTGGTCTGGCGGATGGAGGGCGTCACCACGGGGAACCGGACCGGGAAGGTGCGGCCGTCGAGCACGAAGCCGACCTCGAACTCCACCGCCCGGAAGTTCGACTCGTCGATCGAGATGCCGCGCTCGCTGATCTCCGCGGAGGTCAGCGGTCGCGAAGTCACGCGGGAGACGAGCACCTCGTCGAACACGGTGATGGGAACCGACGACGGCGAGCCCTCGAGCAGGGTGACGGTGTTGGTGCCCTCGACGCGGACGAGCCGGACCTGGTCGAGGCGGTAGTCGCCGACGAGTGGAAGGGGCGGGAGCAGGAGGGGCTGTCCGACCGCGCCGAGGATCTCGCGGGCGGGGAACGAGGGACCGCGCAGCGTGGCCGAGACGAATGCGCCCCGTGCGAACGCGGCGTCACCGGTGTAGGTCACCGCGACCGACCCGGCGATGCCCTTGGGCACCGACAGCGCCGCCGGCGAGACAGCAAGCGACCGGCCGGTGATCCGGTAGTCGAGCGTGGTCAGCGGGGCGGCGGCTTGGGCGACCCAACCCACCAGCAACAAGACCCAAGTATAGATTGCGGAATTGCGAAGCTTCATGGAATCACCGCCTCCAGCAATTCGTTTATTTCTCCATCCACAGACGCCTCATTGACAAATACTCCACCGGACTGAGTGCCGTAGGTGTTGAAGCCAGACTGCAGGATGACACCAAAGGGATTCACCTCCCAAAGCCAGTCATAAAGATCCTGTACGAGAACGGAGTAGCGAACTCCGGATATGTTTACACTGTTTCCATCTCTTTGTCCTCGAATCGACATCCGCAATGACGGAAGGAAGCATCCCCCAAAGGCGTAGTATAGATCTGGATCTTTCCCCTTAAAGCTTCCGGACAATAGACGACGGTCTTCCGTCTTCGTATTCTCATCAAAGCTCAATTCAACATCGACCAAAAATGGTCCCTGTGCGGCTTGAGACCGATACGCCTGCAATACAATCGAATTGGAAATAGCATTGGCCCGAATCAAACGGTTCAACTCTATCGATTGACGAAGGCTCTCAGAGATCGTGTGACTTTTTCCATAAATCAATCGCGGGACTTCAAGAAATCCATCAGACCCAAACGGTCCTGTTTGGTGATCCATTTTAAGGAGCCCCGCCCGATGATTCAGTCGGTCTGGAATACGATAGGTTGACTCCGAATCTGGAGCCAAAATCGACGCAGAGGGAGATCTCCCAGTCATGAAGCGATGCATCATGACTGCCGCAACTCGGAAGTTTCCTCCAACCTCCTGAGGTAGGATACTTTCAGGACCCAGAAGATTGAGTTGGGCAAAACGTCCCAGATCAGCAAGTTCATCAAGAAGAACCAACGCTCCAATTGCTAGCGGCGATGTCTGCGAGTCCCAAAGTTCTTTAGGAATGACCTTAAAGTGTGGCTGCTCGAATCCATTAAGTTCTCGATTGGCGGCCTCATTCAATCTCGGCCTCAGCTGTGCCGATCGGGTCTGGTAACCACTCGCAAGCTCTTCGATCTCCAACTCACCATTTCCATTATAATCGATGCCAACCATTAAGAACTCTTCAGTATCGATCCGATTAACCATCCAAGAAGAGAACAGAAGCGGCGTGACGTTTGCCAAACCGAGTCGAACGTTGCGATCGTCGTCCGCCGAAACTGAGACGTTGTTTTCCCTCCATTGACTGGCGCCGACGACCCGGTTCTCGGATGGAATGAATAGGCGCGCCATCAGGTGATCTTCTGGCTTCACAGAACTAGGAAGAATCTTCACCGCCGCTCCAACCCGAGTCACACCGGATGCATCATTTCCCATGAATACGTAATTGCTTCCACCTGCATTCCCAGGAAGATAGTTTGAACTGATTCTTTGTGCTCCAAATTGCTCAGACCACATCGCGGTCACCTCTACCAGAACCGCACTGAAGACGACTGTATCAGAAACAAGGATTTCACCGGATTCAGCGAGCGCTTCAAAGACCAAGTGAGCGTTTTTGACAGAGTTGGTGGCCTCGATGTGCATCGTGATGGGCCCATCCTGAAGAGGACCAAAAACGGAACCTTTCCCATCAAATATCTCCTCTACTAGAACCCCACCACTTTCAGATCTGGATCCTCCAACAACCTTTCCGTCAGAGTTCAATAGTTGGATGGGAGCTCCTTCAGATTCAGATTCCGTCCTGAGCCTTAGCTGTGCAACCTTCTCTCCCCTCACAAAACTAGGCACCCGCGAGAATTCAATTCGGATGAGATCATTGTCGGCTTCATCAAATCGCAGGGTTCGCTCAAAGGCGCGAGGGTACGAGTCTTCGAGAAGGATCCGGTTCAACCTTTCCCGCAAGGGAGCTACGGACCTCTGCGAAATCAGTTCGTTAGCTTCTTCCCTGATTCCAACTTGAGAGAATGCAGTTGCGTTATATATGTCAGAGTTTCTGATAATGGATACCAGCGAGTCATTGACTGCCTTCACCAAAGCGTTGAATTCGGGATCTTCATCGTCAGACACCAGATTCCAGTCCAACAGTCGCTGTCGCGCTTCGCTACTCAGAAGTCCCTGAATATGCAAGGACACGGCGGAAGGAAACCTCAGATCGATGAGGAATCTTTGAATTTCAGGAATTGTAACAATTTTTCTCTGAAATCCTTTTCTATCTTGGATAGTCCAATCCGGCGGGCCTATTTCAGTCTTAGAGATAAGATCACAATCTTGGTCAGAGTTTACAAAGACCACATATTTATCCAACCCGTCTTCAGCGTTCTCTGGAACGATAGGCCCCGGTTTCCGGATGGAGCCTGGGCGGTGCATCGCCATGTCGAACCGGATGTTGCTACCCATCACCTCCGTCCTCTCCCCCTGTGCCCGGGCCACCATGCCGTCCGAGGTGGACACGAATTCCGGCATCAACGTCCCCATCCCGATGAAGCGTCCGACCAACGCGGGATGTGCCGCGTTGTCCGCCGGCGTCGGACTCAGCAGCCGCGTCGGATCCAACAGCAGCACGTCCTCCGTGCAGGCCAGCGACAGCAGCCCGTCCTCACGGCGCTGGATCCGCTGCGGCGTCCCGTGCCGGATCGGGATGGAGACGGCGTTGGTGACCGTCGGCTGCTCCGGATCGTCCAGGTCCAGGATCAGGAGACGGCCGTTCGGATCGTCCGTCGTCGGGAACTGCGAGAGGATCGCGAAGTCGTGGGGTTCGAGGCCCGCCGCCGTGCGCACGGGCTGGTCGAGCGCCAGGAACACCCGCTTCGATTCCCGGTCCACCGGCACCGGATCGGAATGCCCGAACTCCTCGATCACCGTCTCGAACGCCGGCGGAGGCGTAGCCCGGTTCGGACTGCCCACCAACGCGATCCGGTCCCCCGCCATCCCGATGTCGAAGTCCCGGACCCGCGAACCCTCGGAGTCTTCGGTCATGACGTGACGGCCTCCGAGGGGTATCCCGACGACATCGGGGCTCCCGGGAAGCCTGTCGAAGATCCGTTGCTCACGGATCGCCTCGAACAGGTCGAAGGCGACGACTTCCGTGCTGCCCCCGATGAGAAGGCATGCCGCGAGCGGTGGCGATGCCAACACCTTGAACGCAGATCGGGAGGTGTCCCTTTGGGAAGCCACATCCTGCCGGAGGAGTTCGACGATCGAGCCGTCCGGCTTGAAGGCGAAGACCATCATCCAAGGTTCGGATTGGTTCACCTGCCCACCACAGACGAGGACCAGGTCCGCCGTGCCACCCGGCGCGCGCGAGGAGGCCGGATAGGTCTGGCTCCGCAGGACCTGCAACGAACGCGGATAGAGCCGCACGCCCACCGTCTGCAACGGTGCGTCCGGCAGGGTCGGATCGTAGACGTGCAGCGAGCCCGCGCCGTTCGCCGCCTGGCTGCGGTCGAGCACCAGCAACCGGTTCCCCAGCACCGCGACGCCCGCACCGTTCCGCACGCCACGGAGGGCCACAGGCACCTGCGGCGAGGTCCGGAACGGCAGCTGGAACGCGTCGGCCGCCGGGTTCGCCGTCGGCGGATCGGTCGGCGGCGGGTTGTTCGACGGGTTCTGGTCGAAGAGGTTCCCCGCCTCGTCCCGCAGCAGCGGGTTCACCGTCAACGTGTAGGCCCGGTCCGGGATCAGCTCGTACCAGGTCAACTCCACCGACTTCCGGTCCGCCGCGAACTCCACGGTCGGGATGCCGCCCGACGGCGAGAGCTGGAAGAGGTCACCCGGAGTCAGGTTGTCCGGGATGCCGGTGACCGGTTCGTTGAAATCCAGGCGGATCCGGCGGCCGGGCTGGAAGGAGTCTTCGCCCGGAAAGGGCGAGCTGCTGACCACGGACGGTCCAGTCAGGTCGTCGCCCGTACGGGGCACCGGCGGCGCACCGACCACCACCGTGTGGACGATCGTGGCGCGCTTCGAAGCCGCATCCCGCACCGTCGCACGCACCCGGATCCGGGCCGGCTTCGGCGTCTCCAGGGTGAAGGAACGCCTCAGGGAACCACGGGCGATGCGGACCTGCGCACCGGCGGTCAGCCGGATGTCCGACACCGACACCGGCTGCAACGAGAACAGCGGAGAGACCTGCTCCACCACCAACTCGACCGTCGTCACCCGCTGATCGTCGTTGCCCTGCACGCGGACCGTCACCGCGTCGCCCACCGTCGGCTCACCCGGGCTGTGGGACACCGAGACGCGCGGGTCCTCCCGGTCGATCAGCGATTCCTCGCCGCGGTCGAACATCAGGGTGATGGACCCGGCGACGCCGGAGCCGTCCTCGTTGCGGAAGACCGATGCCCGGCCGAAGGCCGACTGGCCCGGGAAGTCGGGGCTCGTCGCCCGGGCGCTGACGGTCGCACCGCCTCCGGAGTCGAAGGTGCTGAACTCGCCCCGTCGTCCCGTCGAGGTGGCCATGTTGCCGGTCATACCGCTGCCAACGACCCGAGCACGGGTGACGGGCTGGCGTTCACTGCCGGAGACCGAGGCCACATGGGAAAGCACGAATCCATGGATCGGCGTGTACCGAATGCCGGTGATCGGTTGGAGGAGGGCGAACTCGTCCTCGAACCCAAAGCCCCGGCCGAGGCCGCCGCCCAGTTGCTTCGCCATGGACTTCGAACCCCGGCGGGCCTTGGCGGCCGAGAGGGAATCGGTTCCGGCGACGAAGGCCTCCGCGTCGCCGACGAACTCCCCTGCGGGAAGGAACTCGACCCCGGTGCCGGAGTTCTCGAGCCGACCGCCCTTCACGCTCGCGAAGTCCACCGGCTCGAGGAAGGCGCCGCCCTCGTCCACGCGTCGGCGGACGATGAGGAACTCCTGGTTGGTCAAGCCGGCCCCGAACGCCTCCTGCATCCCGGCGGGAATCGGTAGGCGGAGCCGCGGAGCCGTGCGGAGCGGATCCCCACCGATCGCGAACCGGAGTCCGGCCACCAGGCGTTGGTCGGCGGGGACGAGGGAACCCAACGCGGCCGCCAATTCGGCCACCGGCCGTTCCTCGATCCGGATGAGGGTCTTCCCGGAGACCGCGCCCGGAGGCACCTCGAGTTCCAGCTCGCCGGAACCGAACGCACGCCGGATCACGCCGCCGCTGCCGAAGAGCCCCACGCTGCCGTCCCGGAATTCCTGCCGCGCCGCCGGAACCGTGGTCCGCGTCCCGTTGCGGTTCACCAGGATCGCCGCCAGTTCGTCGTCCGCCGTCGCGGCGATCCGGTTCGTGAAGCTCCCGTCCGGTTTCGACAGCACGGTCGCGGTCTCGCCGGTGGTCTCGTTGATCAGGATCACCGCCGACTCCGGATCCGCCAGCCCCGGCCCGCCGCTCATGCCGGCCAAGCCGTCCAGCGGCTCGTAGATCGTCAGTACCGCGTCGGCGCGACGGAGGGTGTCGCCCTCGGTGGTGAAGGCGATCTCGCGTGTCCCTTCCAGCGGACGCCCGAAGCGGTCCTGCAGGTTCGTCGACAGGACCACCCGCAACGGTGCCGACGCAGGAAGCTGGGCGGTCGGCAGCAGAGTGACCGTGTCGCCGGCCGGATTGATCGAGACGGCCGCCGGCAACACCACGCCATTCGTGCCCGCCAACACCACCGCCCCCGGCACCACCACGGTGCCCGGGTTCAAGGGTCG
>JAIXUV010000033.1 GCA_027483345.1 Verrucomicrobiales bacterium | reverse complement strand
TGGAGGAGATCCTCCTCGCCTCGAAACGCGCCGCGAACCTCGTCCGCCAGATCCTCGCCTTCGCCCGCCCGCAACCCCAGCAGTCGCGGCGACTCCAGCTTTCCAAGGCGCTGGAGGAGGGCCGACGCCTCCTGCGCGCCACCCTTCCGACCACGGTGGACATCCGCATCGCCGTCGAGGAACCGCTGCCCGAGATCCTCGGGGACGAAACCCAGCTCCAGCAGGTCCTCATCAACCTCGCCACCAACTCCTGGCACGCGATGGAAGGCGATCCCGGCGTCATCACCCTTTCCGTACGCCCCTTTTCCGTGCCGTCACCGGATGGACCGCCGCAGGGCGACCTGCCGGCCGGTCCCTACGTGCTGATTTCGGTCGCGGACTCCGGCAAGGGCATGGACCCGGAGACGCTCAAGCGCATCTTCGACCCCTTCTTCACCACCAAGGCGCCCGGACAGGGCAGCGGCCTCGGACTCTCCGTCGTCCACGGCATCGTCAAGGGCCACCGTGGCGCCATCGGCGTCCACAGCCGCCCGGGAGAAGGCACCACCTTCGAGATCCTTCTGCCCGCGGATCCGGCAACCGACGCGCAACCCCAGGCCGTGGCTCCCGTCCAACCCGGCAACGGCGAACGGATCCTCTATGTCGACGACGAACGCCCGCTGGTCCAAGTGGCGACGATCCTCCTCGAGCGCCTGGGGTACCGCGTCCAGGGGTTCACCAACCCCTCGGCCGCCCTCGACGCGCTGAGGATGGCGCCGGACACCTGGTCGATCGTCATCACCGACCTCAACATGCCCGGGATGAACGGCCTCGAACTCGCCCGACAGGTGTTCGAGATCCGGCCCGGGCTGCCGGTGCTGCTCAGCTCCGGCAACCTCGACGCCGCCCCTTCCGACGAGGCTCGCCGGCTCGGAATCCGCGGCGTCATCGCCAAACCCCATTCCCTTGAGGAACTCGCCGGACGCGTCCGAGACATCCTCCAACCCAACCACCATGCCTGACTCTCCCACACCGATCCTCCTCGTCGACGACGACAACGACCTGCGCAACCTGCTTGAGCGGGTGCTTCTGCGGAACGGGCTGGCCGTGCACGCCGCGGCAGACGGCCGCCAGGCAATCAAGCTGCTCGCCAAGGAACGGTTCAGCCTCGTCGTCACCGACATCATCATGCCCGACGTCGAGGGCATCGAGCTGATCCTCAAGATCCGCAAGGACCACCCGAACCTGCCCATCATCGCCATGTCGGCCGGGGGACGCCTCAACGCCGAGGGCTACCTGAAAATGGCCCGTTCCCTCGGGGCCAACCAGATCCTCGAGAAGCCCTTTCCCATCGACGTGTTCCTGTCGGAGATCCGGCGGCTGTTGCCCCCGACCGCCGAAACCCCGGGCACGGATCCTTCCACATCCACGCCATGAACCGCGGGCCGATTCCGGCGTCCACCGGCGCGGGCGAGCTCCCGGCCCCTGTCAGATAGCGGGTCAACCGAGCAAAAAGGGTTGAGAGCGCCCCATACGGGTTGAGGCAGGATCGAGGAAACCATGATGCGAAACCTGCTCCGGACCGCCTGGATGGCCGCCCTTTGGATGGGGATGGCCTTCGTCGCGAGGGCGGAGCCGGTGGCGGTTCCCGAGCGGAAGGACCAGACTTGGAAGCTGCTCAACCTCGCCGATGTCGCGGGGCTCGCGCGCGCCAACCTCTTCAACATCGCCTTCGAGACCGGCGGCGGGGCCACCCGACGGGGCACCGCCTGGATCGCAACCTCGGACGGCTTGAAGGAATTCGACGGCTACGCCTGGCGCCGACATGGACGCGCCGAGGGCCTTCCCAGCGACTTCGTCCGGGCCGTGATGGTGACCCGCGGCGGCGACCTCTGGGTGGGCACCGACCGCGGCGCCGGGATCTACGACGGCCGCACCTTCCGCACGATGGGCACGGAGACCAACCTCGCCGGCCCGAACGTCCGCCGGATCATCGAGGACCCGACCGGGGGAATCTGGTTCTGCTGCGACAGTTGGCCCAACGCCGGGGCCGCCGGCGGACTGACTCGGCTCCAGGACGGCCGGTGGCGGACCTGGCGCATGTCGGACGGCCTACCGAGCGGATACGTGGTCAACTTCCTGCGCGACTCCAAGGGCGACGACTTCGCCGCGACCCTCGGCGGGGTGGCCCGACGCGAAGGCGAACGCTGGATCCCGGTCCTCGAGCCACCGAAGGACGCCGTCATCTCCTTCAGCTCCGGATGCCTCGCCGAGACCCCCGAAACGGGCTTGGTCTTCTCCTCGGGAAACGCCCTCCACTTCCGCTCGGGCAACGCCTGGCAGTCCGCTCCGCCGGGCATGTCGCATCGATATGGACTCTGCGCGACGCGGGACGGCCGCCTTCTCGCCAGCGGCATTTCCCCATCAGGACATGGCATGGTCGTCGAGTGGCGCTCCGGGACCTGGGAACCGGTCTCGGCCGCGTACCCGCTGCCGGGCGGCTACTCCGAGGACATCCGCGAGGCCCCGGACGGATCCGTGTGGGTCGTCGGCTTCGGATGCCTGGTCCGCTGGGCGCGGGAATCGTCCGAGTTCCGTGAGTTCCCAGGACCGCCGGCGCCGCGGGCGGCCGACGACGAAGGAGGCATCTGGTTCTCCCGGCAGAGGAACGCCGTCAATGCGCGACCTGGAAGCCTTCGGCACCAAGGGGAACGCTGGGATTCGCGCGCAGCCACCTTCAACGGGATGCTGTACGATCCGGCGAAGCGGGTCGTCTGGGGTTGGGACGACTCCAACGTCCACCGCTTCGAGGGGACCCGGGAACGCACCTTCGGTCCGCGGGATACGGGCCTCGCCCGGATCGGCGCCGGCGCCGTGGACCCACTCGGACGCCTTTGGCTGTCGGGGCGGACGGATGGTGATCGGATCGGGGTCGCTTCCTTCCACGAGGGGATCTGGACCCGGCTCCAACCGGAGGAGTTGGTTGCGATGGAAACCATGGACTCCCTGATGGCTCCCGAGGGCGACGGCGTCTGGATCGGCGGGGACCGCGGTCCGGGCACGGACGGCATCTTTCTCCACGTCGGAGGAGGAACCCTCCGCCGACGCCCCCTTCCCGCAGAGCGCTTCAGCCGGTTCTCCACCAAGGCCCTGGTCGACCGGCGCGGCGACATGTGGCTCCTTGGGAATGCCGGACTCCACCGCTGGCCCGCAGGAGCCGACACCTGGGAGACGGTCACCAACCTGCCCGCAAACCGAGTCATGGGATGCGTGGAACGCGGGGATGAGGTCTGGTTCGCCTGCATGGATGGCGGCGGCGGCGAAGGGGGTCTTGTCCGCCTTCGTGACGGACGCTGGACCGTCTTCCCCGCGGAGGTCCAGGGAACCCTCCGCAGGAACCTCGACGGAACCCTCACCTGCGGAGGCTTCGGGAAGTTCTGGAAGATCGACCCCTCACCGGAGGCCGTCCCGGTGATGGTGCGTCTCCCGGTGCCGGAACGGGTGTCCGAGGTGGTGCTCGGGAAGGACGGCGCCTTCTGGATGGACTGGGGCGAAGGTGTTGCAAGGTACCGGTCGGAGAAGATTCCCCCGGAGACCCGCATCACCGGTCCGGCACGGGTCCTGAGAGGGGAACCGTTCGCGGCCACCGCCACCGGCCTTGAACGCTGGCTTCCCGGACAGGTCGGCGAAGACCACCGGTTCTCCTGGCGACTCGACGACGGCCCTTGGTCGGAGGCGTCGACGGCCCGGGAGTTCCGGTTTGCCACCTCGGGGCTCTCCCGGGGTACCCATCGCCTCGAGGTGCGTTGCCAGGACGGGATCGGCGAATTCGACGCCAGCCCCGCCTCGTTGGAGTTCGTGGTGGGCCTGCGGCCGATCCAGGAGCGGACCTGGTTCCTCCCCGCCACGACAGTGCTGGTGCTCGTCGTCTCGGCACTCGCCGCCTCGGCGATCAAGGCCCGGCGGGACCTCGCCGAACTGGTTTCCACCCTCGGTCGCCGGGTCTCCGAACGGACCGCCGACCTCGAGCTCGAGCTGCAGCGGCGGGCCCAGGTGGAACGGGAGCTACGCTTTCACGAGGCGATCCTCCGCGAGACCGGCGAACTGGCCCACGTGGGCGGATGGTCCCTCGACGTGTCCACCGGCGCGGGACACTGGACGGCCGAGGTGGCGCGGATCCACGGCGCCGCCCCGGGCGAGGACGCATCGAGGGAACGGGTGCTCGGCTTCTACTCCGGGGCGGAGCGGCTCCGGCTCGAGGACGCGCTCCTCAGGGCCGCACGGGACGGCGAACCGTACGACCTCGAACTCGAACTGACGACCGCGGGCGGAACGCGCCGATGGGTCCGCACCCTCGGGCGCCCGGTCCGCGAGGAGGACCGGATCGTACGGGTGTTCGGATCGTTCCAGGACATCTCGGAACGCAAGCTGGCCGAGGAGGTGGTGCGCGAGCGGCTCCGGCTCCAGTCGCGGCTGGCCACCGTGGCCGCCTCCGTGCCCGGCGCTCTGTTCAGCTTCCTCGTGCGCGGCGACGGCTCCATGTCCTTCCCCGACGCCAGCCCGAAGCTCATCGAGGTCGTGGGCCTGCATCCGGAGGACATCGCGACCGACGCCGCACCGGGCTTCGCCCTCATCCACCCGGAGGACCTCCCACGTGTCCGCGCCCGCATCGACCAGGTCGTCCGCGACCACGCACCCTGGTACGACGTCTTCCGGGTCCGGCATCCCCTCAAGGGCGTGGTCTGGATCGAGGGGGTTGCGCACCCCTCCCCGGCCGAACCCGGGTTCGCCATCTGGCATGGCATCCTCGCCGACGTCACCGAGCGTCACAACCTGGAGGTCCGGCGCAGCACCGAGCACGCGGTGGTCCGGGCGCTGGCCGAAACGCCTTCGGTCGACGGGGCCATCCCCGCGGTGCTCCGGATCCTCTGCGAGGCCGAGGGCTGGAACCACGGCGAGCTTTGGCTCTTCGAGGAGTCCGTCGACGCCCTCGTCTGCGGCGAGGTGTGGAACCCGGGCACGCCCCCGTTCCAGGCGCTCAACGAGAGGACGCGCTCCCTCCGCATGCGGACCGGCGAGGGCCTCATCGGCCGCATCCACCGGGACGGGGAGGCGGTCCACATTCCCGCCCTCGCCGAGTTCCCCGGCTTCCTCAGAAAACCCGAGGCGGAAAGTGCGGGCCTGCTGTCCGCCATCGCCTTCCCCATCCGCACCGAGGACGCCGTGACCGGCGTGCTCGCCTTCATGGGCAGCCGGATCGAGGTCCCGGATTCGACGACCCTGAGCATGCTTGAGACCATCGGCTCACAGGTCGGCCAGTTCCTCTCCCGCATGGCCACGGAGGAACAGCTCCGCCGCTTCATGGCGCTCAGCTCGACCACCGTCTACGCCTTGCGCGAGAAGGGTGGGAGATACCACTGCCACTGGGTCAGCGAGAACATCGCCAACCTCACCGGATACACCCGGTCGGAGGCCCTCACCTCGGGCTGGTGGCACAACGGCCTGCATCCCGAGGACCGGGCCCGTGTTCTCGAGGCGGACCACCGGCTGGACGGACAGGGCCGGCGGATCCTCGAGTTCCGGTTCCGGCGCAAGGACGGCTCGTACCTCTGGCTCCGCGACGAACAGCGCCTCATCGGAGGCGGCGGAGACGCCCCAAGGGAGATCGTCGGTTCCTGGATCGACATCACCGAACGTCACGCCCTTGAGGGACGCCTCAGGCAGGTTCAGAAGATGGAGGCGATCGGCCAGCTCTCCGGCGGCATCGCGCACGACTTCAACAACATCCTCGGTTCCATCATCGGCAACGCCGAACTCGGGGCCCAAGAACAACCCGCCAACGCCGCGGGCGCCGGCCATTTCTCGGAGATCCTCCGTGCCGCGCGCCGGGCCACCCACCTCGTCCAGCAGATCCTCACCTTCGCGCGGCAGGATTCGCACCAGAAGCGGCGAGTACGGCTCCGCCCGGTCGTCGATGAGACCGCCCGGCTGCTCCGCTCCACCCTGCCCGCAGGAGTCGACCTGCACGTCCACTGCGAGCCCAACACGCCATCCGTGCTCGCCGACGAGACCCAGATCCAGCAGGTCCTGCTGAACCTCGGCACCAATGCGTGGCACGCGTTCCACGGCCGGGGCGGCCGGATCCGGATCGAGCTGGGAAGCCTCCGCGTCGACGAGGCCGCCGCCCGCGGGAACCCCGACCTCCAACCGGTCGACTACGCCCGAATCCGCGTGCGCGACAACGGTTCCGGCATGGACGCCGCGACGTTGGAGCGGATCTTCGAGCCGTTCTTCACCACCAAGCCGCCCGGCCAAGGCACCGGACTCGGGCTCTCCGTCGTCCACGGCATCGTCAAGTCCCATGGCGGCGCCGTCCTCGTGGACAGCACCCCGGGCGCGGGCACGACCTTCGACATCCTCCTGCCGGCCGTCGCCGGAGCCGTCGCCGATGCCGACTCCGACGCCCCGGCGAAACCGTCCGAGCCGGCGATGCCGCGGGGATCCTCGCAGCACCTCCTCCTGGTGGACGACGAGGAGATCCTGATGCGCATCACCACGAAGGTCCTGGAACGGCTTGGCTACCGTGTGACCGCCTGCGGCAGCCCCGAGGCTGGCAGGGACCGCTTCGCCGCCGATCCCGCCGCCTTCGACCTCGTGGTCAGCGACCTCAACATGCCCGGCATGTCCGGAATCGAGCTCGCCCGCGAGCTCCTGGCACGACGGCCAGGGCTCCCGGTCCTGCTCACCTCGGGCCTGATTTCGGAGGAACTGCGGAACGAGGCGCTTCGTGTCGGCGTCCGGGAGATCCTCCGGAAACCCGCTTCGGTCGAAGATCTCGCCCAGGCGGTCCACCGCTGCCTCCTTCCGTCCGGCACCGCCTGAGCCGGCCCAGGCGGACGGGACCCTCACACCAAGACGCAAAGCCGCGACAGGAAGGGAAGGGAACCACCGGTTTTGCCTCGGTGAAGCCGGGCACAGGCCGGTGGCCATCCATTCGTTTCCGGAACCCGTTTCCCATTGGCGGCTTTGCGTTTCTGCGTGAGGTCCCTCTTTGTGTGAGTCCCCTCACCGCGGCCTCCGCGCCTCCGCGTGACCCTTCCCACGAACGGGAGCCGACGAGGAAGGGGTCGACTCGGGACGGGCCGTCCCCATGCTCGTTCCATGCCGCCCGTATCCGCCGCATCGCAAGGTCCTCGCCCAGTCGGACCCGCCCGCCTCGTGCCTCTTCTCGGCCTGCTGCTCGCACCCGGGTTCACCGGATGCGACACGCTCCACGGACCTTCCATCGACGTCACAGCCCCGAGGATCGTGGGACGCGCAGTGGACGCGGATTCCGGGGCTCCGGTCGCCGGTGCCCGGGTCGGACGCCGCCTCTCGGGATGGCGGTATCCGACCGGGGGCTTCCCGCGCGGGGCCGAGGAGTTCCTGCTCCTGCAGGACGAGGTACGGACCGGTCGCGACGGCCGTTTCCAACTGCCGCCAAAACAGGTCGCACTCCTGTTCTCGATCGGCGATCCGGGACTCCAGCTGGGACTCGAGATCCGCCATTCCCGTCATGTGGGTTGGAAGACGAACTACACGATCGGCGCGCTTTCCGAGGACCCGACGGAGCCCCGCATCGACGCCGGGGACATCCCGCTTCCAAAGCGGACCACCGGTGCGCCATAACACGACGCCGGAATTCGAACCCGGACGCTGGCCGCCCCGTCTGCGGACTTGGCGTCCGGGACGCCTCGGCCCACGCTGTCAGCCTGTTCATGATCCCGCGCTTCCTCCAACGGATCCGTCATCTCTTGTTGGATGACACCACCTCCTATGACCAGGGCCTGCTCGACGAGGCGGCCTTCTGGCGGAAGTCCCTCGCCAACGGGGGGCGCAACTGGGACGCCACGGC
>JAIXUV010000226.1 GCA_027483345.1 Verrucomicrobiales bacterium | reverse complement strand
TCGGCACCGCGCACTGATCCCGCCTCAAAAGCCTGTTGCTACGCCCGGATGCCGGCCAATACTTGCGGTCCATCGCAATGATCGAGTGGCACATCCAGTCCCGCGCCCATGCCTGCCAGGTCTCCGGACGGCAGTTCACGGACGGCGAGACCTACCACACCGTTCTCCGGGACACGAAGTCCGGTTTCGAACGGATCGACCTCTGCGCCCAGGCGTTCCGCGAGTCCGGCGGGGAGATCCTCTCGCGGCCGGGAATCGTCTCCCATTGGAAGGGCACCTATGAGGCGCCGCCGCCGGTGCCACCCGAGGCGATCCGGAAGGATGATGCCGAGTCCCTGCTGCGGAAGCTGATCGAGAACCGCGAGGAACGTCACGCCGCGGCGACCTACATCCTGGCGGTGATGCTGGAACGGAAACGGATCCTGCGGGTGAAGGCCCAGTCCCGCGATTCGGGCCGCCGGGTGTTCCTCTATGAGCACCCGAAGTCCGGCGACCTGTTCACCATCGTGGACCCCGACCTCCAGCTGGAGCAGCTCGAGCAGGTCCAGCATGACGTGGCCCATCTCCTCGAACATGGCCTGCCATCGGTCGAGATGCCTGAGGGGGCGATCGAGAGCCCGGCGGTCCCGACCGAGGAGCCCTTCAACCCTCCCAGCGAGATACCGACACTGGCCCCTGTCTGAATGAACCCGAGACGGGTCCTTCGCCGAGGGCCGCCGAGGTGCGGCCTTCCGCAAGGGATCTGACGAATCCATGGCGTCACCCCAATCCGAACTCGAAGCCGTCATCGGCTACACCTTCCGCGATCCGGCGCTCCTCACCTTGGCGCTGACCCATCCCTCGCTCGCCCAGGAGGGCACCGGGCTCCAGAACCACAACCAGCGGCTGGAGTTCCTCGGCGACGCGGTCATCCAGCTGGTGGTCACCGGCGAACTGTACGCGAGGTTCCCCACGCTGGGTGAAGGTCCGCTGACCCAGGCGCGGGCCCAGCTGGTCAACCGGACCTCCCTCGCGGGCCAGGCGCGGCGGCTGGAGCTGGGGCGTCGGGTGCTGTTGAGCCGGGGCGAGGATTCCTCCGGGGGCCGGACGCGGAGTTCGACCTTGGCCGACGCCTTCGAGGCGGTGGTCGGGGCGGTGCATCTGGACGGCGGGTTCGAGGTCGCCCGGGACCTCGTGTTGCGGCTGTTCCGGGAAAGTGGCGCCGACCTGATCGAGCCGCCCAGCCTGGACAACCCCAAGGGCGAGTTGCAGGAGCTGCTGCAGGCCAAGTCCCCGGAGGCGCCGCAGTACGAACTCCTCTCGGCGGAAGGTCCGGACCACAACCGCATCTTCCGATGTGCGGTCTACCACAACCAGGTGGAGCTGGCCCGGGGCGAAGGACGGAGCAAGAAGGCGGCGGAAAGCCACGCCGCCCTGCTGGCGCTTAAGAAGATCCGGGACGGCGCGAAGGGTTGATCCCAACCGGAAGCCACGAAGGCCTCAGGTCAGACGGAAGGCATCCGGCAGCAGAGCCGACACCGGCCAGACCGCCATCGGCTGCCGACCGTCTCCACCGGCGATGACCACCTCGGCGTCCGGGGCGAGTTCCACCATCCACTGGCGACAGGCGCCGCAGGGTGTCCGGCCTTCCAAGCCCAAACCGGGGGCGGCGTCGATGCAGGCGACGCCGATCCCGCGGAACCGGCGGGCTCCGGTCCCAAGTGCCGTCGAAAGCGCATTCCGTTCCGCGCAGAGGCAGAGGCCATAGCTGGCGTTCTCGACGTTGCAGCCGGTGTGCAGGCGTCCGTCCGAATCGAGCACCGCCGCCCCCACCCGGAATCGCGAGTAGGGTGCGTAGGCGTTGAGCGCGGCGGCGGCGGCGGCGGCGGCCAGCCTGTCCTGTTCGTCGTGCGTGAGCGGGTGCGATGGCTTCATGAAACCTGCTGTCTCCGGTCAGCCCGTCCGACCCGTGCGTCGGGAGAAATCACTTCCCGATGCACGGTCCGATCCGTAGCGTTTCCGGGTTCTTGGCCGATGGTGTAATGGCAGCACAGGGGTCTTTGGAGCCCTTAGTCATGGTTCGAATCCATGTCGGCCAACCAACTCCCCACGTTCACTTCCGTTCCTTCCCGATTGGTTTCCGAGGCTTCCTGCGCGGCGAAACGAAAAACCGCCCGGTCCCGTTGGGCCCTAGGCGGTGTCGGATCGGCGGGAAACCGGCCGGAGGTCACTTCGCCAACTCGATCTTGCTGACGGCGAATTCCGGGGTCTCGCCCTTCTTCTCCACCTTGCCGGTCACGGTGATCTTCTTGTTCTCACCGCAGAGTTCGCCGTGGAACTTGGTCGAGACGTCCCCGACGAGCTTGTACAGCGTGATCTTGTCGTCCTTCTTCACCTCGAGGACGTTCTGGCACTTGTCGGCCTTCTTGAGGGCGCACTTCATGCACTTGCCCTCGCCGGTGAGCGTGATCTCGGCGTCCGCGGCGAAGGCGGCGGTGGTGGCGGTGAGGAGGACCGTGAGGATGGGGAGGATGGATTTCATGGGATCGAAGGATTTCGAGCATCGACAATGCAGGCGAAGAGGAAGGAGGCAAGCCGCGAGTTGCGGCCGCTCCGGGCCCGCATCCTGCATCGGCCGGGGCTTGCCATGGTTCCAAATGCCGCAAACCTAGTCCCGATGTTCCCCGTCGCCCCTCGCCGCAGCCGGACGCTGTCCCGTCTTGCCTGCGTGATGGGGATCCCGTCCTTCCTGCTGACGGCGGCGCTGCTGGCGGCCGAGGTCCCGGAGGTGCTCGTCCTGCATTCCAACCACCCCGGCTACCCATGGACCGCGGCACAGGCGGCCGGCATCGAAGAGGGACTTGGGGCGACGAACGGGACGGCTCGCTGGCATGTCGAGCATCTCGATGCGAGGAGGACCGACGTCCGACGGGCGGAGGCCGCCTTGCTGGACCTGTTGGAGATCCGGCATCGGGACCGCCGCTTCCGGGCGCTGATCGCGACCGACCGGAGGGCGGTGGAGATCGTGTTGCGCCATCCGGACCGGTTCGCGCCCGGGGCGCCCCGGACCTTCTCGGGCATCAGCCGGGCCGAGCATGTGCAGCTCGGACGTCTACCGGGATGGAGCGGGGTGTTCGAGGACTACGATCTCCCGGGCAACCTGGACCTGATCCACCGGCTTCTTCCCGACGTCAAGCAGGTGCTCGTGGTGTACAACGAGCCCGATCCCAACGCGGGGAGCCAGATCGGGGTCGACGATTTCCTGACCCGGCTGACCACCCACGACGCCGGCATGTCGGTGGTCGCGGTGCGGAAGTTCCGTTTCCCGGAGCTGGTGGACCGCCTCTCGAAGCTCGGACGTGGAACAGCCCTGTACATTGATGGCGTCGCGGCGGACGAGGACGGCCTCGACTTCAGTCCCGCCCGTGTACGCGAGCTGGGCCGCGCGGTGAAGGTCCCTGTCTTCACAGGCCACGACGAGGTCTTCGCGGATCTCGGGATCGGCGGACGGATCACCAGCGGACGGGAGTCGGGCCGTCTGGCGGCGACCCTCGCACTGAAGCGGATCGCGGCACCCGACGCGGCTCCGGAGCTGGTTGGAACGCCGATGGTCCACCGTGCGCGTCCAGCGGAATTGAGGCGCTGGAACATCCCGGAATCCCGCCTGCCGGTGGACACCCTCCTGGAGGTCCCGGCGTCGGAGAGACCCGGCGGCCCTGGGCTCCAATGGATGGCCGGCTCGGCACTGATCGCCGGACTGGCCGTCGCAGTGGCACTGCTGGCGCGTTCGAACCACGTGCGCCGGGAGACGGTACGGCGCCTGTCCGAGAGCGAATCCATCTACCGCACGCTCGTCGAGCAGATGCCCGATGCGGTCTTCCTGATCGACACGGAGGAGCCCCGTCGCGGTGTCATCCTTTCGGTCAACGCTGCTGGCGCGGAACTCCACGGCTACCGCGCCGAGGAACTGGTGGGCATGCGTGTCCAACAGCTCGATACGCCCGAGGCTGCGGCGCTTTCCGCGGCGCGACTGACCCGGCTTGCTTCCGGTGAGAGGTTGACCTTCCAGGTGGAACACTTCCACCGGGACGGCTCGCGGATCCCGATGGAGGTGACGGCCCGGGGCATCCGAATCAATGGCGGTGTCCGGGTGCTCGCGATCAACCGCGATGTCCGGGCCCGTCTGCGTCAGGAGCACCGCTTCCGTGAGCTGGCCGGCAAGGTGGCCGCCCGTTCGGGCGAGGATTTCCTGACCGCGGTCGTCGAGTTTCTGGCCCGCGAATTCTCGGTGGAGCACGTCGCCATCCTGCTCCGGGACCCGGGTTCCGTGGATGCCCTGACCCCGAGCCGGATGTTGCTCCGCGGGCGAATCATCCCTTCCGCTTCCCGGCCGGTGGCCGGCAACCCGGATGAAGTCGTGCTCGACGGAAGGGGCGTGCTCATCCCCAGCGGACTCCGGGAGAGACATCCGACCGACACCTTGGCGCGCACGGAGGGGTTCGACTCGTTCGTGGGAGTTCCCCTGCGGGATCCGGAGAGCCGCGTGATCGGTCTCATCTCCTGCTCGAGCGCCGCACCGCTCGAGGGTCCGAACGGAGAAGACCTGCTCTCGGTGATCCAGGTGCTCGCCCATTCCGTCTCCACGGAGATCCTCCAGATGGAGTCGCGCCG
>JAIXUV010000397.1 GCA_027483345.1 Verrucomicrobiales bacterium | reverse complement strand
TAGTCGTCCAATTCCGCGGCCGTCGCCAAGGCGCGGACGGTCCCCGGTTCCACCGTGCCGAAGCGCCGCAGGTCGAGCACCTGCCCGGAGACGATCACGTCGAGCACCTGCCGGATCCTTTCCTGCTCGAAGGCGTCGCACAGTTCCAGCAACTGGACCGCCGACGAAAGTCGCGACAACAAACGTCCTTCGGCCTCCGTGATTCCCGCGTCCGAACCCAGGAACCTCGAGAAGTCCGGGCGCTTGACGGCGTCGCCCCTGATCCAGTTTCCCAACGATTCCAAGGTCTCGAGACGCGCTTCCACCGGCACCCCGGAG
The DNA here is from genome assembly GCA_027483345.1 of Verrucomicrobiales bacterium. Lineage (GTDB taxonomy): Bacteria > Verrucomicrobiota > Verrucomicrobiia > Limisphaerales > UBA9464 > SXXZ01. The sequence goes on along the minus strand of JAIXUV010000397.1, from coordinate 2,862 downwards.
GCGTCCGCGACGGTGTCAGTGGCCCGGGCGAGCAGGTAGGCCAGGCTGATGGGTGTGCGGACCGCCGCGGGCAGGACCCAAAGCGTCAGGTAGAACGACCGGGACACCTCCCGAAGCAGGTCGGTCAGCAGACCCTCCTCCCGCGTGTCCACCGCTATGGTCTCAACCTCCACAACCCCATCCAAACAGAGCATCTCCCCCGATGCCAAGCGCGCGACGCCGGCAGGAGAAGAATACCCGGGGTTCTTCCATTGAATCCGTACCTGCCCTGTCGAATGGTGGCAGGGAAGCATGCTGCAGAACGAGCAGGACCCCATCCCGCCCGCGGAGGACGCCGACCTGGTCGGCGCGGCCCTGCGCCGTTCCCTGTTGGCGCTGGTCGTCCTCGGCGTCGTCGCCGGCGGCGCCGTCTGGTGGTTCGCACGGCCAGCAGCTCCCAAGGACTCCCGCATCACCCCGCTCGAGGCTCCGCTGGCCGCGACCACTGGTCCCCGTCCGCCCCAGGTCCGCTTCACCGCGGTCGGCGCCGAATGCGGCGTGGGATTCGTCCACCGCAACGGCGCCACCGGATCCAAATTGCTCCCAGAAACCATGGGCGGAGGCGTGGCATTCCTCGACTTCGACGCGGACGGCGATCCGGATCTCCTGTTCGTCAACTCCGGCGACTGGCCGGGTTCGACAGACCGGCCCGCCGCTTCCCACTCCCGGCTCTTCCGCAACGACACACCCGCCGGCGGCCCATGGCGGTTCACCGACGTCACCGAGGGTTCCGGACTGGACCATCCCTTCTACGGGATGGGTGCCGCCTGCGCGGACTTCGACGGGGACGGCCTCACGGACATTCTCCTGACCGGGGTGGGCGGGGTCCGTCTCCTGCGCAACCGCGGCGAGGCCCGCTTCGAGGACATGACCCGGCAGTCGGGAATCCCGGCCGAAGGCGGTGACTGGACGACCGCCGCCGCATGGTTCGACGCCGACAACGACGGGGACCTCGATCTCTTCGTGGGTCGCTACGTGGGCTGGACTCCCGCCCTCGACCGCGAGGTGAACAACCAGCTCGTCGGCGTGGGCCGCGCCTACGGTCGCCCCTGGAACTTCCCCGGAACCGCGCCCAGCCTCTGGCGCAACGACGGAACCGACCCCGGCACCGGAACCACACGCTTCACCGACGTCGCCGCGGAGAGCGGGCTCGTCATCCGGAATCCGGCGACGGGCCATCCCATGGCCAAGACCCTGGCGGTCGCGCCGATCGACCTGAACGAGGACGGATGGGTGGACCTGGTGATGGCCAACGACACCGTCCAGAACTTCGTCTTCACCAACCGCCACGACGGCACCTTCCGCGAGGTCGGCGCACAGAGCGGCATCGCGTTCGACGCCTATGGCCAGACGCGCGGCGCCATGGGCATCGACGCCGCCCGCTTCCGCAACGACCGCGCCCTCGGCATCGCGATCGGCAACTTCGCAAACGAGATGAACGCGCTCTACGTGCGACAACCGGTGCGTGAACAGCTGGTGTTCGCCGACGAGGCGATCCCCGAAGGCCTCGGCCCTGCCAGCCGGCTCCTGCTGAAGTTCGGGCTGTTCTTCTTCGACTACGACCTCGACGGGCGGCTCGACGTCCTCACCGCCAACGGCCACATCGAGGAGGACATTGAGAAGATCCAGGCCGACGTCCGCTACCGGCAGCCGGCACAGCTCTTCTGGAACGCCGGCGGCGGCAGCACCTTCAGCGCGGCCGGTCCCGAGGAGTGCGGTCCCGACCTGTTCACGCCGGTCGTGGGACGCGGATCCGCCTACGCCGACGTGGACGCGGACGGCGACCTGGACGTGGTCATCACCCAGATCAACGGAGCCCCGCTGCTGCTTCGAAACGACCAGGGCCTGGGCCATGGATGGGTGCGCGTCCGCCTCGTCGGGGACCGTGGCAACCTGGAGGCGATCGGCGCCTGGGTGACGGTCGCCACCGGCGACGGTCGCCGGCTTTCGCGCCATGTCATGCCGACCAAGAGCTACCTCTCCCAAAGCGAGCTCACCTTGACCTTCGGCTTGGGACCCGCGACGGCGGACTCGGCCGAGGTCCGTTGGCCGGACGGCTCGAACACCCGGCACGCCATCCAACCTCGCACGCTCAACGTGCTCCGGCGCGCCCGTTGATCGGCGACGCCGTTTCGGCTAGTCGCCTCCACCGCCGCCGTCTCCACCTCCACCGCCGTCACAGTCTCCACCGGAGTCCCCGGAGTCGAAGTCGCCGCCGGAATGCCCGCCGTCCGAAGATCCCGAACCGGCTCCGCCGGTACGGTTCCTGGCTGAACGAATCCCCAGAAGGATCGACACGACCAGGACTCCGGCGAGGATGAGGTAGAAGATCATGGCGAAGCCGCATGCGGCGTGGGGATCCAAGCGTGACGGCAGCGGATTTCCAACTTCGTACAAGCGACGTCAAGCGTCGGGAATCGAGCCGTAGGCCCAGAGACTTTCCCGAACCCGACGGGCGCCTGCCGAATCGTTCGCAGTCGGAGGAAGGCCGAGGTCCGAGACATGCGGCCGCGACTTCCTGAAGGCGGGCTTCACCGCTTCGGGGCCGGCCCTTGGTGTGCCCTTGGTGTTGGGCTTGATGTGAGCCTGTCGATTTCCTCCTGCAGGGCGGGCCGAAAGGGACATTTCCGGTTTCCCGGCTTGGCTCGACCTGCTCGCGCGGCATCCTTGCAGGAAGATCTCCTGATGAGCACCGAAACGAATACCGTGGCGTGGTGGCGGCTGTTGAACCGCTACCAGTGGTTCGTGCTGTTGGTCGCCGCGGCCGGGTGGCTGCTGGACTGCATGGACCAACAGCTCTTCGTGCTGGCACGCGCCCCGGCC
>JAIXUV010000198.1 GCA_027483345.1 Verrucomicrobiales bacterium | reverse complement strand
GAGCATGCAGGACGAGGCGGCGGCCAACGCGAGGGCGGCGGCCGAGGACATCAGGACGCGGAAACGGTTCACCTTGCGCCCAAGGAAGCAGCGGACCCGTCCCGAGGCAACGGCGGAGAAGATCTCGGTTGCCCCCGACAAAGAAGAGGGGCGGACATCCGGAAGGAACCCGGACATCCGCCCCTCATGGAATCCGACGGGAATCAACCCTTACAGCTGGCGCAGCCGGTAGAAGGAGACCGTCGTCTCTCCGACCTCCGCGACGTTTTCATCCCCTTCCACGACGGAATCGACCGGTTGCCAGTCGCTGCCATCCCCGAGGGAAACGGACCGCTCGAGGCGGAATCCCGTGATCGAACGCGCCCAGGCCACGCGCACCCGCCCGGCCACCCGGCGAACGGACAGGATGGGGCGCTCCGGCTGCACGGTGAACCGGCTCACGGCCACCGGCTGGGTCAGGAGCAGGTCTTCGTTGATCTGGGCCTGAGTGTAGGACGGGAGCCCGTAGGTCGTGACCTGGAGCGCACGCGTGGTCGCGTCGATGTTGAACTCGGTCCAGCCGTAGGTGAACACGGCGGCCGGTCCGCCGATGTCGAACCGGGCGTCGATTCTGGAATCCTGAAGTCCCACCGGGGAGTAGCCCAGCGGCTGGACCTGCGAATTCACCAGACCGGCGATCGCGTCGTTCTTCTGCGCCGGCGTCAGCAGCTGGTCGAAGGCGGCTCGGTTGGGAAGACCCAGCGAACCGAGGAACTGGTCGAGCAGCGAACCGCTTCCCGAGGGCACATCCGACGCGAGGTCGAGGACCGTCGGACCGAACGGAGCGTCGTAGGCGATCGCTCCGGTCACCACTTCCCAGGCACTCACCGGCGTCTTCGGGGAGAGCGGTCCGGCCGCCTGATAGGAGAGGTTGTTGACCAACGTGCCGTGGATGTCGGCGCTGATGAAGACCACGTTCCGGATCCGCCGGTCGTGGACGAATCCCAGCAGCTCGGAGCGCTCGGCGGCATAGCCTTCGAAACGGTCGCTCGCCGCCAGGACACCGAGGTTCTGGATCGGCTCCGGCACCAGGACGAACTTCCATTCCACCCCGGCCAACTCGGCGGCCAGGAGGTCCGCCTTCAGCTCCTCGATCTGGGGACGCCCCAGCATCGTGCGTCGCGGAAGCGGCTGCCCGTTGAGGGGGTTGACGTCGAAGGACTGGGCCAGGAAGGCACCGATCTGCACCGGGTCCGTCGGGTTGGCAACCCCGGGAAGCCCCTGGTCGCGGAACGAACGGGAGTCCAGCAGGAACATCGCCGCGTCACGGCCGAACCGGGCGGTGCGATACAGCTTCGTCCGGCCATGGACGCGCGCATCGGAGGGCGCGTCGTAGGTCCGCGTCGCCATCGGGTTGTACTCCACGAAGGCCTGGAGGCCGCTCCGGAAGAGCTGGGTCTCATTGAGGTAGGTGCCGTTCGTGTCGAACCGGCTGTCCGAACCGACCCTAGCGCCACCCGCGAAGTCGTTCACCACCTCGTGGTCGTCGATCGTCGCGAACACCGCCGTGCTAGCACGGAGATCGGGGATCGACGGGACGCCGAGGCGGCTTCCAAGCACCTCGTCGTGCTTGCGCCGGAACTGCTCCAGGGTCGTCGCCGAAGGCGAGGTGACGGCCGGGGACGGGACGTCCGCGTAGATCGTGTCACCGAGGTTCACGTAGAAATCCAGGGCGCGGGCCGGGATGTTCGCCACCGAGGGGAAGGGCGCCAGGTCACCACGGGAATCACCGCTGACACCGAAGCGCAGGCCGCCAAAGGTGTCCGGTGCCGACGCGGTCCGGAACGTGCCGAACGAAGCGGTCCCAGCGGCGTCGGTGACGCGGTAGTGGTACCGCGTGCCCGGCTGGAGGCCCGTCACCGTCACCTTCGCCGGAACCTCCGGCACCAGGTTGGTCGCCATGGCCGCGGCCACCAGGGGTTCCATCGCCCGGTTGGTCGAGACCGCGAACCGGAGGACGCCAGTCGCGGTGCTGCGCGCCCACAGCAACACGGAGTCCTGGGTCACCTCACCCGAGGCCACGCCGTTGGGCATGGTGGACGGTCCCGGGACACGGCCGAAGAGATCGGCGCCACCCTGCCCGCGCGTGAAGATCACCCGCACCTCGGCGGGATCCAGAGCGCGGCGCCAGATCGCGACGTCATCCAGCAGCGCGTTGCGGATGCCGACCGCCCCGTTGTCCGTGTAGGCGCCCACGCCGTCCTGTCCGATGTTGACCGCGAGCCCCTGCGGCGTGTCGATCGAATCGAGGTCGCCCGAGATGACGTTGGTGCTGACCGCGTTGCCGTCGAGGAAGGTGAGGGCGTTTCCTGAGCGGTCGAAGACCGTGGCGACGTGGTGCCAGTTCCCGTCGCTGAGGGTCCCGGCCGGACCGTCGTAGTCGCGTCGGCTGCGGCCGCCGGCGTCGCCGTCGCCGAGGTTCCACTGGAGCCGCCCGTTGCCGGCGGTGGCGACCACCCATCCCTGGTTGCCGCCGCTCCGCCAATCCTTGTTGCCGACCAGCACCGGGTCGCCAGTCCAGTTGGTGAAGCGGGTCCAGAACGACACCGAGAAGGCCGTGGTGCGACCGAACTGGAGGTCCGCCGGGGAGCCGAGGGTCACGTAGTTGAACGAGGAGCCGTTGGCCCGGGAACTCACCGCGAGCGCACCGCCGGTGTGGCCGGGGACGTAACGCGGGTTGCCGATCCGGACGCCGTGGTTGCCGCGGCCCGAACGGTCCGAGGCGTCGCCGTCGAACGGAAGCCACGCGACCAGGTCCTGGTTGAGGCCCCGCTCCTGGACGTTCGCGCCCGCCAGACCCTTGTTCCGGATCTGCTGGATCTCCTCAGGGGTGATCGAACGGCGCCAGATCGCGACGTCGTCGATCGTGCCGTCCTCCATGCTCACCGTCCGGTTGTCGGTGTAGGTGCCCGTGCCGTCCTGGCCGATGTTGGTCGGCAGGCCCGGGCTGATGGTCGTTCCCGTGGTCGGCAGCGGCTGGCGGTTGACTTCGATGCCGTCGACGAAGGTGACCGCCTCGCCACCCCGTTGGAAGGTCACCGCGACGTGGTGCCAACGGCCGTCGCTCACGAGCCCGCCGCCGCTGTCGTAGTCGCGGCGCTCACCCACCTGCTCGGCGTAGTTCCACTGGAACCGGCCGTCGGCGCCGGTGGCCAGCGCGTACCCCACGTTGCCGCCGCTGCTCCAGTTCTTGTTGGAGATGAACAGCGGATCCCGCTGCCAGCGGCTGAACTTCACCCACATCGAGAAGGAGAAGTCGGCGTCCACGCTGAACTCGAGGTCCGCCGCCTGGCCGAGCGTCACGTAGTTGAACTCGGTCCCGTCGGACCGGTGGGAGAAGCGCAGGGCCTTCCCGCCGACGAACCCGTCCACCAGCGTCGGATTGCCGACCGGGGAACCGTGATTGCCACGGCCGGAGGAATCCCGGAAGTCCTCATCGAAGGTCAGGTGCGCCACAAGTCCCTGGCGAATGTCACTGACCAGCCCGACCACCGCCTCGAGGCTGGTGCTCGTCTGTCCGTTGCCGGCGCGGACCTCGACCGTGTAGCGGCCTTCGTCGGCAAGCCGCATCCGCGGGATCACCAGGGTGGAGGAAGTGGCACCGGGGACGCGGTCGCCGTTCCGGAACCAGGTGTACGAGAGCGGGGCCACGCCGGCGGCGGAGACCCGGAGCTCGACCCGTGCGTTGGGGGCGGCGGTGACTCCCAGCGGTCCCGCGAGGATCGCCGGCGGCTGGGCCAGGTCGACGGAGACCTCGGCCGGTTCGCTGGTCGCGGATCCGGCGACGTTGGAGACGACGCAGACATACGAACCTGCATCGGCGGACTGGACGTTGGTCAGCGAGAGGATCGCGTTGGTCGCCCCGGGGATGGCGCTGGTTCCGCGGCGCCATTCGAAGGTGAACGGCGAGGTCCCGCGGGGCAGCACCCGCAAGGTGACGTTCTCACCGGCGACCACGGAAGCACCGTCGGGACTGCGGGCGAACGTGGGAACCTCCGGCGTGGAGACGACCGTGGAGAGGTCACGCCCCGCCTCGCCCGCCTGGTAGACCGCGACGGCTTCGGCCGCCGTGAGGACGCGGCGCCAGATCCCGACGTCGTCCATCATGAGGTCGAGGATCTCCACCGACCCGCCATCGGTGTAACGGCCCGTGCCATCCTGACCGATGTTCACCGCCTGACCGGCCGGAGTGTCGACGTTGTTCAGGCTGGCCGAGACGTCACGCTGGTCGACGACGACGCCGTCCAGGTAGGTGGTGACCTCGCCGGCTCGCAGGAAGGTGATCAGGACGTGATGCCACCGACCGTCGTCCATCGTGCGGCCGGGCCCGTCGTAGTCCTTGCGCTGGCCGGGTGCCCCGCCGTAGTTCCACTGGAGGCGCCCGTCGGTGCCCGTTGCGACCATCCAGCCCTGGTACTGGCCGCTCAGCCAGTCCTTGTTGCCGATGAAGGGCGGATCGAAGACGAAGTTCGTGAACTTGGACCAGAAGCTGACCGTGAAGTCGGTGGTGGTCCCGAAGTTGAGGTCGGCCGGGGCACCGAGGGTGACGAAGTTGAAGCCGGAACCGTCCTTGCGGAAGGAGAGGTTCGCGGCGCCCGAACCGACCTTGCCGGCTCCGAAGGTGACGTTGCCCACGGCAGCGCCGTGGTTGGTCCGGCCCGAGGAATCCTCGAGCGTCTGGTCGAACCTGAGGTGCGCGACGAGATGGTCGGTGATGGCCGCCCGGAGTGTCGGCATCAGGATGGCCCCTGACACCAGCAGGGCGAGGAGTCTGGCTTTCATGGCTTGTTTGACCGCGGGTTTGGGTTGGGTTCGGAGGGTTGGGACTTGGGAAGCGGACTATTGAGGCGAGTCGCCGGTGTACCAGCGGTAGTCCACGCCGCGGGAATGGCGGATCGGGGACACGTGCCCGCCCAGCCAAAGCGTGGAACACTGACGGTTGTGGCGGAACCACTCGAATTCCATCCGGATGCCCGGATAGAGAGGCGCCAACCGCACCTTCCACTGAACCAGGCACTCATTGTACCCGGGGAAGATGCCGAGGCTGTCGTCGTGGCCCTCCATCCGCTGCTCGGCGGAATCCTGGGCAATCACCATCGTGGAAGGAGACTCGACCGAGGACGTCTTGCGCGGCCTGTCCGGATCCGCAGTGAGCACGGCTCCCGGCTCGAGAGCCGCATAGCGGTTCATGCCGTAGGTCGAGTTCCGCCAGAATTCGCTGGGGTAGGCGAGGCCGGTCTCCCGCCACTCGTCGACGACCTTCGCGGAGGGACAACGGAAAGCCCGACGCGCCCCGCCGAAGTAGTTCACGTAGGGAACCCCCCAGTAGGCGATGACCCGCTGGTTCGCATTGGCCATGTCGAGAAGCGCGTTGTGCGCCGGGGTCAACGTCCACTGGCCATGGTTCGGCACCTGGGGCTTGCGGTCCGCGTCGATGTAGTAGAACAGGGCGTCCGCGTTGTCCTGCGCATAGAGGGTCGTGCCGATCGTGACCTGATGGAGATTGCTGATGCAGACCGACTGGCGGCCCTTTTCCTTCGCCCGCGACAAGGCGGGAAGCAGCATACCGGCAAGGATCGCAATGATGGCGATCACCACCAGGAGCTCGATCAACGTGAACGCGTCCTTCCGGTGGGAACACGTCACCCGGACGCTGCGACACCTCGGCATGGGATCCATGGAGCCGCGACTCGGTGACACCCCGGATTCCGTTCGGCAACGGCGCCGCGAAGGTTCGGTTTCGGCGCCGCTTCGAACCGGTGTCGGATTCGTGCGGGACCCGCTTCACGGCGGGAATCCCCGCAGCAAAACAGGACCGCGAGTGGTTAAGCCGGAACACCAACCCAGCAATGCGCCAGTCACCCCGGTTGGAACACAGGGACTCCAAGGCCCCCGAGGGTTGGTGCCGCCGGAATTCTTTCGGTTGGCCGAACAGGGCTCCCCGTATTCAATCGCAGACCTGTGGCCGCGCCGACCCCGCTCCCCCGACTCCTCGCCCTGGCTTCGCCAGCACGATCCGGAGACCAGCTGGCCGGCGTCGCGGCGGAATCCCGGGAACAACGCGTCCGCGCCCAGCAGGAACTCGCCGACACACCGCTCTCCCGGTTCCTCGAGGAACCCCTCGTCCCCTACGAATCGGACGAGGTCACCCGGCTGATCCTCGATTCCCACGACCCCGTGGCCTTCGCGCCGATCCGATCCCTCTCCGTCGGGCAGTTCCGCGAGTGGCTCCTGGACTTCGCCACCGACGGCGCCCGGATCGAGGCCGTCTCCGCGGGCCTGACTCCCGAGATGGTCGCCGCGACCAGCAAGATCATGGCGAACCAGGACTTGATCCTCGTCGCCTCGAAACGCCGCGTGGTCACCCGCTTCCGGAACACCCTCGGCCAACCCGGAACGCTCGCGGTCCGCCTCCAGCCCAACCACCCCACCGACGACCCGAAGGGCATCGTCGCCGCCATCCTCGACGGCCTCCTGCTCGGCGCCGGCGACGCCGTGATCGGCATCAACCCCGCCACCGACAGCGTCCGTTCCCTCGAGGTCCTATCCCGCCTGCTCGACGACCTCATCCAAGGCCACGGCATCCCCACCCAGGGCTGCGTGCTCGGACACGTCACCACCCAGATCCGCGCCATCGAGGCCGGGGTCCCGATCGACCTCGTCTTCCAGTCCATCGCCGGCACCGAAGCCGCCAACGCGTCCTTCGGCGTCCACCTCGCGCTCCTCCGCGAGGCCCAACAGGCCGCACTCTCGCAGAACCGCGGAACCGTCGGACGGAACGTCATGTACTTCGAGACCGGACAGGGCTCCTGCCTCTCCGCCAACGCCCACCACGGGATCGACCAGCAGACCCTCGAGGCCCGCGCCTACGCCGTCGCCCGCGCGTTCGACCCCTTCCTCGTGAACACGGTCGTCGGCTTCATCGGCCCCGAGTACCTCGCCGACGGCAAACAGATCCTGCGCGCCGGCCTCGAGGACCACTTCTGCGGCAAGCTGCTCGGACTGCCGATGGGTTGCGACGTCTGCTACACCAACCACGCCGAGGCCGACCAGGACGACATGGACACGCTCCTCACCCTGCTGGCCGTGGCGGGCGTCAACTACGTCATGGGCGTGCCCGGCGCCGACGACGTCATGCTCAGCTACCAGTCGACCTCCTTCCACGACGCCTGGTACATCCGCCAGGCCCTCGGACTTCGCCCGGCCCCCGAGTTCGATGCCTGGCTCGCACGGGTCGGTCTGCTCGACGACGCCGGACGGCTCCGCTCGCCTTCGGACCGCCTGCCCTTCACCCGGCACGCCCTCCTGGAGGACGCACGATGAATCCGTCGGAACCCGCCACGGGCCTCGGCGCCGCGCTGCGCCGCCGCACCCATGCCCGCGTCGGACTCGGCCGCGTCGGAGGAAGCCTGCCCACGTCCGCGCTCCTGGATTTCCGCCTGTCCCACGCTCGCGCCAGGGACGCCCTGCTCCGCCCCCTCGACGCCCCGGCTCTCGCCGCCGCCATGGCCGCCGCCACCTCCGGATCCCAGGTCCTCACCGTCGACAGCGCCGCTCCCGACCTCGCGACCTACCTCGTCCGGCCCGATCTCGGACGGTCCCTCGCACTCTCCGCGATCCCAGTGCTCGAGGCGGTCCGGACCACGCCGCCGGCCGACCTCGCCCTGGTGGTCTCCGAGGGTCTGTCCACGCTGGCGGTCGAGAACCACGCCGCCGAGGTGCTCGGCCACCTCGTCCCAAGCCTGCTCGCCGACGGATGGCGCCTCGCCCCGATCGTGCTCGTCCGTCGCGGTCGAGTGGCGGTCCAGGATGTCGTCGGCTCGGTCCTCGGCGTTTCCCACGCGCTCATCCTTCTCGGAGAACGCCCCGGCTTGGGCACCCCGGACAGCCTCGGCGCCTATCTGGTCCACGAACCGCGCCCCGGAAACACCGACGCCCGGAGGAACTGCGTCTCCAACATCCACGCCGCCGGCCTCCGCCCTCCCGACGCCGCCTCCCGCCTGCTCTGGCTGCTGAACGCCTCCCGGCTTCGTCGCGTCAGCGGCGTGGAACTGAAGGACGAATCGGACCTGCTCCAGATCCGGCCCGCCGAACCGCCCCGCACCTCCTGAGCCCTTCCAAGGATTCAAGGGCAGACGGCATGCGTGACTCGGCGCCGTGCGTTTGAGGTCCCGTCCGCGTCTCCGCGTGGGGATTCCATGAGCGGGCTCACCTCCCGAGCCGGGGTTGCGCTTCGTTTCCCGGCTGGCATCCTTCCATCCGAAAACCCTCCGCATTCCACCAGATGAACTCTCCCCTGCATTCCGCCATCGCGGCCCTCGGCCTGCTGGCCACCGGTTCCCTCGCCGCGGCCGACTGGCCCCAATGGCGCGGCCCCACCCGCAACGACCACTCTCCCGACAAGGGCCTGCTCAAGTCCTGGCCCAAGGACGGACCGAAACGGGCCTGGCTGAACGACGGCGTCGGCCTCGGTTACGCCGGCTACTCCGTCGCGGACGGCAAGCTCTTCACCATGGGCCTCCGCGAAGGCCAGGAACTGCTCATCGCCCTCGACGCCGCCACCGGAAAGGAACTCTGGGCTACCCCTGCCGGTCCCCGCTATCCCAACAACTGGGGCGATGGCCCCCGCATGACCCCCACCGTGGCCGGCGACCGTGTCTTCGCCATCGGCGGCCAAGGCCTGCTCGTCTGCGCCTCCGCCAAGGACGGCAAGGTCCTCTGGACCAAGTCCCTCGTCTCCGACCTCGGCGGCAAGCTCCAGGACTGGGGCTACACCGAATCCCCGCTCGTCGTCGGTGATGTCGTGATCTGCACCCCGGGCGGATCCCAGGGTACGCTCGCCGGCCTCGACACCCAGACCGGCAAGGTCGTCTGGCGCTCCAAAGACGTCACCGACAACGCCCAGTACTCCTCGCCCATCCTCATCTCCCATGAAGGCAAGCCGCAGGTGGTCCAGCTGATCATGAACAAGGTGTTCGGCGTCGATCCCAAGTCCGGCGCGCTCCTCTGGAAACACGACTTCCCCGGCCGCGTCGCCGTCATCCCGACACCCATCTACTCTGACGGCATCGTTTACGTCACCGCCGGCTACGGCGTCGGCTGCGCCGCGTTCAAGCTTGGGCCCGGCAACTCGGTGGAACCCCTCTACCAGGACAACAAGGTGATGAAGAACCACCACGGCGGCGTGGTGCTCGTCGGCGGCCACCTCTACGGCCATTCCGACGGCGCCGGCTGGGTCTGCCAGGAACTCGCCACCGGCAAGGAGGTCTGGTCCCACAAGGGCTTCGGCAAGGGCGCCGTCCACTACGCCGACGGCATGCTCTACTGCCTCGACGAACGCAGCGGCGACGTCGCGCTCGTGGAGGCCAACACCCAGGGATGGAAGGAAGTCGCCCGATTCAAGCTGGCTCCGCTGAGCGAGAAGCGCAGCCGCCAGGGCGGCATCTGGCCCCACCCGGTGGTCGTCAATGGCCGCCTCTACCTGCGAGACCAGGAGTACCTCCACTGCTTCGACGTGAAGGGAAGCTGACCGTCCCCGGGCCTGCGGCCTCGGGCACCCCGCCCGAGGCCGCACCCAGATCCTTCCCCAAGCCATTCTGGGGTAGGAGGCGACGTCAGGAGTCTCAAACCGACCCGGCCCCGCTTTCTCATCCCCATTGCCGTGGCGAGCGTGGGATTCATTCCGTCGGAACTGCCTGGCTCCGGCGAATAGCCCGCCAAGGTTGACGACAATGGTGTCGGAGATAGGATTCCTATATGAAGACCGCGGTGTATCCCTTGCCCATGGATGCGAACCTCGCCCGCGAGGTGAACCGAGCCTCGAAGGCGACGGGGCTCTCTCGTGCCGAACTCATGAGGCAGGCTATCGCCTTCGGTCTTCCGACCGTCATCAAGGCACTCGGCAAGCCCCAGGGTCGGATCACGACCGTCAACCCGCTTTCATCCAGGCAGTCGCGGGAACTGTATGGGCAGGACGACGACGACCGTCAGGAAGTCGCTCGGCTCATGGCCGCTCAACACCTAGGGGTGTCCGATTGAAGGCCTGGGAGATCTACACCGCAGACATCTTCGGCGAGCACCCAGTTGTATTGGTCTCCAACCAACCTCGCATCGACGCGAAGCCGGAAGTGGTCGTCCTCGGATGCCGCACGATGCGTCCCTCCAATGAGCGGGAACCGAGGGCGAACGAGGTCCTGCTCGATGAAGCCGACGGCCTAGATCTGAAGACCCTTTGCCGGTGCGACCTCCTCTTCACCGTGGAGAAGAACAACTTGGGCCGTCTTCGGGGCATAGTCACACCGGCTCGGCGCAAGGAGATCGCCCGCAGGATCATCCAAGGGTTGGCCATCGCCGGAATGTGATCCCTCCTCCCGCTGTCTTGTCGTGGGAGACGTCGTCAGGAGTCTCGCAACGACCCGGCGCCGCGTTGCTGCCCCGGCCCGAATACCCAACGCTCCATTCCGTCGCGTTGTCCCCCTTCAGCGATCGCCCAGCTCACGAAAGGCCTTGCGACGGTTCGCCAGCAAGCTCGTCACACAAAGGACCGTCCCACCGCCGAACCAAGGCAGTCCGAAGCGGAGGAACCCGAATCCGATCTTCCGGTTCTCCTCAGGACCCACATCCGCCAAGGCACCGAGATATCCCAAGACTCCAAGTGCCACGGAGACCAGCGCGACTCCGAAACAGGCGATGCCCACGAAGGCTGAGATCACCTTCAACGCACGTATCCGCGTCCACCCGTCTCCGGCCCCGCCACGATTCTCGACGTCCTCCTGAACAGGCGATGGTTTCATGATGGTTCCAGTCCGGCTTGGGCGCCTGTTTCCTCCGGCCCGCGGGAGCCGAAGGCGGGAAGTGGGTTGAGGGAGTGATCAGGATTCAGAACCGTCGCCGCTTCGTCGGACTGCCCCATCACTTCCCCCGACTCCGCTGCCGCAGGAGACGACGCCAGGAGTCTCACCTCAATCCGGGACTGATCCGCAAGGCGGTTCAGGGTTCTGTGGCGGGGTCGCGGAGGTCGAGGGCTCTGTGGGAAAAAGCGCGAGCGGACTCGCGCACTCCACGACGCTCCCGCGCATCACCGGCCCGCGGGTGTCTTACGCGGTCCAAGTGCGAAATGCCCCGGCGAAGGCGGAACGGGCAATCCGTGCCAATCCGTGTCCAACTCCAACGCCTCGCCCAAATCACGAGTCTCGAATCGAGAATCGCGAATCAGAGGTCGATCCATCGACCCGTCGCGGCGGATTCCAACGCGGCGTC
>JAIXUV010000131.1 GCA_027483345.1 Verrucomicrobiales bacterium | reverse complement strand
CGGAAACGGTGACGACGCGGATGCCATGCGCCCCACCGTTTCCCGCCCTCCGCGAAAGGCAAGCCCGGCGAAGTCCGGGCGGAAGGAGAGGTGGCCACGGAGGCACGGAGGACACGGAGAGGGAGGTTCCTGTTTCCGTTGTTGGTCGTCCGTTGTCCGTTGTCCGTCGTTGGACGCCGTGCCACGTCCGGCTCAAACGTTCATCGCAGTGCGTTCATCGGTTCCGAACTGAAACTCAAACGCGATCTGATTGGCCACGGAGACACGGAGGCCACGAAGGGGGCCGTTGATCGTCATTCGGTTGGTGATTCAGACGCGGACAGCAGTCCGTCGAGGTCCAGCGCCCGCGTGAACATCGCCAGTTCCCCTTGGGCGGTCCGTGGCCAGGTGGACTGGGGACGATCCCAATACAGTTCCACGCCATTGCCATCCGGATCGCGCAGGTACAGGGCCTCGCTGACCCCGTGGTCCGCGGCGCCGTCCAGCTCCACGCTCGCCCGCAGCACCCGCGCCAAGGCGTCGGACAACTCCCGCCGCGTCGGATAGAGGAACGCCACATGGTACAATCCCGTGGTCCCTGGCGCCGGAGGCCGCCCGCCCGCGCTCTCCCAGGTGTTGAGCCCGATGTGATGGTGATAGCCCCCGGCGGAGAGGAAGGCGGCCTGCGAGCCGAAACGTTGGGTCACCTCGAAGCCCAGCACGCCGTGGTAGAACGCGATCGCCCGTTCCAGATCCGCAACCTTCAGGTGCACATGGCCGACTCGGACCCCGGGATCGATGGGCCTCACCGCAACGCTCTGCGTCATGCGGCGACACTGGCCTGCGAAGGCCGCGGCGTCAGGCGGAAGACGCACCCGGTTCGCGCTGGGCTTCGCGAACGAAAACGGGATCCCATCGGACATGGAGCGGTTGCCTCGCGCCTTCTACGACCGGGAAACGGCCCTCGTCGCCCAGGACCTCCTGGGCAAGCACCTCGTCCATGTCGTGGATGGCTTGGAGCGGGTCGGCCGGATCGTGGAAGTCGAAGCCTATCTCGGCCCGCACGATCGCGCTTCCCATTCCTCGAAGGGCCTGACCCCGCGGACCCGGACGATGTTCGGGCCCCCGGGGCATGCCTACGTGTACCTCATCTACGGGATGCACTGGTGCCTGAACGTCGTCACCGAGCGTGAAGGCCACGGAGCGGCGGTGTTGTTGCGGGCGGTGGAACCCATCCGAGGCCTTTTGGGGCGCACCCAAGGACCAGGACTGTTGTCGAAGGCCTTCGGCATCAGCCGGAGTCAGAATGGCGAGGACCTGCTGGGCGATGCGCTTTACCTGACCGAACCGCCGGAGACCGTGCCGATGGAAATCGTGCGCCGTCCCCGAATCGGCGTGGACTATGCCGGCGCTTGGGCCCGTCGACTCCTGCGCTTCTACATCCGGGACAATCCGTATGTCTCCAGGCGATGATTTGTGATTCGTGATTCGTGATTCCGGATCTCGGACAGAATCCCTCTGGCGCGTGCAGGAGACGACGTGAGAAGTCTCATTCCGTCGGAATTCGAGACTCCCGATTCAAGACTTGTGATTCTGGATACCGGATCCTGATCAGAATCTTCACGCACCTGTAGGAGACGACGTAAGGAGTCTCATTCCATCGGGAGCCCGGCGTGTACGAGTCACCTTGCACGGATGTGAGAGGACACGGATTGCACGGAATCGAGTGCCATCGAGCGGTCGGTCAAAGTGATGACGGTTCCTGACCTGTCTTCAGAAGACACCCGCGAGGTGGGGAATCGCGCGAGCGTCATGGAGTGCGCGAGTCCGCTCGCGCATTTCCCCACCTATTTCCCCTTCGCTGAAAGAGACGCTGAGTGGGTTGAAGAGCTGGACACGGATTTCACAGACGGATTCTGCACCCATGAGTCTTCCGACTAGAAACATCCCGAGCATGATCACGAAGCACAGGATCATGGGCTGCCAACCACAATGGATCCGGATACGTACTGGGCGAGGGACGATATCCGACTCCGGGACCGGTCCCCAATCGGAACAGAATCCGACCCCGCGAAACACCCATCTTGATTGCCAGGAGCTTCCGCATTCACACATGTCCCGAATCGTAAGCTTCACACCGCCGCAAACCTGTCGTGTCCCCACTGAGCCATTGGCCGACCCGCAACAGCCCTGTAGTTGCTCAGTTCTGTGGCTGTGGTCTCTCCATTCGTTTCGGTGATACATTTGGATTTCGGTTTGGGCCTCACCCGAATGCCTTAAGGAAAACGGCGTTCCAATTGTTTCCTAAGTTGAGTCGACATCTGAGATGAATTCATCATCCCAAAATGTCATTCCGGATCCTGCTTTTCGCGGTCCTGATGCCAATCCTGTCGCACGGTTCCGAGCTCAGACGTCGTTGGCGTGTCGAGGCGATCCCCCTTTTGCCTGCGGAGGGTCTTGCGACCGTCTCGGCGGCGAGGGAACTGGAAGACGGTTCCTTCTTGGTTCTGGCGCATTCCGGCACCACGAATTCGGCCATCTTCTCAACCCGGGTTTCCGCTGCCGGAACCGCATCGGGACCCGTTCGTTCGATTCCCTCGTCCGAGTTCCTTCCGTACAGGCTGCTTCCAGGAGCCGACGGAGGTTTCGACTCCATCGGATTCGTCAGTACGGCACTGGCCGGCAGTCCCAGGCGAATCGAACGTCGTAGTTCCGACGGTTCCCTACGTGGGACCTGCACCTGGGACCCGGCGACAGTTGGCGAGATCCAGAGCGTCGCCGCCGACAGAGCCCTCCTATCGGATCTCCTTTTCGTCGCCACGAGCTATCTTCCGAGCGCCACGAAGCCCGTTCCCCACGCGGAGATCGCCGCCCTGCGGACCGATGGAACGAGGGCTTGGACGCGATGGATCGAGGGGGTGGGAGCGGCCATCGAATGGACTCCGCAGTCGACCGCGGACGGTGGGGTCGTCGTGTGGTCCAACAGCGGAATCACCCGCTTCACCTCGGACGGCAACCAGCGCTGGTCCACCGGAACGGCTTATCCAGTCCAGGTCGTGGAAATGACTGGGGGAGACTTCTGGGTGCGCCGCCCGCAGCATCTGACCCGAGTCGATGGGGCAACAGGCCAGATCGTTTCAGATGTCTCGGCGGATTTCGAAACGGGCCAGTCTGGTGCGTTCAGCCCTTTTCCTGAGGCATTGGTGGTACCCGAAGGGACCTCGGATTTCCTGCTGAGCCAAAGCCGGCAGGATGGGAGCCGTCGCCTGCTTCGTCTCGACGGCCAAGGAAGGCCTCGTTGGGAATCGCCGCTGTTCGTCTCTCCGCGGGAATCGGTCGGACAGATCCCATCCCTGCTCCCGCTCCCCGGGAATCAGACCGCCGTCCTGGAAGGCCGTGGCTGGGAGGCTTTCGTCTCCCTCTTCGACGGCGACGGATGGCGCAGGGGCACCCTTCCCCTGGAGGATCCATGGAGGTGCTCCTTCGTCGATGTGCGTGACGGACATTTCACGGTGTTGGTCTCGGGTCGGCGGGTGTTCCTCGAGAGTTTCGAATGGATTCCCGATGACCCCCAAGCACCGAGGGTGACCTCGTTCACCACCGGCGGAACACGGTTCGCGCCCCGGATCCTCGACCTGAAGGCGGAGGTCGTCGGCGCTGAACCGATGGAATCCGGTTGGAACATGTTCGGTACCTTCGTAGGTCCGGATTCCCAGGTTCCGGGAACACGGTTTCTCCAGAGTGTGGGTCCTAGAGCGGTCCACGCGGCGTGGTTCGGCACTACCAACCGATTTGGATCCCGGGTGAGCCCGGTGGTGAAGACCCTCCTCTCGGCGCGACCGACTCCGGTTTCGACCTCGGTGACGCTCGCCACCGGTGCCGGGGTCCGGCTTCACGCGGGAACCGTTCCGGCCGGAACCGCCGTCGAATGGCAAGTCGACGGGACGACCGTAGAAGGTGCCATGCAGGCCGACCTCGACCTGTCCACTGCACAGGTCCGTCCCGGAGCCCGTGTCGAGGCCCTCTTCCACTCGTCGGATGAGGTGGTTCCGGGATGGAGCGGAGTTCTTCAGGTGACCCCCAATGCCCGTTTCGCCTGGAGCGTTCCAGCATCGTGGAATCCCCTGTACTCCCCCATCACCGGGGCCCTGCTTCCGTCCTTCGTGGCGGCCGGGGACGGTGGAGTGGTCCAGTTCGGGAGAGATCGTTCACGGCGTTGGAGCCCGGAGGGACGACTGCTTTGGGAGACCGGAGAGGGCGCGCTGAGCGCGGTCCGGTCGGCAGGAAATGACGCGACGTTCGTCTCCGGCGCATCGGGACTCCGCAAGGTCCGCGACGACGGCACGGTGGAGTGGAGATCCAACATCGGCGAAGGGGCGTCCATGGGGAGCAAGCCCAGCCTTATCCCGGCTTCGGACGGAGGATGTTGGATCGGGTTGCGGGAGGACTTCCGTCCCGTGAGGGGCTTCCAGAAGATCGACGGTGCCGGCGGCATGACCGGTGCCACGGTGCCGGGAACCAACGCCGATCCGGCCCTTCTCATCGCAACTGCGTCTTCCGGCCCGTCCGGAGGCATCATTCTCGGAACGGTCGGTATGACCAACAGCGCCTTGGTCTGGTTCGACCGGGAAGGGAACGAAACCGGCCGGGCCGCGTTTCCTGCCGAGTGGCGGCTTTACGAGGGCCAGGAGATGGCGGTCATGCCGGATGGTGACGTCGTCGTCGGGGTCTTGACCAACGGCTTCTCGAACACTTTCCGGGCGGCCCGGGTCCGGCCCGGAAACTGGCGGTGGCTCCAGACCCCGAGCGGGATCCCGGGAAACCCATTCAACCGGTTCCATCCCGTGTCCGACGGAGGCGTGATCGGCTTGGTGCAGTCGGAGTTCATGGCGAGCTTCGAGATCGTCTCATGGGACTCCGAGGGCCGCTTCCGCTGGCAAAGGCTCCCGGATTCGAGACCCAGCACCTTCGGAAGGGTGGTCTACCAAGACGGCCGCCTCTATCTGTTGGAAGGCGGAACCTACTTCTCGCTTTCGGCCTTGGGACTCGATGGAGCCGAACTGTGGAAAGTCTCGATCGGCAGCGCCGGTGCGCCGCCGGTCCAGCCCCAGTACTGGGAGTTCGACTTCGCGGCGGCCTCCGGTGGCCGCATCTACCTGCATCAATTCCGGCGGGATTCGGACCCCGTGGGATCCGAGCCGACGTTGATGGCATTCGACGACCTGCGGACCTTGTCGCCGACGGTCTTCAGGTCCTACCCGCGTTTGGAGCTGTTTCCATCCTCCACGGGACCGAGGATCACCGCCGAGGTGGAAGCCCCGACCGACTCGCGCCTCCAGTGGTACCGCAACGGCAACCCCGTACCGGCCGCCACCAACCGAATCCTCGACCTTTCCGAGGCCGCCCGACGAAATGGCTTCGCATCCCTCCTAACCCACCCGGCCGACTACTGGCTCGGGGTTTCCGTTCCCGGAGGCGAGGTGCGCAGCGGGTGGCTTTGGGTCGGAACCGACAACTTCGTCACTTCCCTGCCGTTGGGAGCACGACTGGATGTCCTGAATTGGCTGGGCGGCGCGTGGAGGGGCGGTCCGGTCTTCCACGAGGGCCGTGAGGTCCCGATGTCGGACTTCCGTCCGGTCATCCTGGACGTCACCACGCAGAGCGCCGGAATCTACGCATTGGGGACGAACCGCAGTCCCTCCGTACAGGTATTCGTCCAGACCAACGCCTCGCTGCGGCTCAACCGCGCGGCGGCCCCGGCCGAGGCGATCTGGATCTCGGACGGCGATGG
>JAIXUV010000245.1 GCA_027483345.1 Verrucomicrobiales bacterium | reverse complement strand
GTCTCCCCGCGAAGGCAGCCCCGTGGCCCGAACGATTTCGTGTCCACTCCGGCCGGAACATGGTCTCATCCGCCCAACGCATGAGCGACCCGAGATACGCCCGCCTCGCCAAACTGCTGATCGAGTATTCCTGTGCCATCCAGCCGGGGGAGAACATCCTCATCGACCTGATCGACACGCCGGACGCCATGGCCGTGGAGCTGATCCGGGCCGCCCGCGCGGCCGGTGGCACTCCGATCGTAGAGACGCGCAGTGGCCGGGTGATCCGTGAGGTCCAGCTCGGGACCGACGAACGCCATGCGACGCTGGTGAAGACCATCGAGATGGCGCGCATGAAGCGCATGCACGCCTACATCGCCATCCGCGGGGCGCACAACTCCGGCGAGAACAGCGACATCCCCTCCGAGAAGACCCGGCTCTTCGCCAAGACGCTCCGGCCGGTGCTGGACCACCGCATCAACAAGACCCGCTGGTGCGTCCTCCGTTGGCCGACCCCGAGCATGGCCCAGGCTGCCAACATGAGCACCGAGGCCTTCGAGAAGTTCTACTTCGACGTTTGCACCATGGACTACGCGAAGATGTCCCGCGCGTGCGGTCCTTTGGAGAAGCGGATGCGCAAGGCCGACCGCGTCC
Source organism: Verrucomicrobiales bacterium (assembly GCA_027483345.1). Taxonomy (GTDB): domain Bacteria; phylum Verrucomicrobiota; class Verrucomicrobiia; order Limisphaerales; family UBA9464; genus SXXZ01. The sequence goes on along the minus strand of JAIXUV010000245.1, from coordinate 27,164 downwards.
ACATCAAGGGCCCCGGCACGGACCTCACCTTCTCGATCAAGGGCGTCGGCGCGAAGCCGTGCGAGGGTCTCCGCAACATCCCCGACGGCGAGTGCTTCAGCTGCCCGACGTTGAAGTCGTCGGAGGGCGTCATCACCTTCAACACGCCCACGCTCTACGCCGGCACCAAGTTCGAGGGCATCCGCCTGGAGCTGAAGCAGGGCCGGATCGTGAAGGCCACCTGCCAGGGCGGTTCGGAGAAGAAGCTGAACGAGATCCTCGACATGGATCCCGGCGCCCGGTCGATCGGGGAATTCAGCCTCGGCTTCAACCCGTACATCCTGAACCCGATGTGCGACATCCTGTTCGACGAGAAGATCGCCGGTTCATTGCACTACACGCCGGGACAGGCCTACGAGGATCCCGGCAACGGCAACAAGTCGGCGGTGCACTGGGACATGGTCCTGATCCAGCGTCCGGAATGGGGCGGCGGAGAGGTCTGGTTCGACCGGGAACTGATCCGCAAGGACGGTCTGTTCCTCCCGAAGGACCTGCAGGGCCTGAATCCGGACCAACTCCGCTGAACCCGCGTCCGGATGCGCCGCCTCCCCCTGCCACTCCGGATCGTCGCGACCGTTTGGATCGTCGCGGCCTGCGGCTGGGGCGTCCTCGCCAAGTCTGCGGATTCCTCCTACCGCGACATCGCGGCCTGGGCGTCCAACCACGATCTCAGGGCCGTAACCCGCGGTGACGACCTGCTCCTGACCAACCGTTGGTCCCGACTCCGCCTCCGTCGCGAGTCGACGACGCTGGAATTCAACGACGTCGAGTTCCGCCTCAGCGACCCGGCCGTCTTCCGGGGCGGCCGAACGCGCGTCTCCCAGCGGGACATCGAATCGCTCGTCGGTCCGCTGGTCTCGCCTCCGAAGAATTCGGGCAAACCCATCCGGTTGGTCGCCATCAACGCCGGGCATGGCGGCAAGGACCCCGGGAACATGGAAGGCAGCCGCAAGGAGAAGGTCTACACGCTGGCCTTGGCCAAGGAGATCTCCACGCGCCTGCGGGCGGCCGGACTGAAGGTCGCGATGCTGCGCTCGGACGACACCTTCCTCCCGCTCGAATCCCGCGCGGCGGCGGCGAACCGACTGGGGGCGGACCTCTACGTCAGCCTGCACTTCAACGCCTATGAAGGGCCCGGCGAGCATCGCGTCCGAGGCGTCGAAACCTACTGCCTCACGCCGGCCGGGGCGTCGTCCAGCAACGACACAGGCCATCATGGCGGCGGTTGGAATCCCGGGAACGCCCAGGACCGGGAGAACATCACCCTCGCCCATCAGGTCCACCGCACGATCCTCGAGCAGACGGATCTCCCCGACCGCGCCGTCCGCCGGGCCCGGTTCAAGGAGCTGACGCTGCTGCGCATGCCCGGGATCCTGGTCGAGTCGGGCTACATGACCCACGGCTCGGATGCCCGGTTCATCTACGGAACCAAGACCCGGGAACAGCTCGCCGAGGCGATCGCCGAAGGGATCCTGCGCCACAAGCGGCTGATGGAACGCGGCCAGCCGGAGTAGTTTTCCGGGATCCGCTTCCGGAGGTCGGATTGGACAGGTTCGCGGGAAACGAGGAGGATCCCGAAGTCAGGAACCGTTTTGGAACTCCCATGAAACCCGCACCCTCCACCCTCGCCGTCCTCATCCTCTCCCTCATCGCCATCGGCTGCGGCAAGGAGGAGCCGGGTGCCGCCGACGGTACGGCTGCGAAGAAGGACACCGCCGAGCGGGTCGAATCCGCCATGAAGACCGCCGGGCAGGCCTTGGAGGACACGGGCCGGAAGGCGGCCGCCGCGTCGGAAAAGGCGGCGACCGAAGCGGGCGACCGCGCGGCGGTCATGGCCGACGAAGCCGCCAAGACCATCTCCGAACTCACCGCCAAGGCCAAGGTGGCCACCCTCTCAGCCGCCGAGAAGGCGAAGCTCGCCGCGGCCGAGGCGGCCCACAGCGAGGCAGCGCAGCGGATCCGCGAGGGAAGCGCCGCCGCGATGCAGAAGGCCAAGGAGACCGGCAACGCCGCCCTGCAGTCCGCCAAGGAGATCGGCAGGTCCGCGGCCGACGGAGCCAAGGACGCCGCGGAGAAGGCCAAGGCGGAAACCGAGAAGGCCCTCGAGAAGGCCCGCGAACTCCTCAAGAAATAGCAGCCCGCGGCTCCTGGACTCCATTTCGCCCCACCGGGCGCCCCCTCCACCCCAGTTGCACACCGGAACGCCAAGATCCGCATAGGATCCTGGCCTCCCATGAAGCGACTCCCGATCCGGGCGACCTCCCACGTCGCCGTCTTCTCCTCCATCCTGCTTGGAACCGCCGGTTTCCATTCAACCCTCGCCCAAGGTTGCGTGGCCGTCCGTGGCGGTGGCATGTGCACCATGAACCACGCCCTCAGCGGCGACGGCGTGGGCCTACAGGAGAACGGCTGGCTGGCCAGCGTCGGTTACCGCTTCTTCAAGTCCGACCGCCACTTCATCGGCGACAGCGAGTCCCGCAACGCGGCCGGGCTGAACCGCTTCGAACAGGGTACCGAGGTCATCAACTACTCCAGCTTCATCGACGCGAGCCTGACCTACCAGTTCAGCGCCCGCTACAGCGCGACGGTGACCCTGCCGTACGTCTACCACGTCCGCTCCGCCCCCTACGAACATAGCGGCGTGCGCCGGGATACGACCTCCAGCGGACTCGGTGACATCCGCGCCACCGTCGGAGCCTGGATCTGGGATCCCAAGGAGAACCCGAAGGGCAATCTCCAGGTCAGCATCGGTGTGAAGGCTCCGACCGGTGACTACGGGGCCGACGACACCTTCTACCAGGATCAGGATCCCACGGCGGGCGTGAACATCCAGCCGGTGCGGCGCAACGTCGACCAGTCCATTCAACCCGGCGATGGCGGATGGGGCATGAGCGTCGAGTTCAACGCATACCGCGAGCTGGCGCCGCGGTGGATTGCCTACATTCAGGGCTTCTACCTCTTCAATCCGCAGAACGTGAACAGCTCGAAGAACCCGACCGCACGGCGCGATGCCGGACCCAGGGTCGGCGGCGTCGACATCGACAACGGGATGTCCATCACCGACCAGTACATGGCCCGCGGCGGCTTCACCTACGTGATCAGCCGCAAGCACGCCGTCGCGTTCAGCCTCGGCGGTCGCATCGAGGGCGTTCCCGTGGAAGACCTCAACGGCAACGCCGGCGACCAGGAAGGATTCCGTCGTCCGGGATTCGCCGTGGCCCTGGAACCGGGTATCAGCTGGATGCCGGGGAAATGGAACGTCGCCCTGAACGCCCCGTGGAGGCTCTACGCCAACCGCGAGCGGAGCTACTGGGACCAGCAGAAGGGCCGTCATGGTGACGCGGCCTTCGCCGACTACCTGCTGACCTTCTCGGTCTCCAGGATCTTCTGATTGGGGCGGTCACTCGGAATCCCCGCAGGCGAAGACGATCCGCAGACGCGGTCGCCATCGGCCGCGGGGATTTTCTCTTTCCAACTGCCCAGTCCAGATCGGCCCCGTTCAGGCCGCCATCGGCATCGGAACCGCCTCCAGGCTGGCGAGTGTCCCCGCGCTCTGGATGTCGACCCGGCTCGGGACTTCCGCATAGCTGAGCACCGTCAGGTCGCTGAAGGTCGCCTCGAAGAAACGGCGGAAGGCGAGTCGCAGATGCGGCGCGCACAGCACCACCGGCGCCCGGCCTTCGGCGAGCAGGGTCTGCATCTGACGGGAAAGCTGCTCCACCAAATGCCGCGCGAGCCGCGGCTCCAGCAGCAGCGCGATCTCGGTCGCGGTCTGGCGCACTCCCTTGGAGATCTCCTGCTCGAGCCGGGGATCCAGGGTGATGGCGCGCAACATTCCGCGGTCGTCCTGGTACGGCTTCACGATCTGCGATCCCAGCGCACGGCGCGCGTGCTCGCTCAGCTCGTCGGGGTTCTTGGTCATCGAGGCGTAGTCGCTGACCTTCTCCAGGATGGTCGCCAGGTTGCGGATGGAGATGCCCTCGGACAGGAGGTTCTGCAGGATGCGCTGTATCTGACCGACCGTGAGCAGGGCCGGAACGAGCTCGTTGACCACGGTCGGATGCGTGGTCTTGAGGTTGTCGAGCAACTGCTGCACATCCTGACGCGAAAGGACCTCGTGGCAGTTGCGCTTCAGCATCTCCGTGAGGTGGGTGATGAGGACACTCGAGGCGTCCACCACGGTGTAGCCCGCGACCTCGGCGCTCTTGCGTTCCACCTCGGTGATCCACGTCGCCGGCAGCTGGAACACCGGCTCGATGGTGGGGATCCCCTTCAACGTGACCCGGCTGTTGGTCGCGTTCATCGCGAGTGAGTAACCCGGCATGAGGCTGCCCGTGGCGACGCTGTTGCCCTTCAGCAGGAACCGGTACTCGTTGGAACCGATCTGGAGGTTGTCGCGCAGCTTGATGGGCGGGACCACGATCCCCATGTCCTGGGCGAACTGCCGACGGACGCCCGTCACCCGTTCCAGCAGGTCCCCGCCCTTCCGTGTGTCGGCGAGCGACACCAGTCCGAAACCGAGCTCGATCTGCAGCGGATCGATCGAAAGGAGGTTCTCCAGCTTCTCCGGTCCGGCCTGTGCGCCGGCACCGGCCTGCGCGCCGCCGGCCTGCGGCGAGGACTCGCCGGCACGTTGGGACTTGGTTCCCGTGCCCTTCTTGGCCTCCACGGCGACCGCGGCCGCCTTCGCCTTGATCCGCTTGGCGATGAACCAGGTCAGGATCGAAAGGGAAAGGAACGGGAACATCGGCAGTCCGGGGACGATCGAGATGAACCCGAGCAGCACTGACAGGATCGTCAGCGCCTTGGGATAGAAGGTCAGCTGACGTCCCAGTTCCTCGCCGAGGTTGTTCTTGGCGGCGGCCCGTGTCACCAGCATGCCCGCGGCCATCGAGGTGATGAGCGCCGGCACCTGGGAGACCAGGCCGTCGCCGATCGACAGCAGGGTGTATCGCTGGAGCGCGTCGGCCATGGCCATGCCCTTCTGGGCGATGCCGATCGCGAATCCGCCCAGGATGTTGACCCCGGTGATCATCACCGCCGCCACGGCGTCGCCGCGCACGAACTTGGAGGCGCCGTCCATCGCGCCATAGAAGTCGGCCTCCTGCTCCACCTTCCGACGACGCGTCCTCGCCTGGTCCTCGTTGATGATGCCGGCGCCGAGTTCCGCATCGATGGCCATCTGCTTGCCCGGCATCGCGTCCAAGGTGAAGCGCGCGGCCACCTCGGCGATGCGGCCCGCACCCTTGGTGATCACGATGAAGTTGATCACCACCAGGATCAGGAAGATGACCATGCCGACGACGTAGTTGCCGCCGACCACGAAGTTTCCGAAGGCGTCGATGATGTGTCCCGCGTTGCCGTGGATCAGGATCAGGCGCGTGGTCGCGACGTTGAGGGCCAGTCGGAATAGCGTCGTGAAGAGGAGCAGCGACGGGAACCCGGTGAACTCGGAGGGGTCGTCGAGATAGAGGATCACCAGCAGGATCAGCAGCGACGACGCGATGCTCACCGCCAACAGCAGATCCAACAGCCACGGCGGCACCGGCAGGATCAGCAGCATCACCGTCCCGAAGACGCCAGCCACCAGCCAAAGGTCCATCTGGCCGATCCGTTTCCAGAAGTTGTCCGTCGCGAGAGTCATCCTATCCACTGTTCCGTCCCGCTAAGCAAGGCGCGGTCCAACTCATGCAACCCGTTGATTCACAGAGCCATTTCCTGTTCCACGAGGCACGGATGGAAGAGCTTGCCGGGTCGCACGGAAGGACCTGCCGTGCCGCGTCGATCAGCGGGAGCCACCCAGATGCCGACCCTGCGTGTGGTACCGGTACCGGTTGATGCGGTAGACGTAGGCGAGGATCTCGGCGATGGCGGAGTAGAGCTGGACCGGCACCTCGCCGTCGACCCGGCCATACTTGAACAGCATCCGGGCCAGGGGTTTGTTCTCGACGATCGGGATCTGGTGTTCCTTGGCCGCCTCGCGGATGCGGGCCGCGTTGAAGCCCCGGGCCTTGGCCAGGATCTTCGGGGCACCCATCGTCTCCCGGTCGTAGAAGAGGGCGACTGCGATGTGGGTCGGGTTGGTGAGCACGACGTCCGCCTTCGGCACATCCGCCAACTGCGCCCGGAAGGACTTCATCTTCATCCGGCGCTTCCGCATCTCGCCCTTCACATGCGGATTGGAGTCCTGCTGCTTCGCCTCATCCTTGACCTGCTCCTTGGTCATCATGAGGTCCTTGCCGATCTTGCGGACCTGATAGGCGTAGTCGCACGCCGCGATCACCAGCAGGCAGGTCAGCATCCGACCCGCCAACGCGGAACTCGTGTCCGAGAGGAAGGTGGCGATCCGATGCGTGTCGACCGCAGTGTGGAAGATCGGATCGTCGAGGACCGACTTCACCTGCGACCAGGAGAAGTACCCGATGAAGCCGAGCTTCATCAGGCTGATGCCCGCGGGAAATGCCGCCTTGGGCGAGAAGATGCGTCCGAGTCCCGACATTGGATTCAGCCTCGCCCAATTGGGGCTGATCATGTCCGAGGAGAGGTTGAACCGGTTCTGCGTCGCCCCCGCGATCAGTCCGGCCGCGCCGGACGCGAGGACCACCGGTGCCGCACAGCCGATGATCGTCATGGACGACTTGGCGGCGAGGTCGGGAAGCGCATCGAAGTCGATCCGGATGTCATGCAGGTGCCCAAGCACACGCTCGAAGACCTGCGTGAACGTCCGCCACATCTCCGAGCCGAAGCGCTGGATCGCCCAAAGCCCGGCGAACACCACCGACACCGTCTGGATCTCGGCCGACCGCGGGATCTGTCCATGTTTGAGGGCTTCCTCCAGCTTCTTCGCTGTTGGCTGCTCTGTCTTCTCTCCGGCGTCCTCGGACATGGCTCAGGCGGTTCCGAGCAGCTTGGCGATCCGGACCATGTCGTCCGGGATGCGCTTGAGGTAGTTGGCGGCGTTGTCGCCGACGAAGGTGAGTCCGGTGCCGAAGACGAAGAGGCCGGCGGCGGTGCGGACCGGCATGCTCTCGGAGAAGACGTTCATCTGCGGCACCGCGCGGCCGAGCAGCGCGAAGACGAGCGTGATGACGAAGGAAACCGCCATGACCGGGGCCGCCAACTGGAGCCCCGTCGCCAGGATCCAAGAGGTCCGGGCTAGGATGTCCTTGAGCAACGCCTCGCTGACGTGGCCGGCGCCGATCGGCAGGACGACGTAGGTGCGGACGAAGGCCGCGAGGATCCAGTGGTGGAGATCCAGGGCGAACAGGAGCATCGCTCCAAGCCAGTAGAACAGCGTCGCCGTCACCGGCGAGGCCGTGCTGGAACCGGGATTCAACATGGTGGCCATGCTCAGGCCGAGATCCGTGGCAACCAGGGAGCCGGCGACATCCATCGCGAAGAAAGTGAACCGGCAGACGAACCCCAGCATGTAGCCCGTGCCGACCTCGATCAGGACCAAGCTGGCCAACGGCCAGAGTTCAAGGCTGCCCACCGGAGTCCGCGGAAGCATCGGCACGGTCAGCACCGAGAGGAAGACCGACAGCCCCAGCTTCATCGTCTTGGGGACGCTGTTGGTCGAGATGACCGGAAGGGCCGCCATCATCCCGCCACATCGGACCATCACCAGGGTCCAGAGCATCACTTCGTCGAAGGCGGACATGTCGGCTCTCCTTCGGACCGGTGGTTCAGCCCACCATCTGGGGCATCTTCTCGATGATCGAGCGCGTGAACTCGATCAGCGAGCGGACGATCCACGGGAGCATCACCACGATCAGGGTGAGGATTCCGAGGGCCTTGGGAACGAACGACAGGGTCTGCTCGTGGATGGATGTCACGGCCTGGAAGACGCTGATCCCGAGCCCGATGCTCAAGGCGGTCATGAGGATCGGCGTGGCGAGGGACACCGCCTGGAAGATCAGGCTCTTCACCAGCTCGATCGCGAGTTCGGGATTCATGGAATGCGGGATGGGGGAGGATCAGGTGCCGAAGCTGAGCAGCAGCGAGCGGATGATCAGGTGCCATCCGTCCACGAGCACGAAGAGCAGGATCTTCAGGGGCAGAGCGATGGTCGCGGGAGGCATCATCATCATGCCCATGCTCATCAGCACCGTGGCCACCACGATGTCGATCAGGATGAACGGGATGAAGATGAGGAATCCCATCTGGAACGCGGTCCGGAGCTCGCTGATCACGAACGCCGGGATGACGACCCGCAAAGGCAACGACTCCACCGACGTGGCATTCATCTTGGCGAGCTCGACGAATAGTTCGACGTCCTTCGGGCGGGTCTGGCGGAGCATGAACGAACGGATCGGCGTGGCGGCGGCCTCCATGGCCTGCTCCGAGCTGATCTGCTTGGACATGTAGGGCTGGAGCGCCTCGGACTGGATCCGTGCCCATACGGGTTCCATGATGAAGTAGGTGAGGAACAGGGCGAGACCCACGATGACCTGGTTCGCCGGCGCGCCTTGGATGGTGAGCGCGTTCCGGATGAAGGAGAGGACGATGACGATGCGGGTGAAGCAGGTCATCAACATCACGATGGAAGGGGCGAGCGACAGGACCGTGATCAGGAACAGCACCTTCACCGCCACGTCGGCGTCCTTGCCTTCGACCGGGCCGTCGAGGCCGATGTTGAGGCGCATCGGGTTGACGGGGATGGATTGGGCCTGGACCTCCGGCTGGGCCGCGAAGAGCAGGATCCAGAGGGGCAACAGCCGACAGAACAGGCTCACCAGCCGGCTCAGGGAAGATGGGGTACTGAGGGGAATCACGAGGTGCGGCCGAGCGCTTGGAGCAGGGCGTTGGCGAAGGAAGCAGGTGCCGGAACCGACCTGGGGTTGGGGGAGGGAGCGGATTGGGGGGTCGGCTCCGGCACCTGGGAAGTTGGGGAAAGGGGTGAAAGCATCTGGATTCCAGCCGTCGAGCCCGCGATCAGGAAGCGCTGGTTGCCGACTTCCACGACGTGCAACGACTGGCGTTGTCCGAGGCTGCGGGACTCCACGATGCGGAGCTCCTGGCGCGGTCCCGACGTGGCCGCAGCGCTTTGCCAACGGCGGAGCATCCAAAGGAGGGCGAACAGGATCGCGACCACCACGCAGAAGGATCCCAGCAACCGCAGCAGGGCGCCCAAGGCGGAACTGGAGTCGGGCAGGCCGCTGCCCACCACGGAATTGGTCACGGCCCCGGCGGCGGAAATGACGTTGGTCGAAAACATCCCTGCCTCTGCAAAGCAACGGGTATGCCGGTGATGTGAAGCCCTGAAAACCGGCAGTTTCCGCATCCTCAAGGGACAACCGGCAGGAAACTCCCATGGGACCGCTCCGCACCGGCCGGCAGAATCGACCGGGTCACCCCAGGTTCACCGGATCGATGTCCACTGTCAGTTGCAGGTCCTCCGGAAGCGGCCATTCGGCGACCATCGAGCCCAGATCCGTCGAAAGCCGGCTCATCGCCACGGTACGCAGCATGATCTGATGCCGGAAATGGGACTCGGCCCTCACCAACGGAGCCGGTGCCGGTCCCGCGATGATCAGGTTCTTCCAGTCTCCGAACCGCTTTCCCAGCTCCCGCCGCAGGTGCTCAATGAACAGCTTCACCTTGTCCTCGTTTCGCCCCCGGAGGGTCAGCAAGGCGACACGCGCAAACGGGGGATAACGCAGCTGCTCCCGGAACTCCACCTCCTGGTCGTAGAAGCCGATGAAGTCATGCCGACGGGCGTATTGGATCGCCGGATGGAACGGCGTGAAGCTCTGGACGAAGACCTCCCCCTCGACGTCCCCCCGCCCTGCCCTGCCGCTGACCTGAGTGAGCAGTTGGAAGGTCCTCTCGCCGGCACGGAAGTCCGCCTGATGCAGGCTCAGGTCGGCGTGCACGATCCCAACCAGCGTGACGTTCGGGAAATGGAGGCCCTTAGCGATCATCTGGGTGCCAACCAGGATGTCGATCCGCCCCAGCCGGAATTCGGTCAGGATCCGACGGTAATCCTCCTTCCGCTTCAGCGTGTCGGAGTCCATCCGCTCGATCCGCGCCTTCGGGAAACCCGTCCGGAGCGCGTCCTCGACCCGCTCGGTTCCCAGCCCGGCAAACCGGATGGAAGGATCGCCGCAACCCGGCGCCGGACAGCGCTCAGGCACTCCCTCTTCGTGTCCGCAGATGTGGCACATCAGCTTCCTGGCGGCACGGTGGTAGGTAAGGGACACCGAGCAGTTCGGGCAGCCACACGCATGTCCGCACTTGAGACACTGCAGCGAGGTCGAGAAACCCCGGCGGTTGAGGAAGAGCATCGTCTGCTCCGACCGCTCCAACCGGGCCCGGATCGCTTCCCTCAGCGGACGGGAGAAGACGGACGGGGCGCCACCCCGCGGGGGGCGCGGCTCCTGGCGCATGTCGATGACCCGAACGATCGGCAACCGACGGTCGTCGATGCGGCGGGTCATCTCCAACAACGTGTACTTGCCCTTGCGCACGTTGTGGAAGCTCTCGACCGAGGGCGTGGCCGAGCCGAGGACCACGACCGCCCCTTCCCGCTGTGCCCGGACCACGGCCACATCCCGTGCGTGGTACCGGGGGGATTCCTCCTGCTTGTAGGAGTGCTCGTGCTCCTCGTCGACGATCACCAAGCCCAACGGTTCCACCGGCGCGAAGATCGCGGAACGGGCTCCGATGACGATGCGGGCCCTTCCGTCGCGGATCTTGTGCCACTCATCATGGCGCTCGCCGGAGGAGAGGTGGGAATGGAGGACTGCGACCAACGTCCGGGGTTCACCGGAAGAGAAGCGCGCCTTGAAGCGCTCCACGGTCTGGGGAGTCAGGGAGATCTCGGGCACCAGCACGATGGCGCCGCGGCCCAGCTCCAAGGCGTGCCGGATCGCCTGGAGGTAGACCTCCGTCTTGCCCGACCCGGTGACTCCATGGAGCAGGAACGGACGCTCCACACCGGAGGCCATGGCCGCCTTGATCTTCTCCAGGGCCACGGCCTGCTCGTCGTTCAGCGACAGCGGCGTCGTCGGGAGGATCCGCTCTCGCGCATAGGGATCCCGTTCGTCGATCTGCGGCGCAATGGAGACCAGTCCCCGATCCTCCAGCTTCCGGACGGTTTCGGCCGTCGTTTCCCCGATTCGAAGGAGGTCCTGAAGAGGCAGGGATCGCCATTCCTCGATGATGCGGAGGATGGCTTCCTGTCGCTTGGTCAGAACCGGAGGCGTCGCCGGTGCCGGAAGGAAGTGGACATGCAACCGCTCGCGCCAACCCGCCTCCTCCCGGCGGACCGCTTCAGGCAGGACGCTCTTGAGCGCGGTCTCCACCGGACAGCAGTAGTAGCCGGCGATCCATCGTGCGAGGGCCAGCACCTTCGGGGTGACGAGGCTGCGTGTTCCCAACACGTCGGCGATCGGCCGTAGCTGTGTCTGCGAGGAACTCCCGACGATCTCGGTGACCACCCCGACCACGGTCCGGTGGCCAAAGGGAACCTTCACCCGTGTCCCGACCTCGACCCTTCCCTCGAACTCGGCCGGAATGGAGTAGTCGAACTCCTTTCGCAGGGCGATCTCGAGCGTGACCCGGGCGATCACGGAAGGCTCAAGGCTTCACATCCCGCCAATACGGACGGTCTGCGATGAAGAGATAGCCGGCGTAGGGGAAACCATCTCCAAAGGCGTATTTGAGCGGGAAACCGGCCGGGATGTTCTCCCGGCGAAGAAGGTAATCCATGTAGAACCGACCCCAGACGGCATCCGGGGACGCCAGCAACTCCGCTCGCCACGGGACGTCGCAGGTCAAAGGCGTCAGCAGCATGGCGTTGAAGGGCCTTTGGAAATCGTGGATCCGGAAGAAGTCCTCCTTCGGATCCTGCCCGGTTCTCAAGGTCAGGAGGACCGAATCCCGGCGTCCATACCAGGCCATCGCCCACGGCATGTCTGTCATGACCGACGCACCCTCGGGCAGGTAGCCCGCCAACTGGCGGATCGCTGGGATGTAGTAGGGCGGACTCGACATCACCGGCATCTTCGGGGGAAGCAACGAGATGAAGAGCGGCAGGGAGCAGAGGACCACGGCCACCACCTGGGTCAGGGTCCGGGCCAGTTCGAACGGAAACTCGAAGACCTCTATGGCCCTGCGAAAGGAGACGGCGGCGTAGAGGAAGGACACCGGAGCAAACCAAGCAAGGAGGTTCTCCGAGTTGAATCCAGGCGACAAGGTCGAGGCCCGTGTGCGGATCAGCCCCTGGGTCAAAATCAGCGTGACCAAGGTCGAAAGCAGGAACCACCGGAAGCGGTTCAACCTCGGGCTTCCGAGCGGCAGCATCAGACCGACGAGCAGGAACGCGGAGAACCAGTTGCCACCCAGCCGAGGAACATCCTCTCGGAGGATGCTCTCGGCGTTTACCACCATCTTGATGCAAGCTTCCTTGAAGAGTTCGTTTTTCAACTCCGGATTCTGGGACCTCTCCAGGCGGTCACCGGGGAACGTCAAGGTGTCCGATATCGGTGCCAGCGTGGCGGTTCCCAGGGGCAATCCGCTCCGATGCCAGGTGCGGACCATCCAAGGTGCAGCCAGGATGAGGAAGCCCGCGACTGCCGGCAGAAGAACCCGCCAACGCCGCCCCGGGCCAACCCAGATGCCCAGGCTCAGGAGTACCGGGAACAAAAGCACCCAAGCGGAGTAAACGGTGAGGAACGCGATCCCGACAAGCGCTCCGACCCCGGCTCCCAGCAGGGACAGGCCGCGAAGCTTTCTCGACTCCACCTTCTCCTCGATACTGAACATCAAGGCGACCAAAGCGATGAACAGGGCGCCCAACCAGAGAGTCGGCAGGCCTGAGGAGATCAGCTCCCAATTGAACTTCGAACCCGCGAACATCAGGGCGGCAAGAAGCCCTGCACCGTCGGAAAACCATCGGCGCCCAAGCCGGTGCAGCCCGAACGCCACCACTAGGAAGGCGACGAAATTGAACGCCCCGACAATGATCTCGGCAGGCGGGCGGGAACCGGGATTGGATTCCACTGAGCGGACCCAGGATGAGGGAAGCAGCTTGAAGAGCGCCGCAAGGGAAAGCGGATAGACCGGAGGATTTGAAATGTCCGGATGCGGCGCCCGGACGGCCATCGCCGGATCGACTCCGGTCTCCCGATAGCGGTTCGAAACGAGACGGATCGATGCCGGGGTCATCACCCGGGTGGTATATCCCCGACCCTCGGCGAGGTTCACGGCCAACTGGGCTTGGTCCATCGCCTCCGACGCCATGAAATTCTTGACGCCATCCAAGTGGAACAACCCGGTGATGACCATGCCGATCAGGATCAGGACCAACCGGCGGATCCAGATCCTTCCTGAGCCTTCCTCAAGAACATAAATCCAGTCCTGGATGCCTCGTGGCGCGATGTTGGATTCCTTCACGGGTTGGCTGGGAGTGTTGCGAAACGGGGCGCTTTGGGAAGCAGTTACCGGCTGTCGGAACCGACGGAAGCCGGACGCGAAGCCTCCCTTTGGAACAGCTGTCGGATGACCTCCTCCACAGGGACCTCCTCAACCGAGAAGTCACGGACAGGCAGTCGGTCGAGCAAGGCCTTGCAGGTCGCGGTGACACGGTCCCGTGGCACCCGGAGGCGGAGAACCCCCGCCTCGGAGGCCACCACCTCTCCATACTGCTCCAGACGAAAATCGGCGCCGACACCCCCGACCTCACGTTCCAATGTCATCGTCACCACCTTGAAGTTCGCGAACCGGTCCAGGACCTCGGTCAGCCGCCCATCGAAAAACACGGTACCCTGATCGATGACAATCACCCTCTCGCAGAGTTCCTGGATGTCTGCCATGTAGTGGCTGGTGAGCAGGATCGTGGTGCGATGCAGCCGATTGTGTTCCCGCAGGAACTCACGGACCACCTTCTGGGAAACGACGTCCAAACCGATGGTCGGCTCGTCGAGGAACAGGACCTTCGGCTGATGCAGCAGCGAAGCGATCAACTCGCATTTCATTCGCTCGCCCAAAGAAAGCTCCCGTACGGCGGTGGCCAGCTTGCCACCAACTCCCAGCAGGGACGCCATCTGATCGAGGCGCCTCTCGAAATCCTCCCGGCTAAGTCCGTAGATCCGAGCATTCAATTCCAGCGAATCCCGCGCAGGCAGGTCCCACCAAAGTTGGTTCTTCTGGCCCAGCAGCAATGCAAACTGGCGTCGATAGCCGTCCTCCCGCCGCCAAGGCAGGTAGCCGAGGACCCGGGCGGTCCCGGAGGTCGGGTGCAACAGACCGGAGAGCATCTTTAGTGTCGTGGTCTTCCCCGCCCCGTTGGGCCCCAGGAATCCCACGAACTCGCCCTCCTCCACAGTGAATCGGACTCCGGAAACCGCGGTCACGGTTTCGTATTTCCGGGAGAAAAGTCCCCGAACGGCTCCCTTCAGTCCCGGCTCCTTGCGATAACTTCGGAAAGTCCGGCTGAGTCCATCCACCTCGATCACTGGCACGCTCCCACGGTGCGTCCTACCAACCAAAAGACCAGCAGAACTTCGGAGGACGCCTTCGCCGAGATAAGCCTCCCCGCCTGTCAGGTCTCACCGAGCCAATACGAATTCTATTGGATGCAGCCATCACCAAAGACCGCTAACCTCCCGCTGTGACGCCGATCCTCCTGATCGTTGATGATGAGAAATCCACTCGGGATGGCCTCAGGGCCGCCTTCGAGGAGAAGTTTGACGTCTACGTGGCTGCCGATGTCGCAGGAGCACTCCAGATCCTGGAGTCGGAAGCCGTGGATGTCGTCCTGACGGATCTCCGCATGGCCGGAGAGGACGGGCTCGCCCTGATCCGGAAGGCAAAGTCCCGCGCAAAGCCACCCGTCTGCATCCTGATGACGGCCTATGGGTCCGAGGATGTCGCGGTGTCCGCGATGAAGGAAGGGGCAGACGACTACATCAGCAAGGGACGCCTACAGATCGACGAGTTGGAACTGCGTATCCAACGGGCACTACGACGCACCCGGCTGGAAACGGAAAACGAGCTTCTCCAGCAGCGGCTGGAGAAGCGGTTTGGCATGGAGAACTTCATCGGGGAGGCCGCAGGCATGCGGGAAGTCTTCGAGAAGATCCAACAGATCGGACCGTCGACCGCGACGGTGCTGATCACCGGGGAAAGCGGCACGGGAAAAGAACTGGTCGCCAAGGCCATCCACCAACTGAGTCGCCGGTCACGGGGGCCGATGATCACCGTGAACTGCGCCGCCCTGCCGGCGACTCTCCTTGAGGCCGAGTTGTTCGGGCACGAAAAGGGAGCCTTCACCGGAGCGCACGAGAAACGCCAGGGACGCGTGGAACAGGCGCAAGGGGGCACCCTTTTTCTCGACGAAATCGGGGAAATCGACGCCACCACTCAGGTCAAGTTGCTCCGCTTGCTCGGTGAACGGACCTACGAACGCCTGGGTTCCTCGAAGACACAATCCGCTGATGTCCGATTCCTTTCGGCGACCAACAAAGACCTGCGAACCTTGGTAAACGAAGGCCGATTCCGGGAGGATCTGTTCTTCCGAATTGCAGTGGTCCCCATCCATCTTCCGCCACTTCGGGATCGGGTCTCAGACATTCCATTGTTGGCCAGCGCTTTCCTGAAGGAATTCGCCCGGGACAACGAAAAGCAGCTCTCTGGATTCAGCACCGAAGCCTTGGACCTCTTGTTGAAATACCGATGGCCCGGAAATGTGCGTGAGTTGCGCGCAACCATCGAACATGCCGTGGTTTTGAGCCGAACCACGGTCATAGAGCCTCGCGATCTGCCACCCCAGGTCCGCGACCACAAGGTCGAAGTGATGGAAAGCAATCGGCAAACGAATCATGCCATTGGTTCCGGCAGACTCTCCCTCAAAGAGGCCGAAAGACAACTGGTGATCCACGCTCTCACTGAGACGTCCGGCAATCGGACTGAAGCGGCCAAGAAGCTGGGAGTGAGCCGGCGTACCCTCCACCGGAAACTACATGAGTTTGGTTTGCAAGATCCAAAGACTCATTAGTTCAGCGGGGGTTCTAGCTGAACGTCCGATTTGTACAGCTGGTCAGGATAGAGACTAATCCCGGAGCAAACCCGGTCGGAAATCAGGCAAACTAGGAACAGGGGTGCTGCCAACTCTATCCCAAACAATTCAATCCCCATCATGCAACCTGCAATAGGGGAATGGCAGGCACCAAAAAAGACCGCCGCCATACCCAGCGCCGCAAGATAGTCCACTGGACATCCCAATAGGTAGGCCGTGGAGTTCCCTATTGCGGCACCCACAAAGAAGAGTGGCGTCACCTCGCCGCCTCGAAATCCAGCAGCCAGTGTGAGAGCTGTGAAGACAAGTTTCCACAGCCAACTCCATCCGGAAACTCCCCCTTGGGAAAAGGACCCAAGCAAACTAGGCAATGCTGGATTCAGACTCTCCACTCCAAGCCCAAGATATCCTTGCATGCCCCCGATCGTTCCCAATAAAGCGACAGCACAGCTTATCGCCAACACTTGCGTGATGCCCGAGAGACCACTTCGAATTAGTATTCGACCAATACCACGAGTCAGACTGATAAAGAACCGAGCGCAACAACCAAAAACGCATCCAGCCGCTCCAATTTTACACCACAATACTATCGAGGTGTAATCAACTGATGCAATCATTGGATACTCAGAATGCTCCACCCCGCAGGCCATGCAAACCCAATTCCCGACCTGCGACGAAATGATACAGAAAGGAACATATCGCCATTGAATAACACCAAACACCGGCATCTCCACCGCATAAATCGCACCGGCCCAGGGTGTTCCAAAAACCGCACCAAATCCGCCCGCAATCCCACAGGCAACTAAAGTTCGATTCCACTCAGTTCCGATCCCCATCCATCTTGCCCCCCCCACCATAGCGCCAACAGACATCTGCACCGCAGTTCCCTCTCTACCGACTGACCCACCAAATAAATGGGAAAGCAGAGTTCCCCACAGCACCATTGGAGCCATCCGAAAAGGTATAGTTTCCCTACGCCCGTGGAACACTTGGAGAATCAACGAGGTTCCCGCTCCAATTCCTAAACCGTAGCGACCAATTATCACATACCCGAAACACCCCGCGATTGGCAAACCGACGACTAGAATCGGGTTCAATTGAAACAAGTGATTTACCCTTTCGAGCAATCCCAAAAACAGAGCTGCTAGGACTCCTGAAACAACTCCCCCCAATACAGCCAACATGACGCCAACTTGCCACATTCGGACTCGTTGGCCGCATCGGGAGCCGAATATGCCAGGAAGCTTTTGCATTCTCTGCAGTGCAAAATAGAAAAAGGGGCGCAGGCCGAAGCCCGCGCCCCTCTGAAAAAGTTTACTCAGGACGACTTCGCCTTGTCATCCGAGGTTTTTTTGACACTAGCAGTATCTAACGTCGGCTTACTACGATAATGTGAAGCGTAGTAGCGATTCTGGTAGTAATGATAGCTATAGTAGTAGGAATCCTTGCCCTCAAAGTCAATATCATTGAGGACCAAGCCAATAATGTGGATTCCTGCATCTTGGATGCGTTGGACCGATCGAACGGCATGTTCTCGACGAATCTTGTTGAACTTAGTCACGAAGACAACGCCATCCGCCATAGCTCCCACCACCAACGGATCTGCAACCGCCGAAACGGGCGGACAGTCCAAAATGACCCGATCATAACGCTGAGAAGCCTCATCCAAGAACTGAATCATTCGCTTGGAGCTGATGAGTTCAGATGGATTGGAAGGGGTAGCGCCGCAGCAGATAACGTCGAGATTAGGGACCTCGGTAGTATGAGCGATTTCGGAGATACTATTGACCCTCTCAGCCAAGTACGCCGAAAGCCCGACAGGACTCTGAAGCTGGAAAGCCTTATGGACGGAAGGACGGCGAAGGTCCGCGTCTACCAGCAGTGTCCGAAGTCCAGTTTGAGCCGTCACAATCGCGAGGTTCGAGGCCACCAAGGATTTACCTTCGGAGGGAATGGTACTGGTCACGCTGATCACCCGAAGCTTGTCTGCATTTCGGGTGAGCGAGACGGCAGCTCGCAAAGTGCGGAAGCCTTCTGCAGAACTCGAAGTGGGATGTAGATGGGCTTGAAGATCTCGCTCAACAACACTAGTTGACTTAACGTTCGGAATGTATCCCAAGAACGGAAGATGAAGAACATTTTCAACATCTTCCTGACTCTTGATGGAATCATCCAAAAAGTTAACGAACAGCGCCAACCCTAATGCAATACCAAAGCCACCGATGATACTAACAATAAATATCAAGGGTTTATTTGGCTTGACCGGCTTTAAGGGAACTATAGCCGGATCAACCACCTTCATATTTTGAAGAAGGTCTTTAGTCCCAATGTCAAACTCCCTAGCCTTGGAAAGAATGGTCTGATAAATGAGCTCAACGCGTTTTAGCTTCTGTTCCTTGATATCGTAATCGATTTTTGCATCGCCTAGCGCAAAAACTCGCTGTTCAGCCTCCTTATACTTTCGAAGGGCTTCAGCTTCCCGATCCTTTTGCAGCTGAGCATCGTCTAGAAGCGCCTTATAGACCCGCTCTGACTCATCGCGCAGCTTTTGCTCATCAGCACGTAGCTCGGTCAATACTTGAACAACCTTGGGATGCTTCGCGCGATACTTGGTCTTCAAGGAGGCCAACTTAGAATTATTCATGTTGATAGATCTCCTAAGAGCTCCAACTTGCTCATCCTTCGCAATGGCGGCGATTTCACTCAATTCCTTTCCCTCGGAAGCTGCTTGCTTAGCCTGCTCTGCCGTCTTAAGTGCCGTATCCGACTGGGACCTAATTACTTCATACGCTGACTTCAGATCCCGCATCGTCAACGCGTCAATATTTTGCTCGTCAACGAGCGAAATCATTCCCTTGGCTGTCCGATACTTCTGAAGATCCTTTTGGAGAGCAGCCAACTCAACTTCCTTCGCATTGGCTTCCTGATTTAGAATGTTATAACCTTGAAGCGACTTCTGCTTTTTATCATCAAGATTGTTGCGAAGAAATATCTTCAGGAGCGTATTAGCAATATTCTCAGCTTGCTTTGCATTTGGATGAACAATCTGAACCTCAACGTGTCGAGTCAAACGAATCGGAACAATTTTCAAATCATCATCCAAGGCTGCAACCTTATCTAAAGCCCCTTTGTATCTTTCGTCTTCTGAATCCAATTTCAGCTTTTCGATAACCTCGGCCAAAAGGCTTCGATTCTCTAGATTGCGATATTGTGTTTGAAGATAGTCCTGATCTTTAGCACCGTAGGAGATGGTATCCTTCAAATTCAACACCCCAGAAGACTCAGGATCAATCTGGAGCTTGGCAACAGCACGAAACATCGGTGTAGCTTGATAGGAGTAGATGACTCCAGCCATCATACACGCGGCCCAAGTCGCGATGATCAGCCACCGACGCTCCAACACCACATGCCAATACTGTCTCAGATTATTGTTTTGATCCGTCGAGTTGGGCTTTGCCGACTGCAGGACCTGATTATTTTCTTCCATGAAAATGGTGAGGTTCGGTTTTAGAAAATCGCTTCTTTGACGTCAATATTATCGTCCGGCTCAACCATTATTCTCTCTCCCTTTTCGAAAAGTTGGTCCAGTTGCCGCTTTGTATATTTAACAGTCTGCCCCTTCCTTCTAAGAAATATTTCATTTTTGTCAGCCTTGGGGCTAAACCCTCTGCCCATTGCAAGAGCATCCATAATATCGATTCTCCGGTCGACTGGGAGTTCCTTGCGACCCGGTTCCATGACAGCTCCGCCCACATTAATGAACTGCTTCGAATAGACTTCCACTTCTACAGAAAGTGCCGGCTTAATAATGTAATCCTTGTCCAGCATTTCGTAAATGGTCTGCCGAATCTGAGCAACTGACTGATTTGTAACCACGATCGGGTCAAGAAGCCAATAGGTGATTTTTCCATCGTTTGGAATTGTGATCCTTTGAGCCATTTCAACTTCTTCTGCCACACGAAACATTAGAACATCGCCTGGCATCAATAAGCGGACATTATCTTCCGCTTTCAATAGCGAAGCCAAGATTCCCAGAGTGAGACAAAGAATCCAGTTCAATTTCAATTTCATATTAATAACCAAGCTGCAAGGTAATAGTTACACGGTGCGCGTCGTAATCTGGCAAAAAGTAGTCTTCAAACCCGGCATCCGCGAACTTGTTCACATAAGATTCATACTCGTATCCGAGTTGAGCGCTTAGCCACGGTCTGGGAGAGTAAGATATTCCAAGGTTGTAATTCATGGTGCTCTCGCTTCGCTGGAAGTCTGCAGACCGAACCACTGGGTACCTAAGATTGCTTCCGGGAAAGTAGTCATAGGTTAGTGCCTGTGGTGACACCAAACTATCGAATTCACCAAGGGACATTCTTAACTCTGCAGAAGCGATCCATTTAGCCGAAGTTCCAATAACCTGCCTCGCGCCAAGAACAACAGAATCATAGGAAGCAGCTTGTTGCGCAAGCTGTGGCGCGACCGCGGTTCGGCGACTGTACGAGATTGTGACCTGTGTCGAGTAACGTGGGAGATATGTCAGCGAAATCTCAGCGGCAGGGATTCCGAATGGGTCAGAAGTTGTCACGTTCGGAAATTCTCGAATCTCATAACCACCCCGGATGGAACCTTGAATCTTCTCAGTAAAGTTACCTCGAATTCCGAAAAACCCTCCGTAAACTTGGGAATAAGGGGCTGGGGCAAGCGTGCTGACTGAAGGCGTCGAAGCGGTTTGGGAATAGTGACCTTCTGCGAAGAAGAAAAACCTCTCGGTGGGCTTGTAAGTGGATCCAAGTCCTAACTGCCACGTGTTGTCACTATAAAGTGGTATGCTTGATTTGTATTCAGTGAAGTTGTAGGACATTTCTGAATACACATCTGTCTTTGCAGAGCTGTCATAAGTTACCCGACCAAGCATCGATCCATTCCATCGATCAACAAGACGCCCCCCTTGATTTGCACCGGCTCCCAAAAAGGATGAAATATATGCAAGTGATTGGCTTCCATCAAACCGCAAGCGGCTTCGCTCTACTCGTTGCTGAAACTTGAACCGATGCATAGGGTCCGGTTCTATTCCTTGGTCGATATACCGGACGATATCAACATTATAGCTTCCACCGACAAAATTGTATTCCTCAGAGCCGTATTGAAGTTCGACCCCAGGGCTAACTGACCCAATGACATCGGAAGTTCGCTTTGAAAACTGCAGACTGTTGGTACGAAAACCGAAAAACTCTTCGAATTGACCTGGAGTGAAAGGTACCCGTAAAGGCGGATAAACGTCAGTAAGGAAAAATGGCGACGCAGCTACAAGGTTAGTTAGCGATCCGTTTGAATACACCCGATGCTGTAATACTCCAGTGTATGGCTGCAGGGGTGAAGTTGGCTCCGGCCTGAACTGATAGCCAGATCCAGAAGAAGCCTCTTCGACAATATATGCGGGTCTACTCGGATCAATATAATTAAGCCCCTCTGAAGGTGCGAAAAATATATTGTCGTTGAATGTAAAACGTGTCGCGAATTGTGGTCGAACCCGAAATTCACCCCAACTGAAACTGAATAACTTGTCGAGGTCGTAGCCCTCCAAGTCGGCGCCGAGACAAGGCAGGCCCGTGGACAGAGCAACCCCTGCGGTGACGACCCTCTGGAAACTCGTGGCAAACATTTTGATTAAACTCAGATGGAGGCGACCTTGTTCGAAATTTGGATTTTCCCCTCCCAACAAGATGCGCTTGAAGCCCTGCAAACTCCGAGAACCGGAGCCCAGAACCCGCACACCTTCGGCAAGAGCGTCAACGATCGGAGGGGTGGGTGTAAAACCCTTATTTGCGCTCCCTCCATCTAGTCCAAAAATCTGCGAAATCCCTCCCCACCAGCAAGTTCTTGGCCACCCTGCCACTTTCCACTGACGACTGGAGGTAGGCTAAGGTTACCCGACCGGCTCACTCGGAAGGATCGGGAACCGGGATACCGGCGGAGGCGACAACCTCGGCCGCGCTAATGTCGCTCTGTTCCAACGGCTTGGAGATCTTGTTCTCCTCATTCAACCACCGTCCTAGGTCAACGAGGCGACATCTCTTCGAGCAGAACGGACCATTTACTGCTGCGAACCAGTTTCCCAAGCTTCGGCAGGTCGGACATGGGAGAACTGGGTCGTTTCTTGACGATTTCATGGCCTTCTCCTGCTTTGGTGCCGGGCCGCAAGACGGGAACAGAATCTAGCCTCCGCTGGAAGAGTTTCAAGACTGGAGCCGCACGGCAGGTCGGCGGACTGGAACCAACTCGGCTTCCGTTCCTGCGTCCGGCCGTCGCTTCGCGAAATTCCCTGTCCGCCGGCTCGGCAATTGCTTAGGTTCGACGTACATTTCCTGATGAGCTACGATACAGATCTCCTTCGTGGAATTCTCAAAGCGGCCGTTGAAGGCGGGGCCTCCGACGTCCACATCAAGGTGGGAACCCCTGTGGTTTTCCGCATCAACCGCCAACTGGTGACCATCGAAGCACCGGTTCCAACGGTGGAGTGGATGGACAAGATCCTTACCACGATGGTCCCGCCGCACGCCCGGAAACGCATCGACGAGGAACGCGAAGTCGATTTTTCCTACTACGAGCCCGGAGTTGGACGCTTCCGCACCAACGTCTTCCAGCAGCGAGGAACCTTTGCGCTCGCAATGCGGTACGTGAAGACTCAAGTGCCTAGCTTCGAGGATCTTGGACTGCTTCCAATTCTCAAGACGATTGCCTCCGCCCCTCGCGGGATCGTGTTGGTGGCAGGAACCACCGGATCCGGGAAATCAACCACCTTGGCGGCGATGATCGAGCACATCAACGCCAACTTCAAAAAGCATATTGTCACCTTGGAGGACCCGATCGAGTTCGTTTTCGAGGACAACCAGTCGGTGGTGGAGCAGCGCGAGATCGGCCTGGACACCGGCAGTTTCCAAGCCGGCCTCAAGCATGTCCTCCGCCAGGACCCCGACATCATCATGGTTGGCGAAATGCGGGACGCCATCTCTTTCCAAGCCGCCATCAGCGCGGCAGACACGGGGCATCTCGTCCTCTCCACGCTCCACACCCAGAACGCTGCCCAGTCGGTGGGCCGCATTCTCGACTTCTTCAAGCCCGACGAACGGGAGCAGACTCGGCGACAGTTGGCGGCCACGTTGAAGGCAGTCGTCTGCCAACGGATGGTTTCCACCGTCTCCGGGGGCGTGACCCCTTCGTTGGAGATCCTCATCAACACGCCAACAGTTCGTAAGATGTTGGAAGAAAACCGTTTAGAGAAACTGGGAGCCGCAATTGAAACGGGGCGCGAAGACGGGATGCAGAGCTTCAATCAGGCGCTGTACGACCTGGTTAAGTCAGGGAAGATTTCGGAGAAGGAAGGCTTGTCGAAGGCAAGCAATCCCCAAGCCTTGGAGATGATGTTCAAGGGAATCTTCCTCGACGAGGGTCGACGGATTCTATCCTAGGGTCCCTCCTGTCCACCAGATTTCCGACCGCGCCATCGGTACATTGGGCTCTTTACCGCCCGGTGCACCGATGTATGTTGGAGAGCAACCCCTAGGACACCATGCTGCTCATCCTTGGCTGCGGCCTTCTCTTTATCGCCGGCGGGTTCTTCCTGATGCATCGCCTTTCGGGTCGCGATGATCAGCGGATGTTCGATGCCAGCGGTCGATGGGCGATCACCGGTGTTCTCGCCGCCGTGGTGGTTTTGGTAGGAAAAATGGCAGCAGGAGGCGGACTTGCTGGTGCGGTCATCGGTTTGGTCGCGATGATTCCTGCCATGGTGATTCTGTCCATCATCTGGGTACCCAGCATCGTGGACATGGCACTCAGCGGACTCACGGGTGCATTGACTGGCGGAAAAGAGGAGGCGGAGCCCCGTCCCTTTTACTTCCGGGCGCGGGCCCATCGGAAAAAGGGTGAACTGAGCGTGGCCTTGGCAGAAATCGATGCGGAATTAGAGAAATTTCCCAAAGATTGGGAAGGAACCTCCCTGAAGGCGGAAATCCTTTTCCAAGAGCAAAAGGACGCCCGGGCCGCACTGGGGGTGCTGGTTTCGTTCGAGGCGCAGCCGGAGCTTCCAACGGCAGCACTGAACAATTCGCGCTTTCTCCGCGCTGAACTTCTCCAAAATACGCTTCTGGACCTCGGCGAAGCCATCGCAGTTCTCGAATCCATCGTTCAGGATGGACCTGACTCGGAAGCCGGGAGGATTGCTCGCCAGCGAATCGCCCACATGGCCGCACCTCGTGGCTCGGGTGAACCCGTGGCGCCCATCGCAATGGTCCGACACCAAGAGAGGATAGGCCTCATGAAGGACCTCGGGGCATCGATGAAGCTGGAGCCGGATCCTCAGGAAGAAGCCAGAGACCTAGTGCAGAAGCTGGAGCAGCATCCGCTCGACTGGGAGTCCCGTGAACGTCTGGCCCTGCTGTACGCCGAATCCTTCCAAAAGACCTCACTCGCCGTCCTAGAGCTCCGGACGCTTGTGGAAGGCCCCAACCAACCTGAGCGACGGGTGGTCGCATGGTTGAACCGAATCGCCGACATCCATCTTCAGTCTGGGGAGTCCGGACTGCAATGGGCGAAGGAAGCACTTGAGGAGGTCCTCACCAGATACCCCGGAAGCACCTGGGCCGAGCAGGCCTCGCAGAGATTGGCGTTGCTCGGAAGATCCGCTCGCGCGAAGACGCCAACAGCTACCCTGAAGCTTGGAGTCTACGAACAGAACATTGGGCTCAAGAATACGCCGGTACTGGACCCAAACCCGGATCGCAACAATCCCTGAAATCTGTGAGGTCGGGAGGCTGCTTCTGGTCCGCTTCCTGCGGCAGCTTTTTCTGTGCGAAACCGGGAAGATTCGGTATGGGTCCAGAAGATGCACCCTTGGGTAAACACCCGGGATCCGCTGGCAGTGGCCACCCGGGTCCACGCCGACTACGTCTTCCTCTTTCCTGACAACGATCCCCAGTTTGTCAGCCGAGCGTTCGGATGGGCGATCGACGCTTTCAGAGGGCGATTTCCAGGCTACCTACCGGTCGACACTCGATATCACGATTTGGAGCACACGCTTCAAGGAACGCTGTGTCTATCACAATTGCTCAGGGGACGAGCCGAGGCTGAAGCGACGCCGCCTCTTGGGAAGCGGGCATTTGAATTGGCAATCCTGGCTATACTCCTCCATGACACCGGTTACCTGAAGACACGAACCGACCGTTCTGGAACAGGCGCCAAGTACACCAAGACACATGTCAGCAGGAGTTGCACATTTGCGGACCACCTTCTGCGTCACAAAGGAGTTTCCGACCGTGAAATCTTGGCGGTTCAATCCATGATCCGCTGCACGGGAATGGGAACGAACCCATCAAGCATCTATTTTGATTCCGAAGAGCATCGGATTGCCGGCTACGCTCTTGGAACTGCCGACCTGCTCGGCCAGATGGCCGCAGATGATTACGTAGATAAATTACCTATCCTCTTCGAAGAGTTCAAAGAGTCATCCCGCTTTAATGGCGCGGAATCAGAACTGTTCACCAGCGCAGAAGATTTAATGAGGAGAACGCCCGCGTTTTGGGCTCGCTACGTCCAACCAAAAATCGAGTCGGATTTCGTTGGCCTGTTTCGGTATCTGGCTAAACCAAAGCCCAACGGGATCAATCCATACATCGAAAGAATTCTAGTAAATATGACCAAGCTAGAAGACGCGCTCGACGAGCTCGAGCGTAAAGCAGCAATAGGCTGAAATCAAATCTACATTGACCAGTTACGGGTTCATTTCCAACTCCGCCCCCATAATGAACTCCCTGCGCTCGACAGCAAATCTGTGGATCGAGATAGCAGAGCCTGAGCTTCCGTTGAGCTTCAGACTCGATTTAAAATCTTCATAGGAGTCAAGTTTTCGGCCATCGGATTTCACAATAGGTTCAATCGCGGCATGAAGACGCTCAGCAATTGGCCCTAGGCGCTGCCAATCGAGCGCCTTGTCTGCAATCTCCCGGACATAGCGGAGGTATCTCGACCGATACTCCGGAACAGCTAAAGCCCTGTTTATCAGCGGCTTGCTTGCGTCGCTAACAGAAAACAGCGGATCAAGTTTCACTCCTTCTATCCGGGAACTCCCGCCAGAGCCGAATTCTCGAATCGGAGGGCGACCAAGAGTTGGTTGATTTGGCTCAAACTCGGTTGATCCGGGAAGTCTTCCTTCGCTTAAGCTGCCCGGAGGCCCCCGACGTCCCCAAGGTCTCCCACCACCCCCACCGAATCCTGGTCCACCGGGTCTTGAAAAACCTTCGTTCATATCGTGAGGCACCAAATGAATTCGCCCCTTGTCGTCCAACAATAGGGAATAGTCACTTGCTCGAATCCAGTATCCATCATTGTTTATCAGGACGTTTTCAAGAGCAAGAAACCGAAGCACGCCATCAACATCAAGAAGTGGTTCCAGCTTCCCTTTCAGATCCACAGAAGGAGTCTGGCTTAGAACTCTCGACATTTCAATCAGGCGCGCCCAAGCTTCCTTGGATTCCTTACTTTTGATTTGATATATTTTACGGTACGCCTGCGGGTCTGAACCCAGATATTCAAGTGTACCACGCCCATTTGGACTTCCCTGAACCTTCCAACGCGTTCCAGATTTTGAACCAAAGTTTTCCTTTACGAATTCCTTGTTGAATTGCTGCACATTTGAGTATATACCCCAACTCTCTCCATTGATGACCAAATGGACCAAGTTTGCTTTTGGGGCTGGCAGATACTCCCTCGCAATCCTACTATAAAGCACCGTTCTTAGAAATGACGGATCTTCGTGCGAGTTCAGCAGATTCAACGCTTTATACCCGAGAAGATTCTGCCCTTTGTTTACCAGGTCCATTGAAATATTCAATGACCTCTTCTGTCCTTCTATTACCATCGAGTAAGATGACATTCCGCGAAAATGGAGACCAACCGCCTTGTATACTTTCCCATCCACTTGAAGCGTAGCGGGAACTTCGACGTCCGTATCTCTAAAATCAGACAATTCCTTCTCCCATTCACTGGATTCAAAGGTCAGGAAGAAGGTTCTAATTACATCTTGATCATAGAGATCTGCACTTTGGTTCAATTC
>JAIXUV010000195.1 GCA_027483345.1 Verrucomicrobiales bacterium | reverse complement strand
CGTTCCACCTCGTAGGCCCCGAAAGACGGATTCATCGCCATGTTCGGGTCGAGGATGTTGGACAGGAGGTCCTCGACACTTCGATGGGCGGTTCCGGCGAGATCCGGTCCGACAAGCCGGCCTACATTGCCCAGCTTGTGGCAGCGGGCGCAAAGGTCGCCGAAGATCTTCACACCACGGCCCGCATCTCCGGTGGCAGGAAGCTTCGCCATCCATTCCTCCACGGCAGCTTTCCGGTTCGAATACTCCTCATCCCTCCAGAACGTCCCCGCGCGGGCGCGGATGGCCGGGATCGGCGACCGCAGCAGTCGGCGGCGTTGTTCCAAATCGAGACTCAATTCGCCCGGCTGGATTCGTCCGGATTCCAACGCCGCAAGCAGGGCTTCGTGGTTCTCACGGCGGTCCACGAGAAAACGAATCGCACGATCCTTCACGCCCGGCCAGAGAGTCGGCCAGCTTCCCAAAACGATTTCCACCTTGTCGACCGCTCTCAGCCTCAGAAGGACATCGAACGCCGCCATCTGCACCTCTGGAACTTCCTTTCCGGTCAGCAATCGCGGAAGGAGATTGGTTGCCAACTGCGGCACGGCCTCCAAGAGGGGGATCTCCTGGAGCCGAGTTGGTAAAGGTCGGGATTCCTCGGCCGCATTCCGCACCACCTGCGCCAAGGAGCGTTCGAAAGCGGCTCCGACTGGAATCTGCAGTTGGCTGAAGATCCTCCAGACCAACAGCATCTCCTGGGGCTTCGCTCCTGTGGTCAATCGAGCAAGGTGGCCGCGGGTGGACTCGGGAATGCGGACCTTCGAACCGGAACGTCCAAGTCCAGCCTCGGCTCCCTGCAGGATGGCCATTCTCGACTCGAACGAGAGGGAGGCGTCGCAATGTTCGAGCAGCCAAGCGAAGTCGGAGGGATTCGAGGCCGCCAGCACGGCACTCATCTCCGACAGTTCCTTGAGGATCTGAATCCGGCCCGGACCCGCGGCGAATCGGAATCCGGTCTCCCCAAGGAAGCGGGTCAGGAATCGTCTTGGGTCGGACGACTTCATCGAACTCAAGGCGGCCAGTCGGTTCCAGCGACTCTCGGCGTCCGTGCGATACAGGTCCCGAAGCGCGCCCGAGGCGAGGTCGGTTCCGAGGTTCCCAAGCACCATGGCGGCGAGCATCCGGACCCGGGCATCCGGGTCCGAGGCCAGACGGACCACCGAAGCGTGGAGATCGGTACCGGTTCCGACGATGTCGTAGGCAAGGATCAACCCATTCTCGCGAACACCGGGATGGCCGTCAGTCAATGCCCTGGAGTGGTCCTTCAAGGTCAGCGAATTCAGGGCCTTCAGGGTCCAGAAGGCGTGAAGCCGGGCCAATGGACGGCCGTCCGTGGCCGCCATCTCGCGCAGTCGCGGCAATGCATCCTCCGGCGGCGCCTCCAAGAGTTTCCGTTGCGCAGTCTGTCGCCACCAGAGGTCGGGATGCCCCAAAAGGGAAACCCAATCTCTCGGAGCCTTCTCTTTGCGAATCGGCCGATACGGCGGCAAGCCTCCTTTGGGGGTCACCCGATAGATCCGCCCCCGCGTGTCACCGGCCCGCAGATCCTGACGTTCGCGGACCTTTGCCGGGATGTAATCCGGATGTTCGATCACATCCCGCTGCATGTCCGCGATGTAGAGCGCACCGTCGGGACCGGACTCAAAGGCCACCGGGCGAAACGCAGGATCGCTGGAGGCGAGGAACTCCGAATGGCTTTCTTCCGGGCCCCTCGACGCACGGAAGCCGGGACCGTCTCGGACGATGCGGTCGCGGTGGACGAGGTTCCCCACGACATCCCCGACGAAGATCGAGCCCTGTAGATCCTCGGGGAACGCCGAGGATAATCCGGCCCCCAGTCCTCCGGCAGCAGAAAAATGTCCGGCCTGTTCCGGATGGTTGGGCCGGGTCGATGGCGAGGAGATCGGGAAGATCGGCGACATCTCTCCGTGGTCGGAGATGCTGGCCGTCAAGGATACCGGCGGGAACGCCGTGTTCCTTCGGGCGACATGCCTTTCCAGGAAACGGTGCTGGATGTGATTGATGTTGTAGGTGGTGAAGGCCCTGCCCCACTCGTCGAACACCAAGCCGAATCCACCGCCGGTCTCTCCGGTCAATCGAATCTCGCCCGTATCCGGCTTGAAGGCGAAATCCATTCCCTCGATGTCCAGTGGATCCCCGAGTTGTTTCCTCGAGGTCAGGCGCCCGCCGTTGCCTCCGTTGGCCACGTGAACCCAACCGTCCAGATGGTGTCGAAGGCTGTTCGCGAGGGAATCGCTGACTCCACGGATCAGGCCTTCGATCAGCACCTCCCGGGAATCGGCACGACCGTCGTTGTCTGTATCCCGCAGGAAAAGGATCTGGGGGGGCGCAAGAACGAGCAGACCATCCCGCCACGGCAGCACACTGGTCGCAAAGCTGAGCCCCGCAGCAAAGACCGTGGAGCGATCCGGACGGCCGTCGAGGTCGGTGTCCTCGAGCCTGCGAACAGCGCTTTGCACGGACCCAGCAGGGCCGGCTCCGTTGGGGTAGTCCCGGCACTCGGCGACAAAGGCCACACCTTCGGCATCAAAGGTGATGGAGACCGGATCGAGGACGTCGGGCTCCGAGGCCCACAACTGGATCTCGAGTCGCGGATCGACTTGAAGGCGATGTTCCGAAGTCCCGGACAGCGGCAGGATCCACCCTAGAACACACGCTCCAAACCGGGCACGCCACCCGGATGGAATCCTGGAAGTCAGTCGCACGAAAATCCGATCGGGCGACCGTGAACCATCAATGGGTCACGGCGCGGTGGGAGAGGAGAGGTTCCCGAAGGCGTAGACCAAGGCCGCGATGATGATGAGCAGGAGAAGGCCGCCAGCCGCAAAGAACACCTTGTTCGCATTGTTGGACTTCTTGGCGAACGCGGTGTTGTTGGCGGTCCCTGCAAGGGTTCCCGCACCGATCTTGACCGTCTGCCGCGATGCGTCGGACTGCTTCATTCCGGTTTCGAACCGGAGTTGGACCTGACCCAACCGTAGAACCTGACCCGGGCGCAACACCGCCTCCTTTTCGGCCGCCAACTGGAGTTCGTTGATGAAGCTTCCATTGGTGGATCCGAGATCCTTGACCACCACGTCATCCCCCTTCAGCCACACCTCGCAGTGGTGACTGCTGACGCTGGCCTCGGGGATGCTGAAGGAATTGTCGTCCAGACGTCCAATCGAGGCCTTCTCGGTTTTCACCTCGAAAGAGAGTCCGTTGAATCCCTCGGACAGCACGGAGAGTTTTGCCATAGCGCGGTGTCGCAATGTCTAGCCAGCGGCGGTTGAGCGAGTCAAATGCGGATTCCTTCTGGCCGAGGATTTTCCGATTCCGACGAAAAACAAAACGCGCCTTCCGCAGACCGGAAGGCGCGTCTGAAAGATCAACCAAGATCAGGCCTTGGTCGAACGACGGCGCCAGAGGCCGAATCCAGCGAGGCCAGCACCCGCGACGAGCGCGTAGGTGGAGGGTTCGGGAACGGCAGTGAAGTCGCCAGTGGCAAAACGGTATTGGGTGCTCGAAAGGGCGTTGATGTCACCACCGCTGGTCCGGAAAATGTCAGTCGCGTCGACAGCGAATCCAGTCCGGGTGAACACAGAGGAAACCGTGATGCCGGAGTACGTGGCAGAGACCCCTGCGGCAAGCGTCGAATCACCGGCGCCGTGGTTTCCGGCACCGAAACCAGAGAAGAGCCCAGAACCCGGATTTCCGTTATCGCGAACAACAAGGGCGTAGGACGTTCCAGCGTTGAGGGAGACCGACGTCACAGTCTGGAGGCGCCATTCGTTGCCCCCGCCCGCCAAGGTACCACCGGTCCCCGTGAACGAAGCAGAGCGGAGAACGCTACCTTCATTGCCAGTCGTGTTTTCCCAGAGCGCGACCGTGAAGCCAGGCCCATGTTCAGCAAAGCCGTCACCTCCGTTGTCGAACAGGCCCAGGCTGGTCAACGTTCCGGAAACATCCGGGGTGAAAACAATGATCGCCGGAGGGAGAAACGAATCAGGGGCGATACCAGAATTAGCACCAGTGGAGGTGCTGGAGGTGACGAAAAGAGCCGCGTTGGCGGAAAACGCCATGGCAGCCGCAGAGGCAAAAACAAGATACTTTGAGTTCATAGAAATATGGAGTGCTACCCTGCCAATCCGGGCTCATTGAAGGCGTAAAGCACCCTGATGTCAATGGTAAGACCAAACAAAAATGCAACAGTGCGTCGGAGCGGACTCATCTGTATTGGGGAGAGAGCAGGCCCCGGTGACGAGTCCCTTGGGGGCCGTTGCCAGGCCGCGTGCCCACATGCCGCCTTCGCGGGTTGAGGCCGGCATCCAACACCGCCCGGAACGGCGTGGATCCCTTTGGATCCGTATGGGATTGAAGAAGGTGTTGGCTCAACAGGTCGGGGAACCGTGGGCGCGGCCAAAGGAATGGCGTTCCATCCAGTTCCCGATGGTCATGGGTTGGCTGGGTCGACGATCGGACTCCTGTTCGTACACCGCGATCGCGAGATTCCGCAGCGCGGCCAGGATCCCGACGACGCCCCGTTTCCGTACCCGTCACTGGTCCTCGGCGAAGCACACGTCCCGGCGGTAGCGGAAGCCATTCTCGATGGTCGACCCGTGGTCGCGGATCGCTTCGCAGAGTTCCCGGTTGGTGAGTTGATCGGCGGCCACGCCGGTGACGCAGTAGCCAAGCTCAAGGCTCGGCGGCTTGGACTTGCCCTAGGGCATTCATCTGCGTTGCACCGCGATGAACTGCCAACAACCGAACAGTCCGGTCTCCTGCGGACTCATCTTTACCCGTACCAGGCGCCGTCGCTCAAGCCGATCGGGATGCTTCTCACACGGACACTCGGCCTCAGGGGGGAAATGCCTTCGGGGCGGGCAGGCGTTCCACACGATCCAGGATGCCGTCCGGGTTGCCCTCGAGTGCGAAGAGTTGGTCGCCGCCGAAATCCTCGACCACGCACCAGGCCGATTGCTGCTGACTGTGCATGGCTTCGGCCTTCACGAGGGTTCCCATTGGCGGTTTCACCGCATGGAGCAACGACTTGAACTCGGGGATCTCATTGGTCTTCTCCTCGATCGAAACCCGCTGAAGCCGAGCCGCAGGTGTTGGGTGACCGGGGAGAAGATCTGCAAGGCCTTGCCATTCCTTCGGCCGCTGCCGCGCAGCGTTCTGCCATCCAGGATGAGCCGGCGGATGCGCTGGCGGGCAGTCAAGCCAATCCACCTTTCGCGAGCCTTCAGGTGGAGGACGGCGCTGGAGGAGAGGAGGAGGGCAACCGTCGTGCCGTCCAGTGCGGCGATGTAGCGCAGGACTGGGCCGACGACATTAGGTTGGTGGAAGAAGCGATCCTGCTCCGCATGACGATCGAACCCGGCCCGTTCCTGCCCCTCGATGAGGCGTACCAGGACCCGTTCAAGCAAACCCGTCTCGGACAAGGTATCGATGGCCGTCACAGGGCCGGAAGGCGAACCCCTTCTCCGCTTCCTCAAAAACCCCATCCCTGATGGATCAACCCTGCGCCCCTGCCATATCTCGTCCCGTCAGCGCGGTTTGGACTCCGTCGGCGGATGTCGTCCAAGGGAGACCCACATCGCCACGGAGATGGCAAAGGTGGTAGTCGTGGCCTCCTGCAATCCGGTCAGCGGGGCCTGGTCGGTTCCTCTTCAGGAACGTGGGCACGCCGACGCCACGCCGCCTCCTCGACGGGCGTGACCCGGAAAAGCCGCAAACTATTGCTCGAGGTGATGGGGATCTCCTGGAGAAACCCTAATGTAAGCGCTGCCTCGTCCGCAGTCGTGGTCAGTAGGAAGTCTGCCCTCGCGTATCCCTGATCAGAATGGCGGACAAAGATCGGAAGGAATCGACCCCGTCTCGGAACCATGTAGGCGTCCACCAAACCGGATCCCAGTCTGTCTCCGAGATACACGGCGGGTATCCAATTGATGTCCAAAGCCACACGTGGCCCGTTCACGGGTTCCGATTTGAGCCGCTCGGCGACTCGCCTCAAGTCTTCGACCCAGGATGGCTGATTCCACGTCCGACAAACCCGAACCGATCCCCATGCATTCACCGCGGCGAGCACCAGCAGGACGAGGACAATGGAACGCCTTTGCCATGTGCCCGGAACGTTGACCGAAGGGAAACGAATCAGGAAACCGTGTGCGAAGGCGAGTAGGAGAAGGATCCAGACGGGATAGAGGTAGCGATGGACATACCAGCCCTGGTTGGGAGCGGCGAACACCGAAAGCGAATAGACCACCAACACCGCGGCGATTCCCCTGCGACCGACTCCAACCGCCTTCCACCCCACCCAAGCGAGGACCAGGAGGGCCACGAAGCAGATCCCCATCAGCAGGCTGGCAATCCACGCTAGGCTGGGATGCTCCCGTTCCAAAAAGGCCGACGTCCTACTGATGAGCGGGAAGACCCCTTCGAAGAAATAGCGACCGGAAAACCAGGACAGCAACTCATCCACCTTGCCCAAGAACAGTCCGCGGAGTCCGCCGTAGTCCCGAACGAAGAGTGTGTAGTTCTCGAGATATCCGGCACCGCCGGTTCCGGCCCAACTGGATCGGGTCGCCAATGCGGCAACCGCAGGTCCGAGGGCTGCGATCCATGTGAGAAGCGAGGCCCTTGAAACCATCAGGACCACACCGACGCCGATGATGAGACCCATCGCTGCCGACCGCCAAGCAAGGGAAAGCGCAAGGAGGATTCCCAATCCTGTCCACCTTATCAGAGTCGGCCGTTGGATATGCCCAACAAACAGCGCCATCCCGGCCATCACGAACAGCAGGAAAGCCGGATCCGACATGAAGAAATGCAGCCATTGGACCCACAACGGAGAAACGCTCCAAACCATGGTGATAGAGACGGCCAACCAGAGTGGGATCCCCCCCCGAAAGAGGAAGGCAAGGATTACGGCATTGGTCATCGCCCCGATGATCGCCATCGAAAAGGACAGCCGCGGAAGGACGACATCGAGTCCCGCCCCTTTGGGCCAGAAAAGCGACAGCCACCATGAATTTCCTGGAGGGTACAAGCCGATCGGAGGTCGCCCTTCGTGCCATTCCATGCGGTAGCCATTGCCCTCGGCAAGGGACTTGGCACCGGAGATGTAGACGAAGGAATCCGCGTTGAGTGGAGGACTCGGAAAGCGGAGACTCCAGTAGAGGAGTACCGAGCCGAGGAACACACCCACCAAGGCCAAACAAAGGATACCAAAGGTTTCCTTGGAGTTGATTTCGCCAGGAACCCTCAATTGTTTTTGGCCGGATTCACTTTCCACAGGTTCTACATCGGAAACAAGGGAGACCGACCAAAGCCAGCACACCCCTAATAGATTCGCAGCATGCTGCCACCGTAGGTCAGGGTCAACCGATTGCTCGACGCGCCGATCGCCACCGGAAACGTGATCGAGTCTTCGGCATTGGACTTGCAAGCTGGAGCCACAGAATGAATCGACGCGCCTTCCGATCCCCTCTTCTAGCGATCACCATGCTTTTGCTCCTCGGTGTCGCGCTCATCCCGAAATCCGGCTGGAAGCCGGTCGATGGAGTTCTTGCGGCTCAAACTCGTTCGTCGGCACCCGGCGCGGAAATGCAGGACCCCGACATCCGCCCCCAGATTGCAGAACCTTTGGAGGCACCTCTTGCCGCTCCCCCGGCAAGCGCTTGGAAGCCTGCCGTTTCGGGACCGGCTTTCAGGGAGTTCCAATCGTGGTGTGACCGATATCTGACAGAAGAGGATCCGAGGACGCGGCTTGAATTGGAATCCGAAGGCCGGAAATTGGCCGAGTCGCGTCGCCTCGCCCTTCGGGAGTTGATCAGCTCCAACCCGGAGGCAGCGCTTGCGTCTTCGGTCCCCAGGACCGTGCGAAGGCTTCTTCCATCGCAGGTCCTGCAGCATGTCGAGGAGCCCCTCAGCGGACGCGGCGATTTCGGCCTGATCGCCATGGTCGGACTTCCCGGCGAGGCGCCCCCAGCAGAACCGCTGTATCGAACCGTCACCATCGGCGACCGCACCTGGAAGGCCTACACCTTCGGGCCGGGTTTGGAACACACGACGATGTCCGACATCCCGATCCACGGCATCGCCTTGGACGGACTGTTTGCGCTCGACCCGAATCCGGTCCGGACCATGGAAACCGGGGAGTCCGAAGCGATGGGAGACGGCACCGGGGCTCTATGTGCCTACTTCCCGCATCCCGTCACCGAGCACGGTACGGCCACCGCGGTGGACACCGGAGGAGGACAGGCCTGGGTCTGTGGACATCAGCACCTGGAATCGCTCAACGCCGCGGAACTGCTGTCCATGAAGGACCGGGGCAACGGGCAGGACGTGGACGGGGCCTTCCGCATGAAATCCACCTACACCGAAGGGATCAAGCGGCTGCTGATCGTCCGGGTGGACTTCAGCGACCTGGCCGGCGTGCCGCTTTCGGATACCGCAGCGACCAACATGCTCAACGGCATCGACTCCTTCTACAGGGAGCAGAGTTTCGGCAAGACGGGCTTCCGGAAGCTGGGGGAAGGCAGCGTGCTCACCACCACGCTGCGCATGCCCAAGACAGCGGCGGTCTACGGGGCGTCAGATGCCTCAGTGCTGAGGACGGATGCCCGCAACGCGGCCCGGACCGCCGGTGTGGTCCTCTCGAACTTCGACTTCGACCTGATCTGCTTCGGGGCGGTTCCCGGATTCAATTGGGCCGGACTGGGGTATGTCGGGGCGCCAGGGTCCTGGATTCGCGCCTCCTTCGACGCTGCCGGCGGCGTGGCCGCCCACGAGCTGGGCCACAACTTCGGCCTGAACCACGCCAACTTCTGGGACACCGGAGGCCAAAGCGTCATCGGGTCGGGCAGCAACGTCGAATACGGCGACAGCTTCGACACGATGGGTAACGCCTCCGCGGGGCGACGCCACTTCAACGCCCGCTACAAGAACTTCCTCGATTGGATGCCGAACACCCAGGTCCGGGTGGCCACCGCCAGTGGGACATTCCGCGTCTGGGCGCATGACCGGACCAATGCGGCGACCCATCGGGCGCTGCGTGTGTCCCGGAATTCCCAGACCAACTACTGGCTCGAGTTCCGCCAGCAGTTCACCGACCGGCCGGCCCTGCTCCACGGTCTGGGAATCCGCTGGGGACGCACAGGAAGCCAGTCCTCGCTTCTGCTGGACACCACCCCCGGCACCGCGGACGGCAAGAACGATTCAGCACTGTTGATCGGACGCACCTTCAGCGATTCCGCCGCCGGGATCCACATCACGCCGGTCGGCAAGGGTGGCACCGTGCCCGAGTCCCTGGACGTGGTGGTGAACATCGGGCGGTTCACCAACAACCTTCCTCCCGAAGTGTCCCTGACCGCCCCGCTAACGAATGCCGCCCTCAACGCCTCCCTGGCCTTCACCGCAACCGCCTCGGATCCGGATGGAGACTCCTTGGCGTATTCTTGGGATTTCGGCGACGGAACGTTGCTTCCCTTGAACACCAACCGCGTCAGCCATTCCTGGACCACCGCCGGCGAATACGTCGTACGCTGCACGGTGAGCGACATGAAAGGGGGCGTTGGAAGCCGCTTCCGGCTCGTCCGCGTCGGAACCCCGAACACCGCCCGCATCGCCGGCCGCATCCTGCGAGCCGGGGAGCCGGTTCCGGGGGTGCGGGTCGAGGTCTCGAACACACGACAGAGCGTGACCGACAGCGATGGCAACTACCTGATCGCGGGACTGACCCGCGGCGCCTACACGGTCAAGGCGGTTCAGGAGGGACTGCTCTTCACACGGCGAGGATTCGTAAACCCGCTGTCCGTCCAGACCAACCGGATCGGAATCGACTTCGAGGCCTCGCTTCCGGGTGACCTGACCTCGCTGTCGCTGGTGCCCTTCGGCGCACAATGGCGCTACTACGACGGCGGCAACCTCGTCGGCACAACCTGGCGCTCGTCCGCCTTTTCGGATTCGAACTGGAGGGTCGGCGCGGCGCCGCTCGGCTACGGCGACGACAACATCGTCACCGCCGTGGGCTTTGGAGGGGTGGCGACCAACAAGCACATCACGACCTGGTTCCGGCACTCCTTCGTGGTCGAGGATCCGACCCAGATGCAGACCGTGACCCTCGGTTTGATCCGGGACGACGGGGCGGCGGTGTTCGTGAACGGCCGCGAGGTATTCCGGAGCAATCTTCCGACCGGAACGCTCACCGCATCGACACGGGCCTCCGCATCCGTGGGTGGGACGGACGAAACCGCGGTGTTTGAGACCGAGATCGATCCAGCGGTGATCCAACGGGGGACCAACGTGATTGCGGTGGAAGTCCACCAGTTCGCTCCGGACAGTTCGGACCTGAGATTCAGCCTGCAATTGGCCGCGCTGCTTCAGCCCACGGTCGCTCCACCCAAGCTGGCACTCGGGAGCGGTCCCGACCGGATCCGACTCGCCTGGCCCCAGACCTCGGTTGGGTTCCAGCTGGAGGAGTCCGATTCTCCCGACGCCGGCTGGAGGGCATCCGACGAGTCCATCGGCACCGAGTCGGGGATGAACTTCACCGTCGTGCCCACCACGAATGCGACCCGCTTCTTCCGGCTGAGACGGCCCTAGGCTCCCCGTTCGCCAAACCAGAAAACCGTTTCGCCGGCCCGGTCGAATGGCGCAGGGTTGTCCGTCCATGAAGTCCATGACCGGCTACGGCCACGGTGAACACGCCGCCGACG
>JAIXUV010000329.1 GCA_027483345.1 Verrucomicrobiales bacterium | reverse complement strand
GCGGCGAT
Organism: Verrucomicrobiales bacterium; assembly: GCA_027483345.1. Taxonomy (GTDB): domain Bacteria; phylum Verrucomicrobiota; class Verrucomicrobiia; order Limisphaerales; family UBA9464; genus SXXZ01. Next base: position 10,095 of record JAIXUV010000329.1, on the reverse strand, counting down.
CTTCGTGGCCATGCCTCCCGTCGCGGTCACGCTGCTCGTGCCGCCGGCCATGGCCTCGATGCGGCCGTCGATGCCCTCGACCACCTCCAGCAGACGCGCGTCGGGCCGGCCGAAGTTCTCGATGAGGCCTTCCGCCGTGGTGAGGATGACCAGGAGGTCCGCCGGCAACAGGCTGGCGACGAGGGCGGAGAGCCGGTCGTTGTCGCCGAACTTCAGCTCGGTCACCGAGACCGCGTCGTTCTCGTTGATGATCGGAAGCACACCATGCTTGAGCAGGGTGAGCAGCGTGTTGCGGGCGTTGAGATGGCGCGTGTGGTCCGCGAGGTCCTCGTGGGTCAACAGCACCTGCCCCACCGGGATCTCATGGTGGCGGAAGAGCGACTCGTACATCGCCATCAGCCGGGACTGGCCCACCGCGGCGCAGGCCTGCCTCTCGGCGACGCTCGGCGGCCGGGAATCGTAGCCCAAAACCCCCATGCCGGCGCCGACCGCGCCGGAGGTCACCAGAACCACCTCGTGTCCCGCCGACCGGAGACGGGACATCTGGGCGACCAACTGGGCGAACTGGACCAGGTCCGGCCGCTTGGTGGCGTCGGTGAGGACGCCGGTGCCCAGCTTGACGACGATCCGGCGGAACGATGTAGGCGCGGTGGAACGCACCGGTGGAGACTGGCAGAGAGCCCCCGGCGGGCCAATGGCCGAGTCGGAGCCGGGACCCGGGGTTTTTCGCATTGCACCCACGGCGGCGACGGCGACCAGACTCCCTCCATGTCTCTCCGCGTCCTGATCGTCCCGGACAAGTTCAAGGGCACCCTCACCGCCCGCGCCGCCGCCGAGGCGATCGCCACGGGCTGGATGGCGGCGCGTCCGATGGATGACATGGAGATGGTTCCGATGAGCGACGGCGGCGACGGGTTCGGGGCGATCATGGCCGAACTGCTGGGTGCGGAGGAACGGACCGTGGAGACCGGGGACGCCGCCCATCGGCCGCTGAAGGCGACCTGGTGGTTCGACCCCGCCTCGGGCCGGGCTATCGTCGAGTCGGCCTCCGTCGTCGGGCTCGCGCAGCTTCCGCCGGGACGCTTCCATCCGTTCGAACTGGACACCATCGGACTCGCCGCCGTGTTCCGCTCGGCGCTCGACGCCGGGGCCTCGGAGATCCTCGTGGGCATCGGCGGCAGCGCCACCAACGACGCCGGGTTCGGCCTCGCGCGCGGCCTCGGATGGGAATTCTGCGACGCCTCGGAACGGCCGATCGAGAAATGGATCCAGCTCGACCGTCTGCACCACTGGTTCCCGCCGTCCGAGCTTCCGTCGTGCCCGGTGACGGTGGCGGTGGACGTCGACAACCCGCTGCTCGGTGCGCAGGGATGCAGCCGCGTGTACGGTCCCCAGAAGGGCCTGCGGGCCGAGCAGGCGTCGATGGCCGAGAACGCCCTACGACGCCTCGCGGAACTCGCGGCCGCAGAACGGGGTTTCGACCTCGCCAGCGAACCCGGAGCGGGCGCGGCAGGCGGATTGGGCTTCGGCCTTCGGGTCTTCCTCGGGGCCACACTGGAGTCCGGATTCGGGATCTTCTGCCGGCAGGCGAACCTCGAGGAACGCATCGCCACCGCGGACCTCGTCATCACCGGCGAGGGGGCCATCGACCGGCAGACCTACATGGGCAAGGGCACCGGCCAGGTCGCCCAACTCTGCCAACGCCACGGCGTCCGCTGCATCGGCCTCGCCGGCATGACCGAGGGAATGCAGGTCGGCGCCGGACAGCAACGCCTCTTCCATCTGGTGGCCGGCATGTCCCCCACCCTCACCAGTCCGGTCGAGGCCAAGTCCAAGCCCTCCCTCTGGCTCGGCCGCCTTGCCGAGAAGGTGGGACGCGAGTTCCTCGGCTGAACCGGGACGCAACCGCGCTTCCTGCGTGATTCCGGCCGATTCGCCGGACTACATTCGTCCCCACATGACCATCCTGGACACCATCGTTGCCCAGAAGCAGATCGAGGTCGCCCGCCTTCCGGCCGGCGCGATCCCGGCATCCCGGCTGCGCGAGGCGGTCCGGAACCGCGGCGACGGCGTCCGCGACTTCTTCGGCGCCTTGCGCAACCCGCGCCGTGGGGACGTCGGGCTCATCGCGGAGGTCAAGAAGGCCTCCCCGAGCCTCGGCGTGATCCGCCCCGACTTCGATCCCGTCCGCATCGCCCGCGACTACGAGCAGGCCGGTGCCAGCTGCCTTTCCGTGCTGACCGACGAGAAGTTCTTCCAGGGAACGCTCGGCTACCTCCGCGACATCCGCGCCGCCGTGGGCCTGCCCCTGCTCCGCAAGGACTTCATCATCGATGAACGCCAGATCCTCGAGGCGGTCGAGTGGGGTGCGGACGCGATCCTCCTGATCGTCGCGATCCTCACGGACGAACAGATCGCCCACTTCCACGCCCTCGCCGACGCCGCAGGATTGGCGGTCCTGGTCGAGGTGCACGACGAGTCGGAGATGGTGCGTGCGCTCCGTTGCGGTGCCCGACTCGTGGGCGTGAACAACCGGGACCTGAAGAGCTTCAAGGTGGACCTGGCCACCACCGAGCGGCTCGCCCCGATGCTCTTCTCCGCGGACGACGGCGTCGACCGTCTGCTGGTCGGCGAAAGCGGCATCCATGTCCGGGCCGACGTGGAACGCCTGATGCGCGTCGGCGCCCGGGCCATTCTCGTGGGCGAGTCGCTGATGAAGACCGGCGACCTTCCCGCGAAGGCTGCCGAACTGCTCGGAACCGCCCCGCTTCGGGCCTGACACCGGCATCGATCGGAGGTGAAGGAAGGGTGCGGGCAGCTCCCTTCGGCATCAGGTCCCATCCCGGGACGCTCTCCTTCAACCCGGACGCGATGCCTGAGGCGCTTCCGCCAAGCTTCTCCGCGGACTCCGCGCCTCCGCGCGAAAACGAATCCTTGGCTGCGTTCTCTCCCGCCGAGACGCGGAGACGCCGAGGGGATCCACAACCAAGGGTTCCAAGGGTGCGAAGCGGATCCCCTTGATGTGAAGCGCTGGCAGAAAGGGGTTCCCCCTGGGATTGTGTTCCACGAAGGAGGACCTCTTCCACCTGTCTCCGCGAGCTCCGCGCCTCCGCGTGCAGCCCTCCCGACTCCGATCGGATGGCTCAGTCCCGCTTCTCGCCGGCCAAGGCCTTGATGGTGACGATGCGGCCCTTGGACATGCGCTTGATGGTCAGCTTGAGCTCGATGTTGCCGGCGGTGAGCTTCTCGAAGTCCGCCACCGACATCACCGGCTGTTCGTTCACGTGGGTGACGAGTTCGAAGGGCTTCACCCCGCCGACGCTGGCCCGGCCACCGGGTTCGATGCGGGAGACGACCACTCCGGGTTCGCCGGCCGGCCGCTGCAGGTAGCGGCGGACGTCGTAGGTGAGTTCGCGCACGGTGATCCCGAGGCTCTCGGACTTGTAGCGCGGCGCCGCCTCGTAGTGGGACGGACCGGGCTCGACGGTGAACTCCTTCGTCACCAGGCGGCCTTCGTCGATGAACTCGGCGGTGAACCGTGAACCGAATCCGAGGTCGGTCAGGGCGCGCGTGAACGAGGTCTCCACCGGCGGCCACGGGGTCGGGATGCGTTCGAAGAACTGGTCGCGGATCTCGTCGAGCCGCTCCCAAGGGAAGCCCTGGGCCCGGGCGAAGTCCTCCTCCAACTGGACCTCGATCGGGATCGGCTGGAGCGGCGAGCGCAGGCGGAGGAGGACCATTCCGGGCTTGATGCCGGCGCGGGCGGCCGGGGAGTCCGCGTGGACGAACGTGATCAGGCCGCCGGACTGTCCGTCACGGGTCTGGTCCGAGACGTTGTTGGCCCGGGCCAACTCCCGCGACAGCGGCTGCATTTCGACCCCGAGCCACGCAAGGCGGTTCTCGTCGGCCTCCGCCACGGGGACGTTCGCCGGGTCCGCGGTTCCGGGGAGCGCTTGCACCGCGGCGAACAGCTGGCGTGCGGTGGTCAGCAGACGGCTCTGTCCGCCGCCTTCACGTCCAGGATTCCGGTCCCTCCGGATGATGGGCATGGCGTGGAGACGGCCCTCGGGGGTGAACAGGAAGGCGTCCTTCACCTCGGTGTCCGAAAGCTCGGGATAGGCCTCCAGCCGGGTCCCGACACGGACGCCCGCGATACGCGCCAGGTGGAAGTAGGCGGTGCGCGTCTCCCCTTGGAGATCGACGTCGGCCCGCAGCAAAAGCCGGCCCAGCAGGTCGGCGGGATGGGTGGCGTCGGCCTCGAACGGCTTCGAACCGGCGACGTCGATTTCGGCCACCAGCACGCCGAGGTCGCGCAGCGAGGCCACGAACTTGGCCGGCTCGCCCTCGGGCTTGCCCCGGAACACGGTGATCCGCTCCAGGCGGGCGGTGACGTTCGGCTTCAACGCCGCGAGCACCGCAATCCGCCCTCCGGGCAGGAGCACGCCCAACGCATCCCGCTCCGTCGAGGTGTCGTCCTCCCCGTCGTCGCCGCCACGGCCGCGGAACCGGCCCGCATTCTGGGAGGCTGGGGTGCTCTTGGGACTGCGGAAGCTGAGCCGCACGCGGAAGAGCGACTCCTTCGTGTGCCGTTCCAATTCGGCGAGCTTCGCCGCGAACTCGGCGCTGGTGAATCGGCTCCAACGCAGAGGATCGCCCTTCCAGCCGTGGTTCGGATCGGACCGGTGGTTCATCACCAACCCCAACGCCCGTCCGTCGGCGGCGACCGCGATGCCTTGGTTCTCGGTGATCCGGTGGCCACGTCCGTCGGGGGTCTCGAGGAACTGCCCGCCGAACGGCAGCATCACGCGGGTCAGTTGGCCGTCCTGCCGGAAGTAGGTCACGATGCCGACCGGCGGTTCCGAACCCTTGGGGGCGAATCGCAGCGGGACGGCGCCCTTCAGCGGCGCGTCCAGGGTCAGCACCAGCGCCCATTGGTCGCGGAAGTGGGCCTCGACCTTGGCGGTGGTCGTCACGTCGCCTTGGCGGACGACGATCGACTCGATGAAGCGCGGGTGGATGCACGGATCCATGGCCACGACGCGGTCCGCGCCGACGAGGTAGCCGCAGGTCTCCAGCGGGCGCTCCTCGGCGATGATGTCGGCGAGGGTGTTGAAGCGGGGACCGGTGGAACGGGGATCCTGGTCGAGGATGCCATGCGGGGCGTCGCCCTTGTCGAACCGCAGGTGGAATTCCACCTGGACGAGACCCTTGGCGACCGAGGCGATCACCTTGGCGGGGGCGAGCGGGGCGGCTCCGGCCACCAGGGTGGACAACAGGAGCAGGAGGACGGCGCGCATCATTGGGCCGGACCGTAGGGCGAATCCCGACAGTCTCCAACAGGGCAATTCGGCGGTTCGCGACACCGACACCGCGCTCGCCCCGCCGTGGTTTGCCTTGGCCCGGAATCCGGGGCGCCCTAGCGTCGTCCGATGCACCTGTACACGGTCCGACGCGCCCTCCTCGGGCTGCTCCTGGTGACGTTCCTCACCGGCTGCCAGACCGCCTACTACGGCGTCATGGAGAAGTTCGGCGTGGAGAAGCGCGACCTCCTCCGCAGGGCCGTGGCGCTCGCCCGGGATGAACAGAAGGAGACCGGCAAGGAATTCCAGGACGCCCTGACCCGCCTCCAAGTCCTGTACGGCGGAACCGGGAGCGACCTGGAGAAGACCTACGGCCGGCTCAAGGCCGACCTCGATTCCTGCCGTTCCGGGGCCGAGGACGCCCGCAAGCGGATCCGGGACATGGACCGCGTGGCCGAGGATCTCTTCGCGGAGTGGAACTCGGAGATCGCCCAGTTCTCGAATCCGGCCTTCGCCGCGGACAGCCGCCGGAAGCTTTCCGAGACGAGATCCAAGTATCAGCAGCTCGCCGGTTCCCTGCGCTCCGCGGAGTCCACCATGGAGCCGGTGCTCAAGTCGTTCCAGGAACACGTCCTCTACCTGAAGCACAACCTCAACGCCGCGGCCATCGGTTCGCTCAAGGGCGAGGCGACCCGGATCGAGACGCAGATCCGGGACCTCATCGTCCAGATGAACGGCTCCATCCAACAGGCCGACGCCTTCATCCGCACCCTGGAGTAGAGCCCCGACGCCTGACACCCGATACCCGCCCCATGCGCTTTGCCATCTGCAGCGAGATCTTCAAGGACTGGCCCCTCGACCGCGCCCTGCGCTTCGCCCAGGAAGCCGGATACGAGGGGTTCGAGGTCGCCCCGTTCACCCTCGCCCCGTTGGTCACCGACATCACCCGGGAACGCCGCGGCGAGATCCGCCGCATGGCCGCCGACGCCGGCATCGCCGTGAGCGGCATCCACTGGGTGCTCGCCTACACGGAGGGGATGCACGTGAACCATCCGGATCCGGCGTGGCGCCAGCGGGCCGCCGACTACCTCCGCGAGGCCGTCGACTTCTGCGCCGACCTCGGTGGGACCCACATGATCTTCGGTTCCCCGAAGCGGCGTGACGTCCTCGAGGGCGTCTCCGCCGCCGACGCCCGGGCGTGGACCCTCGACACGTTCCGTCCGGCGACCCACCTGGCCGAGCAGCGCGGCGTGACGATCTGCCTCGAACCGTTGGCGCCTTCGGAGACCAACTTCCTCAACACCGCGGCCGACACCGCGGCCCTCGCCCGGGAGATGGGTTCCCCTGCGTTCACGATCATGCTCGACGTGAAGGCGATGGCCTCGGAGGCGAGGCCCGTCGCCGAGACGATCCGGGCCAACGCCGGCGGCTTCGCCTATTTCCACGCCAACGACGAGAACCTGAAGGGACCGGGCTTCGGCGACACCGACTACGCGCCGATCGGCGCGGCGCTGAAGGCGGTCGGCTACGGCGGCTGGGTCTCGGTCGAGGTCTTCCGCTTCGAGGAAGGCCCCGAGGCCATCGCCCTCCGCAGCCGCGAACACCTCCGTCGGCATCTCGACTGAACCACACCCGAACACCGATGTCCGCCAAGGTCCGCATCACCGGGGTCGCGCTCTGGTTCCTCCCGGTGACCACCCGGGTCCCGCTGAAGTTCGGCACCGAGGCGCTGACCTCCGTGACCTGCGCCCGCGTGCGTTTGACCGTCGAAGGCGCGGACGGACGCAGCGCGACCGGTTGGGGCGAGACCCCGTTGAGCGTGCAATGGGTCTGGCCGTCGACGAGTCCCTATGCCACCCGGCTGGAGGCCCTGCGGCTCTTCACGCGGATGCTGGCGCGGGCCTGGGGACAGTTCTGCGATGTCGCCCATCCGTTGCGTCTCGGCACCGACTTCAACGACCTGCTTCTTCCCCGGTTGTGCGAGGACTTCAACGCCTCCGGCCTCGCGCCTGCGTCGGATCCCCTGCCCCGGCTCGCGGCCATGGTCTGCAGCTCCCCGTTCGACCTCGCCCTGCACGACGCCTTCGGCCGTCTACACGGAATCTCCCCATTCGAAGCCTGTCGCGGACCCTGGCTCGACGAACCGTTGGTGGAGTTCCTCTCTCCGGATTCGAAGAAAGATCCTGCGCTGGCCGGACGCCCCGTTTCGGCGCCGTTCCTTGCGACCCCGCGTCGACGTCTCGACGCCTGGCACCTCGTTGGCGGACTGGATCCGCTGCATCCCGAGGAGCTCACCGGAAAGGAGCCGCAGGACGGACATCCGGTGTTGCTGGCCGACTGGATCCGCACGGATGGGTTGACCTGCCTGAAGGTGAAGCTGCGCGGGAACGATGCGGAATGGGACTACCGACGCCTCGTGGAGGTCGGGGAAATCGGCGGGGCGTTCGGCCTGGCATCGTACACCGCCGACTTCAATTGCACGGTCCGCGACCCCGCCTACGTCGTCGACGTGCTCGACCGCCTCGAAAGGGACCATCCGGAGATCCACCGCGCCCTGCTCTACGTCGAGCAACCGTTCCCCTACGACCTCGAATCCAACCCCATCGAAGTCCGGGCGGTCAGCCGGCGGAAGCCCCTGTACCTCGACGAAAGCGCCCACGACTGGCGCCTGGTGGAGATGGGCCGCGAGCTCGGCTGGACCGGCGTCGCCCTGAAGACCTGCAAGACCTTCAGCGGGGCTGTCCTTTCCGCGGGCTGGGCCCACGCCCACGGCATGGGGCTGATGGTCCAGGACCTGACGAATCCGATGCTGGCCCAGATCCCCCACGTGCAGCTTGCCGCGAACCTGCCGACCCTTCTCGGAGTCGAGACCAACGCCATGCAGTTCTATCCGGCCGCGAGCGAACCCGAGGCCCGCATCCATCCCGGACTGTATCGCAGGCGGGATGGCTGCGTGGACCTCTCGACGTTGGACCGCCACGGATTCGGATATGCCGGAGCCGAGTCGGTGCGGAACCTGGGTGAGCCGGACTTCCGTTTCGGCGCGGGCTGATCGCTTCGAGCCGAATGGTAAGGGACCTCACAAAAAATCGAGGATAGGGGCCTCGGGCGTCGGACAGCGACGAACGACCAACGACGGACAACGGACAACCCACACTCACGGAGAAATCTCCACCGGCTCCGACCAGAGTGTGGCGACCCCTTTTGAATCCACAGTCCGAACCCGCAACCGATACTTCCGGCCCGCCTTGAGAACCGCCTTGGGCACTTCGACCTCCGGCACCCCGTTGGTCGCCCAGACCGGAAGGATCTCGTAGGAGTTCGGCGTCCGGACGTTGCCGATCGATCCGCGCGTCACATCGCCCAGACGCCACTCGATGCGGGCGGCCTCGGTTCCCCGATACCGGAAGAGGGTCGCCTTCCTCTCCGGGGTGGGCGTCAGCACGCTGGGAAGTTGGTACATCTCGGCCACCCGTTCCCGCCGGTTGTCCACGAACCGCTTCATCACCGAGCGCATCCCATGGAAGTCGCGCGTTGGCGAAGCCCGGTAGAAGGCCCCGGGAGTCGACTTGAAGGGCATAACATGACGGCTGGAAAGGATCGGGTGCCAGTCCCACTTCCGTCGGTCCGCCTCGGCCAACGTCGCCGCCGATGCCGGATCGGCCACGACCGCGGCCATCTCGTCGATCAAGGCCCCGGTCTCCTCCTCGCTATACAACAGCTGCAGGATCTCGCCCAACCGGTTGAGGAACTCCTTCCGGATGCCGGGCTGATCGAGGATGCCTCCCGCCAGGAACGGCTCGGCACCATCGCCGTACATCCGCTCGGACCAACTGAGGTCCACGTCCCACGGAACCGTGATCCACTTCCTCGACACCGGGTCGCGGCGGAAGAAGTAGTTCTTCCCGTTGCCGATGTCGTAGTGGTGGATGCAGTCCACGATGGCGCGGTAGTTGAAGTACGCGGGGACGTCGACGGACTTCCGCCACCAGGCTTCGTCACGGCCGCCCATGAGGGATCCCAGGAAATAGGAGGCGGATCGGGCGTCCACTCCGTCCTTCCCGTCGAACGCCACCGTCGGCGTGCCGAACTCCATCTTGAAGAGGGATTGCTTCGGCAGGCCGTGTCCGGAAAGGAACGCGCCGTCCACGTTCTCCGTCGCCAGGTAGAGGCCGAAGAAGTCGCCGTCGTACTGGGTCGGCCCCGATTCTCCGGTTCCCGTCACGGTCCGGAGTTGGATAAAATGGGTCCTCGGCGCGGCGACGCCGGCGAGGTCGAAGAGCCGGAATCCCACCGACTCGAACAGCCCCTGTTCCCCGCGCATGCCGTAGTCGCCCTGCTGGAAACAAGCGCCGAGGTTGAGCTTCCCCCACTTCGCCGGAAAGGGGCGCCCGAAGTCGTCGCGGGCCTGGAACTTGTGGCCGTCGTTGAAGTCGAACTTCCACATGTTCTTGCCCATCGCATGCCGCCATTGGCCGCCGCGTGCCCGGAAACGGACGTGGTCATGGACCGTCCCGTCGTCCGCCACCAACGCCCCGCTCCAACGGTATGCACGGCGCGCCTCCTCGTCCCCGAACTGCGTCGGTTGGGTCCATTGGCTTTGCTCCACCCATTCCGCCCGCGTGACCAGATGGTACGCCTGAACCCGCCGCATCGCGGTGGCGGGGATGGTCATGGGCGCACTCTCCTTCCCGGAACCGGACGGACGGATCGCACCGGTCCAGGCCGGGATCCCGTCGTGGACGAACCAGGCGAGGTTCGGCTCCTCGGCATCCGGCTTGGGATGGACCTGCCG
>JAIXUV010000091.1 GCA_027483345.1 Verrucomicrobiales bacterium | reverse complement strand
CGCCTTGACCGGGTGCACTTCCTCGACGCCGGTGAGGCGCTGGTCGAGCCCCTGGCTCTTGAAGGTGAAGCGCCGGTGGTCGATGCCCATGCACTGCAGGATCGTGGCGTTGAGCTCGTTGATGTGCACCGGGTTCTCCACGACGTTGTAGCTGAAGTCGTCGGTCTCGCCGTAGACGATGCCGGGCTTGATCCCGCCGCCGGCCATCCACATGCAGAAGTTCCGCGGATGATGGTCGCGTCCGTAGTCGGTCGCGGTGAGCTTGCCCTGGGAGTAGACGGTGCGGCCGAATTCCCCGCCCCAGACCACCAGGGTCTCGTCGAGCAGGCCACGCGCCTTGAGATCCATGACCAGTCCCGCCGTGGCCTGGTCGATGTCCTTGCACTGGGCCCGGATCTCGGAAGGCAGGCTTCCGTGCTGGTCCCAACCCCGGTGGAGGACCTGGACGCAGCGCACACCCCGCTCGACCAACCGCCGCGCCAGCAGCGCGCTGGCCGCGTAGGATCCGGCCTTGTTCACCTCCTCGCCGTAGAGGTCGATGGTGGACTTCGACTCCTTCTTGAAGTCGACGAGGTCCGGCACGCTGCTCTGCATCCGGAAGGCCATCTCGTACTGCGCGATGCGGGTGAGGGTCTCGGGATCCCCGAGGCGGTCGTGGGTCCGCTGGTTCAGCCGGTTCAACGCGTCGAGCAGGACGCGCCGGTCGGAGCGGTCGACGCCGGGCGGGTTGTCGATGTACAGCACCGGATCGCCGACCGCGCGGAGGGCGACGCCGGTGTACTTGGTCGGGAGGAAACCGCTGCTCCACATGCGGGTGAAGAGCGCCTGGGCATCCGCCTTCGAGGACCAGTTCGGCGTCAGGACGACGAACGCCGGGAGGTCGTTGTTCTCGCTGCCCAGTCCGTAGGCCAGCCAGGAACCAAGGCTCGCCTTGCCCGGGATCTCCGCCCCGGTCATCACGAAGGTGCAGGCCGGGTCGTGGTTGATGGCGTTCGTCTGGACGGACTTCACCAGGGCGATCTCGTCCACGATGCGCGCGGTGTGGGGCAGGAGTTCGCTGACCCACCGGCGGCTCTGGCCGTGTTGGGCGAACTGGAACATCGAAGGCGCCACCGGAAACCGGGTCTGCCCGGAGGTCATGGTGGTGATCCGCTGGCCGTTCTTCACCGAGTCTGGAAGGTCCTTGTCGAAGTACTCGCGGAGACCGGGCTTGTGGTCCCAGAGATCGAGCTGGGACGGCGCCCCGTTCATGTGCAGGTAGATGATGCTCTTCGCCTTCGGGGCGAAGTGGGGGAATCCGGGCAGCGGCGGATGAACGCGATCCGCAGGGGCGCCGATCAACCGGCCGGCGGGACCGGCACCGAGGGCCGCGAGGGCGAGCCCGCCCAGCCGGATCCCGGTGTTGCCGAAGAACTGACGGCGGGTCTGCGCGAGGTTGTATTCGAAGAGGGGATTCATGGGGTCAGTTGCGGCTGATGGTCTCGTCGAGGTTGAGGATCAGGTTGGCGATGTGCGAATAGGCGGCGATTTCCTCCGCCGCGACCGACTTCGGGGCCTTCGCCTCGCCGAACCCGACCAGTTTGCCGGCCGCCTCGGGATCGGAACGGTACCGCGCCACGAACCGGTCGAGGGCGCCTTGGACCACGGACAGCTCCTCGGTATCCGGGTTGCGGGCCAACACGGTCTGGTAGGCGAAGCGGATGCGCTCGGGCGCGCCGCGACCGCCTTCGAGGATCATGCGCGTGGCCAACCACCGGGCGGCCTCGAAATGCTGGACGTCGTTCAGCAGCTGCAGCGCCTGCAACGGCGTGTTGCTGCGCTCGCGCCGGGTGCAGATCTGCTCCCGGTTCGGCGCGTCGAAGGTCGACATGAACGGCGCCGGGGCCGTCCGCTTGAAGAAGGTGTAGAGGCTCCTGCGATAGAGTCCCGAACCGGCGTCCGCCTTGTAGAAGCGGGTGTTCGAACCGCCGTATCCGACAGGCTCCCAGATGTTCGGCGGCTGGTAGGGCCGGACGCCCTTTCCGCCCATCGTCGCGTCCAGAAGTCCGGAGACGAAGAGCGCGTTGTCCCGGAGTTGTTCCGCATCGAGGCGGAACCGCGGTCCGCGGGCAAGCAGGCGGTTCTCGGGATCCCGCTGGACGAGCTCCGCATCCGCCTTGGAATCCTGCCGGTAGGCGGCCGAGGTCACCATCAGGCGGACGAAGCGCTTCATGTCCCAGCCGGAGCTGCGGAAGTCGATGGCCAGCCAGTCGAGCAGTTCCGGATGGCTGGGCGGCTCGCCCTGGGAACCGAAGTCGTCGGAGGTCTTGACGAGCCCGATGCCGAAGAACTGCTGCCACAGGCGGTTCACGGTGACGCGCGCGGTGAGCGGATGATCCTCGGCCATCAGCCAACGGGCGAGGTCGAGGCGGTTGGGCACCTCGCCGGCGGGCTTCAGCGCCGGCAACGCCGCGGGCGTGGCCCGGGGGACCTTCTCGCCGGGCTTGTCGTACTGGCCACGCACCATGACGAAGCTTTCCCGCGGCTTGTCGAGGTCCCGCCAGATGAACGTCTGCGGGATTGCGTCGTTGAACTGGTCGCGCCGCTTCCTCAGCTCGGCCACCGAGGCGAACAACGGCTCGAAGGTCGCCCGTGTCTCGGAACAGACGCGGGAGACGTAGTGGTCCCGCAGGACCTTCGCCTGCTCCGGAGTCCTCTCCGTCGGCTTGGTGTCCTTGAAGAGCTTCCGGACGTTCTCCGGCAATTCCTTCGCCTCGCGGCCTTCGTACTGGCGGCTCCAGGAGGCGAAGGAGGTCAACGGATCGTTCGCCGGGTCCACGCGCGCCTTCACGCCCGCCTTGTCCCAATGGACCGTCCCGCCGATCTGGGTGTAGGCGAGTCCGGTGACCTTCTCGCCGGGCTTCAATCCGAGCTTCTCGGCGTCGAACTCGACCCGGACCCATTCCCCGGCCTTGGGCAGCGGACCCCCCACCTGCCGGCTCGCGGTCCCCTTCTCACCCCAGGTCGTGGCGTCGGCGTCGCCCCACACCACCCGGTGCTCCCAGCTGCCCTGGAAGAACTGAAGCATGACCAAGGACGGCGGATTCGCCGGATCCACGAACACATGGGCGAACACCTTCGAGCCCCGGGGCACGTCGAGGGAGACGCTTTCGAAGACGTCCTGCCAGAGGGCCGCCGACTTCTGGCGCAACGAGACCAGGCCCGAAAGGACGGGACCCTCCGCGGCGCGGGACCATTGGGGCTTCATCTGCGGCTTCGCCCCGGGCGGCAGGTCGTCCTCGACCCAGACGTTCTCCACCTCGCGCGGCTCCGGCGGCGGATTCAGCGACGCCGGGTCGGTGTAGGCCACGTCCTTGGCCGACTGGGTGATCTTCTCCTCGGCCTCGCGGATGGCAGCCTCCATGCCGGCCAGCTTGCGCTCCTCCTCCGGCGTCTTGAGCTGAACCAGCGGCGGCGTGCGCAGCGCGTTGCCGTCCATCGCGGGATCCGCGGCGCTGTGGAAGAAGGAGTACATCGAGTAGAACTCCTTCTGCGAGATCGGGTCGAACTTGTGGTCGTGGCAGACGGCGCAGCCGGCGGTGAGCCCCATCCACGCTTGGACGGTGGTGGAGGTGCGGTCGACCGCGTAGCGGAACACGAACTCGGCGTCGATGGCACCGCCCTCGCTGGTGGTCACGTTGTTCCGGTTGAACCCGGTGGCGACCAGCTGCTCCTGGGTCGGATTCGGAAGGAGGTCGCCGGCGAGCTGCTCGACGGTGAACTGGTCGAAGGGAAGGTTCCGGTTGAACGCGCGGACCACCCAATCGCGGTAGGGCCAGATCTGGCGTTCGTTGTCGAGGTGCAGCCCGTGCGTGTCGGCGTACCGCGCGACGTCGAGCCAGTGCCGCGCCATCTGCTCGCCGTACTGGGCCGAGGCGAGGAACCGGTCCACCAGCCGCACATAGGCGCCGGGGAGCTTGTCGGAGAGGAAACGCGCGGTCTCGGCCGGGGTCGGCGGAAGTCCGCGGAGGTCGAAGCTGAGCCGGCGGATCAGCGTGGATCGGTCCGCCTCGGCCGCCGGCTTCAGGCCCTCGGCCTTGAGACGTTCGCGGACGAAGACATCGATGGGATGGACCGAACCGTCGGCCACCGCCGGCAGCGACCCGGCCTGGGGCGCCTCGAAGGCCCAATGCCGCTCGTACGGGGCACCCTGCTCGATCCAACGCCGGATCAGGGCCCGCTGCTCGGCGGACACCGACTTGTGCGTGTCCGGGGGCGGCATGACGTCGTCGGGATCGGTGGTCAGCAGACGCTTCCACAGCTCGCTCTCCTCCGGCTTGCCGGGCCTCACGGCGACGCGGCCATCCTTGTTCGCGGCGAACGCGCCCTCGGCGACGTCGAGTCGCAGGCCGGCCTTGCGCTTCTTCGAGTCGAAGCCGTGGCAGGCGAAGCACTGGTCGGAGAGGATCGGGCGGATGTCCCGGTTGAAGCGGACCGGACCGGCAGGGGTTCCCGGCGCGGCGCCGGAAGCCGCCACGGAGAACAGGAACGCCAAAGCCAGTCCAGGGAGACTGATGTGCCTGCGGGAGAACATTTGAGGAGAGAGTGCCCCTGACCGCCACCGATTCAACCCCGGAGCCGCGGAATGCGGGCGTTCCGTCCGTGATGCAGCGAGAAAATCCGATGGAACGGGCTCACGCAAACGCGCCAGGACGCCAACGGGACAACGGAACTGGTCCGAACCGGCGATCCCCCTTCGACAACCGGTCCTGGCTTCGGAAACCGACGGTTGCCTCCTCCTCACTCCAGCGGCTTGGCCGCTTTGCGTGCCAATCCCTTCCACCCCATCCCACTCAGAGTTCCATTACCGCCGCGCGCCGCATCCCGAGCCGCACCGGAAACCACGCGGCCAACGCCGATCCGAGCACGAACACGGTCCACACGAACGCGGCGCGGCTGGGCTGGTCTTCGTCCCCGCGCCATCCCCAGGGGCTTCCCACTGCGAGCACCACGACCGAAACGACGATGTAGGTGAAGCTGAGGACGAGGCAGAACGTGCCCCCGAAGCCGCTGACGATCTTGCTGGGGTTCGTTTCCCTGAAATTGGGGTACAGCGTCCCGAGTCCGACCGCGATCGAGTTCAAGACCACCGTCATGACGGTGATCGCCATCGCGAAGTAGACGGTGTGCGCGAGGTCGAGGCGGAGCATCCGGCAGCTGAGGAGCGTCAGCCCGAGGGTCAGCACCAGGGTGGCGGCGGTGGCGGTGGCGAACTTCCACCACACGACGCGGGCCATTCCCAGCGGGGCCATGCCGATCACCCAGACCCTGCGGCCTTCGAGCGAGAACTGGGGGAAGACGAACCGCGTCGTCAGGGTGGCCAGGTTCAGCGAGCAGGCGCCGAGGTTGAGGAAGCTGGTCAACGATATCCAGAACGCCTGGTCCATCTGGCGGGTGAACTGCCGGAGGTTGAGCAGGTACACCGCCAGCAGTCCGAAAAGCATCAGCGTCTGCCCCCACTGCGTGGTGTCCCGCCAGAAGACCCGGAGATCCTTGAGCATCATCGCGCCGACGTCGCGGGGCAGCCCGGGGATGCGGGCGAACCATTCCTCCAGGAGATCCCGCCGGACCGGCCTCGAAGCGAGGGCCTGTTCGCGGAGCT
>JAIXUV010000012.1 GCA_027483345.1 Verrucomicrobiales bacterium | reverse complement strand
GTTGGAACGCCCGCGTCTGCGGGCCCTGATCGTCGAAGACTCCGAGTTCGACGCGCTGGTGCTGGTCAACCATCTCCGACAGGGCGGGTGGAAGGTGGAGCACAAGCGGGTGGCCGACGGCGGCTCCTTCGTCCAGGAACTCGCCGAGGGCCGCTGGGACATCGTCCTCTGCGACCACTTCATGCCGGGATTCAGCGCACCGGAAGCCCTCAGGCTCTACCAACAGTCGGGGCAGGACATGCCGTTCATCATCGTGTCCGGCGGCATCGAGGAAGGCGTGGCCGTGGAGGCCATGAAGTCCGGAGCGCATGACTTCATGACCAAGGGTGCGCCGGGACGTCTGGTGCCGGCGATCCAACGTGAGCTCCGCGAGGCGCAGGTTCGGGCGGCGCGCCGCACCGCGGAAGATTCCCTGCGGCGGAGCGAGCTGCGCTATCGATCGGTCTGGGAAAACTCGACCGATGCCGTCCTGCTCATGGACCTGGAGGGGGCGATCCGATTCGCCAATCCCGCCGTGACCCGGCTGTTCGGCTGGGAGCCCGACGCCCTGACCGGCAAATCGATGGATGTCCTGCATGTGCCGGCGGTTCCGGCCGGCACCTGGTGGTCGGCCGCAGGCGACGGGAACCGGAAGGTGTTCGAGACCCGGGCGGTCCGGACCGACGGTTCGGAGGTCGAGGTCGAGATCGCCTTCACGCGGATGACCATGGGTGCCCAGCTCTGGATCGTGGCGTTCGTCCGCGACATCACCGAACGCCGTCGCCAGGAGGCCGAGATCCGGAAGAGCCGCGCCGAGTTCGCGGCCGCCAGGGAGATCCAGTCCCGCCTCTTCCCGAAGGCCTCCCCGGTCCTCGCGGGCTTCGACATCGCCGGGGTCTCCCACGCCGCCGACGCCACCGGCGGGGACCTGTTCGACTTCCTCTCCCTGGCCGACGGCTCGACCGGCGTGTTGGTGGCCGACGTTTCCGGGCACGGGATCGGCCCGGCTTTGCTGATGGCCGAGACGCGGTTCTGCCTGCGGATGAACGCACGCGACCATTCGGGTCCGGCCGAGATCCTGACCCATGCGAACCGCCTGTTGGCCGAGGACTTCGGCGGCAACCGCTATGTCACCGTCTCCTTCGTGCGCCTGGATCCGGCGACGCGGGAGCTGCGGCACGCGAGTGCCGGCCATCCCGCGACGTGGGTGCTGGACCGGTCCGGTGCGGTGAAGGCCCGCCTGCAACGCACCGGCCTGCCCCTCGGCCGCCAGACCCCGGCCCGGGGGCCCTACACGGAGAATCCGGCGCTCCGGCTCGAATCGGGCGACGTGGTCGTTCTCCTCACCGACGGCATCGACGAGGCGATGCGGGCCGACGGCTCGCTCTTCGGCATCGACCGCGCCCTTGACCTCGTGCGGAACCACCCGGAACTGCCCGCGGCGGAACTGGTCGAACTCATCTGCCGCGAGGCGCGGAGCTTCACGGAACCCGAACCCCAAACCGACGACTTCACGGTCGTGGTGATCCGCGTCCTGTGAACACCGATCCCGAAATGCGCCCCTTCTTCACCGGCGAGGCGATCAAGACCGAGCTGCTGGTGGTGTGGCTGGAGAAGCATGGCATCCCCGCGGTCGAGGAACCGGTCGACCCGGAGGCCGACGACGACGGGGACCTCTCGCGTCCAATGCGCGTGCTGGTGGCGGCCGCGGAATTCGAACGGGCGCAGCGGCTCTTCTTCGAGGAAAGGGAGGACGAACTTTGAACGACGAGAATCTCTCGGCACGGCTGGCCCGCACCGAGGCGGCCTTGGCCCACCTCGAACGCAACTACGACGGCCTCAACGCCGTGGTGATCGACCAGGGAAAGCAGTTGGCGAGGCTGCTGAAGCGGTTGGAGGAGCTGGGCCAGGCCTTCCAGGCCCAGGAGCCGGACCGCATGCTCCCCCACAACCAGAAGCCGCCGCACTACTCCCCCTGACCGGCCGCCGTCGCGGCCCTGGGTTCAGCGACCCTGCCAGGACGCGACGGACTCGTTGCCCCAGATGGCCGGGATGTCCTGGCGTCGGCGCACCACGGCCGACTTCCGGCCCTTCACCATCACCTCCGCCGCCAGCGCACGGCTGTTGTAGTTCGATCCCATCACGGATCCGTAGGCGCCTGCGCTCAACAGGGCGAGGTGGTCTCCTTCGGCGATCTTCGGCAGCGGCCGGTCCTTCGCGAAGTAGTCGCCGCTCTCGCACACCGGTCCGACGACGTCGGACGACACCGGCTTCCCGCCCTTCTTCAGGACCGGGACGATCTCGTGGAAGCTGTCGTAGAAGGCGGGGCGGATCAGGTCGTTCATGGCCGCGTCGACGATCACGAAGTTCTTCTTCCCGGTCTTCTTGATGTACTCCACGCGGGTGACGAGCACCCCGGCGTTGCCGGAGAGGAAGCGTCCCGGTTCCAGGAGGATCTTCAGGCCGAGCGGCTTCAGCACCGGCACCAGCGTGTCCGCATAGGTCTGCGGCGTGAGGATCTTCCGGCCTTCCGGCGTCTTCCACCAGGCCGGTGAACCGGAGGCGAGGGCATCGCGGTACACGATGCCGAGGCCGCCGCCGATGCTGAAGAAGTCGAAGCCGTGCCGCGCGTTCAGTCGGGACACCAGCGGGGCCACCTTCTCCACCGCCTGGCGGAAGGGTTCGACGTCGGTGAGCTGGGAACCGATGTGCATCTGGAGTCCCCGCAGGCGCAGGTTCGGGAGCTTCGCGGCGCGGGCGTAGACGGCCTCGATGTGTTCGAACTGGATGCCGAACTTGTTCTCGTAGGTGCCCGTGGTGATCTTCGCGTGGGTGTGGGCGTCGACGTTCGGATTCACCCGGACCGCCACCGGGGCGATCTTCTTCAGGCGCACGGCCACCCGGCTGATCCTCGCGAGCTCGGCCTCGGATTCGACGTTGAAGCTGTAGATCCCCTGCTTCAGGGCGAAGGCGATCTCCTCCTCGGTCTTGCCGACACCGGCGAAGACGCACTTCGACGGGTCGCCTCCGGCCGCGACCACGCGTTGGATCTCACCGGCGCTGACCGTGTCGAACCCGCCCCCGAGATCCGCGAAGGTGCGGATCACGGCCAGGTTCGAGTTCGACTTCATGGCGAAACAGATCAGGTGGTCTAGCGGGGCCAGGGCGGAGTCCAGCCGCTGGAAGTGGTCGGCGAGTGTGGTCTGGGAATAGACGAAGAGCGGGGTGCCGTGCTTCTTCGCGAGCGCGGACACCGGGACATCCTCGCAGTACAACTCCTGGCCGACGTAGCGGAACGAATGCATCGGGCGAGGTTATGCCAAACCGCCGGCCTCCGAGGCAACGTGCAAGCGGGCCGAACGCGGCCGACTTCCCCGAGGGCCGGACTCCGCGTTCCACTTCCCGCTGCCTCCGGGCTGGGCTATGTTCCACCCATGCCGAGTTTCGACATCGTCTCCAAGGTGAACTCCATGGAGATCGAGAACGCCGTGAGCCAAGCCCAGAAGGAGCTGCTCACCCGCTTCGACTTCAAGGGATCGGGCGCCGAGATCGTCCTGGACAAGCAGGAGATCAAGCTCCGCGCCCCAGACGCCTTCAAGATGAAGGCCCTCGTCGAGATGGTCGTGTTGCGCCTCGCGAAGCGGAACATCTCGATGAAGAGCATCGACCAGGGCGAAGCCGAGCTCTCCCCGCTCGGCCATGCGCGGCAGGTGATCAAGATCAAGCAGGGCATCGACGGCGCGGCTGCCAAGGAGATCAGCACGCATATCCGTTCGCTCGGGATCAAGGTCACCGCCGCCATCCAGGGCGACGAGTTGCGCGTCACCGGCAAGAACCGCGACGACCTCCAGGCGGTCATCGCCGCCTGCCGGACCGAGGACTTCCCGGTCGCCCTCTCCTTCGTCAACTTCCGCGACTGAACCGGCCGCCGGCATCCTTTCCTCCAACCTTTCCGAACCGAAAAATGACCCCCCTCAGCCCCGAGCAGCAATCGCAGGCCCGCCAATGGATCGCCGACGGCATGAAGCTGTCCGACTTCCAACGCCGGATCGAAGCCGACTTCGGGATCCGGCTCACCTACATGGAAGTCCGTTTCCTGGTGGACGACCTCAAGGTGGTGCCGAAGGACCCCGAGCCTCCCAAGGCGCCCGAGCCGCCTCCCGCCGCAACGAAGCCGGCGACTCCGGCGGCCGCGGCCGCGACCGACGCCGGCGCGGTGGATCCGGATGAGGTCATGCCTGCGCCCGGCACGGCCCGGGTCCAGGTGACGGTCGACGTGGTGACCCGTCCCGGCGCGATGATCAGCGGTCGGGTGGTGTTCTCGGATGGCAAGGGCGCGGCGTGGCTGCTCGACCAGTACGGCCGCCCCGGCCTGATCGCCGACGAAAAGGGCTACCGTCCGTCCGCGGCGGATCTCGCCGAATTCCAGGGCGCGCTCGAACAGGAGTTGGTGAAGCACGGCTTCTGAGCCCGCCGTCCCGGGCTCCGAACTCCCGATCCCTGCATGAGCGCGGCTTCCTCTCCCGGTGCGGTGCGAAACCCCGACCCGGGCGGGACGGGAGCCGTGGGGGAAAACGCCAGCCACGTCTCGATCGACGTCCGTCAGCGGACCCATCCGCTCGACCGCGATCGGCTTGCGGATCTTGTGCTCGAACTGCTGCGGCACCGCCGACAGGTCGGGGAACTCGGTTTCCATTTCGTGTCCGCCCGGGAGATGGCGCGGGTGAACTGGGACTTCCTCCGGCATGAAGGTTCCACCGACGTCATCACCTTCGACCACGGTTCCGGGAAGGGTCGGCTCCACGGGGAGTGCTTCATCTCGGTGCCGGACGCGGTCGCACAGGCCGCGGAATTCGGTCGCCCTTGGACCGAGGAATTGGCGCGGTACGTCATCCATGGCGTCCTGCACCTGGAAGGTTTCGACGACCTGGCCCCGGAGACCCGCCGCGTGATGAAACGGCACGAGAACCGGTTGGTCGCCTGGGCGAACCGCAAGTTCGACCTCGGGAAGCTGCATCGACGTCCCCGGGCGCCGGGAAGAAGGAGCGGCCGGAAGCCATGAGCACCGTGGCCGACCATGGGATCATCCTCCGGGTCCGGCCCTACCGCGAGACCAGCGTCATGGTCCATTGGCTGACGGCCGAGTCGGGCCGGATCGCCACGGCCGTGCGCGGGGCCCGTGGACCGAAGTCGCGCCTGCAGGGGCGACTCGACCTGTTCCTGGAGGCCGACCTCATCCTGAGGATCCGTGAGGGTTCGGAAGTCCATTCCCTGGGGGAAGTGCAGGTGACCGACCACCACGTGGCGCTACGTCGGGATTTCGCCTCCCTGGCGATCCTGGCCCATGCGGTGGAAACCTTGGAGCAGGTGACTGAATCCGGGACGCCCCAGCCGGAGGTGTTCGAGCAGTTCCTCGGGCTGGTCCGCCATCTGGAGGTCTCCGGACCGCGGCCACGGGCGGTCTACGCCTGGGAACTGCGGTTCCTGGCCACCCAGGGATTGGATCCCGGGGAGGTGCTGATCGGGCCCGGATCCAAGCAGATGGGCGATTCCCTGCATGCGGCTCTTCTGGACACGGGTTGGGAGGAATTGGGAGCGATCACTGCTGGAAGCGCCGAGATCCGCGCCTTGGACCGCGGCTTGGCGTCATTTTGGGCCCGGCAGTTCGGACGATTGCCGAAGTCCAGGAAGCCGGCCCTCGAAGCGGCCCGCGCCACAACGGGAGGGGTCGTGGAACCCCAGCCGGATTCAGGATCCGATGGGAAATCGCCCGATGCGTGAATTATCCTCATGAGCTGGCCGACGATGGGACGGAAACGTGGCACACTGGCGGCTTGGAGGGGATTCGAACGGGATGACGACGCGAACTCTGGCTGATTTTTTGCACCGTGTGCTCTCCGAGCACTTGGGAGGGCTCGCTAATTTCCACTTCCAACCGGTGACGATCCCGCTATCACAAGCCGACCGCATGGTTGTTTCCGAAAAGTTCAGGCCACGGCTCCGTGACAAAGTGGGGTTTGCGCCCCAGCTGACCGGCGGTACGCTGCCGGGTTCCGTCGTGCGGCGACCTTTCTGAAGCGACCCATGAGTTCGAGCACCCTTTCGTCGGCTGGCGCGCCCGCGCAGCTCCTGAAGTCGGAGCTGTACAGGGCCTGTTTGCCACAGAGCTCCAAAGACCCGGGTCGCAAGCTCATCTGGATGAACACCCTCTGCCTGGTGTTCCTGACCTGCGGCATCCTGGGCATCGCGCATCCTCCGGGACTGGTCCTCCAGCAGTTCTCTCAGGAACAGGAGGCCCCCCCGGTCGAAATCGTCCAGATCAAGCAACAGGATCAGCCGCCTCCCGAGGTCTCCAACCAGGAATCCGAGCCGACCGACGAGCCCCAGCAGCAGCCCGTGGCCGTCCAGCCGGTGGTGGTCGCCGCCGCCAACGCCGACGTGCCGTTTGCGGTCGAGGTCAAGGGACCGGTCATCATCTCGAAGGATCCCAACTTCTCGGTTCCGCCTCCCCGCGTCACCCAGCGCAGCTCCGGTCCGGCCCAGACGGGTCCGATCCGCATCACCGGCACCGGCGATGGCAGCGGCAGCTTCTTCCCGAAGCCGGGTCCCACCGACTATCCACGCGAGGCGCTGATCCGTCGGGAACAGGGCAGTGGCGAATACCTCATCACCGTGGGTGCCGCCGGCGAGATCGTGGAGACCAAGGTCAACGCGTCCTCCGGCAGCCCGACCCTCGACAACGCCTTCCGTCAGTGGATCCGCAAGTACTACCGGTTCGGACCGGAATACTTCGGCAAACAGGTGCTCGCCCCGTTTGAGTACCGCATCCGCTGATCCGAAGCCCAACCACCTCTTTCCCAAGAACCTATGCTAGCCAACATTGTAGCCGAGTACTTCAAGGACGGCGGACCGATCATGTATCCGATCGCGGCCGTCGCCATCATCATGGTCGCCGTCATCGTGGAACGCGGCATCTTCTGGGTGATGCTCAGCCGGCGCCGCGACGCGGCGAAGCTTGAGAAGACCCTCGGCGCGATGGAAAGCCACGACTTCAAGAGCGCCGTCACCGTGGCCAAGGGCGCGGATGATCCGGTGGTGCGCATGATCTACCACGGCCTCACCCACGTCCACGGCTCGCTCCAGGGCGCGCTCCAGGTCGCGGCCGGACTCGAGATCAAGCGGGCCGGACGGTTCATGGTGCTCATCGACACCTGCATCACCCTCGCCCCGCTGCTCGGTCTGCTCGGCACCGTCACCGGCATCATGGGTTCCTTCCAGAAGATGGGTGAATCCACCATCTCCGGCGCGATGAACGAGATCCAGGGCGGCATCGGCGAGGCGCTCATCGCCACCGCCGCCGGCTTGGGCATCGCCATCTTCGGCGTCTTCTTCCTCAACCTCTACAACGAGATGATGGAGAAGCTGAAGTTCGACCTCGAGACGGCGGCCACCAACGTCGAGGTCATGGTCACCAAGGCGAAGCAGGAAGGCTTCGACACCATGGTGTTCCGCCGCGAAGCCGCAGCCGAACTCGCCTGACCTATGGCAGGAGGAGGAGGCGGCGGTCGCGCCGTATCAGCATCCATCGGCCGCAAGGGGAAGTTCAGCTCCCCCGTCCCGATCAAGAAGGCACGCATCGAGATCGTGCCCCTGATCGACGTCATGTTCTTCCTGCTCGCCGCGTTCATGCTGGTGTCCCTGAGCCTCCAACAGGCCAAGACCCGCCCCATGGAACTCGTCGACGCCCGCAAGGCGGAAAACGACTTCAAGCCGGACGTGCTCAACATCGGCATCGAGAAGGACGGCACCGTCGCCGTCGGGACGAACGTCGTGGATGCCACCGGCCTCATCAACGAGCTCAACAACCGCTACAAGCAGAACCCGAAGACGCCGGTGTTCATCACCGGCGACAAGGCGGCTCCCTACAAGGCGATCGGCGGCGTGCTCCAGCAGGTCCGCATGGCCCGCTTCACCCACGTGGCCTTCGTGACCCGCGAGGCCGAGAAGTCGAAGAACTGATCCCCGCTCCATGCACCTGGGTTCCCCCATTCCCGTCAAGAAGGCCCGCGTCGAGATCATCCCGTTGATCGACGTCATGTTCTTCCTCCTGGCCGCGTTCATGATGGTCACCCTGACCATGCACCGGCTTCGGACGCTCCAGATGGACCTGCCCTCGGCCGTCGCCCCCAAGTCCACGGAGAAGCCGGACATGATGGAGATCCTGATCAACCGGGACGGCGATCTGAAGGTCGGTGGCAAGCTTTTGCCGTTCAGCGAACTGGAAGGCCGGGTCAAGGCCAAGGTGGAGGCCAACACGAACTATCCGTTCTACCTCAAGCCCGACAACCAGACTGCCCACGGAAACGTCCTGCGGGTCCTGGACACGATCAAGGCCGCCGGCGGCAGCAAGATCTCGATGTCCATCGACGTCTCCGATTCCGGCTCCGGCAAGTGATCCATGTGGCCGCTTTCTGGTTCAGGATTGCGGCTCCGCCGCTTTCGGTTCTCCCGTTCGCGCGTTGCCCTGCTGTCATTCAGGCTCGCTTTCACGCTTCAGGCGGCGGATTGGCCCCAGTTCCTCGGTCCCGCGCGTGATGGTTCCACCGAGGACCCGATCGGGGAATCCTGGCCCTCAAACGGGGCTCCCACCGTTTGGGAAGCCCGTGTCGGGGAAGGCTTCTCCAGCCCGATCGTGGCCGAGGGAACGGCATTTCTGTTCCATCGGCGCAGCGACCGGGAAGTGATCAGCGCCTGGGTCGCCGGAACGGGAGCCGAGCGGTGGACGGTCTCGTTTCCCACCGACTATTCCGACGACCAAGGCAGCGGTGACGGACCGAAGTCCACGCCCGCCGTGGCCAATGGGCGGCTGTTCGCCTTGAGCCCGTCGGGGGTCCTGCGTGCGGTCTCGATCCGGGACGGCGCCCTTCTTTGGGAGGTCGATCTCGTTCGCCGATTCGAGGCCGGTCGCGGGTTCTTCGGATTCGCCACCTCGCCGCTCGTGATGGGAGATCGCTTGGTGGTCCAGGTCGGCGGGACCGGCGCCTCGACGGTCGCCTTCAGCGTGGCCGACGGGAAGGTCCTGTGGAAAAGCGGCTCCGACGAAGGCGGCTATGGTTCACCCGTTCCATGGGTCGTAGACGGCCGTCCGCGGGCGCTCGCCTTCAACCGGTCCGGTGCCGTGGCGCACGACATCGAGGATGGCCGGGAGGTCTTCCGCTTCCCGTGGCGGTCCCGGATGCATGCCAGCGTCAACGCAGCGGCCCCCAGGGTCGATTCCGGTGGGCTCTTCCTCACCGCCAGCTACGGCACCGGTGCCGCATGGATTCGGCCCGAAGGCGCGTCCGGCAATGTGGTCTGGTCCGGCGACGATATCCTTTCGGCCCATTTCGCCACCCCGGTCGAATCGGGAGGATTCCTGTACGGATTCCACGGACGACACGAATCCAACCCGGTGTTCCGCTGCGTCGAGCGCGCCACGGGCAAGGTCCGCTGGACCGTGGAGAACGTCGGATCCGGCTCGGTGATCCGGGTTGGGGGGCAACTTCTGGTGCTCGCCGAGAGCGGTGAGATGCGGGTGCTGCTGGCCAATGCAGAACGACCGGTCGAACAAACCCGGTTCCAGGCCAGTGGAACCGGCGCGCGCATGATTCCGGCCGTCTCGGAGGGTCTGCTGTGGGTCCGTGACCGTTCCCGACTGACCTGCCGCCGGCTTCCGGGGGCGACGGCTACGCCGTCAGCGAAGCCCGGAGCTTCCAAGCCGACTTCTCGTGCTGCTGGATCAGGCCCGTGAGGAAGTCCTGGGTGCCGACGTCGGCGACCGCGGGGATGTCGCTCCGGAGTTGCCGGACCAGCGTTTCGAGGTCGGCCAACAGGGCCCGGAGATATTCCTCGGCGTTCCTTCCGGCATTCGGAAACTCCTGCAGACGCTTCAAGGAGAGCGCACCGCCGAGGCTGGCGTCGGGCCGACCGCCGAGTTGGCGGATCCGTTCGGCGATGTCGTCGATCACCGTGGCCAGGGCGGTGTATTCCTCTTCGAAGAGACCGTGGAGGGCGTGGAAGTGCAGACCGGTGACATTCCAGTGGGCGTCGCGCAGCTTCTGCACGAGCACCAGTTCATCGGCGAGCAATGGATGGAGTCGTTGGAGCGCCTGGGCACGCTCGGTTTCGGACAGTCCGATTTCCGGAATCATGGCAGCACGATAGGGGGCGTGATCGGCGTCGGCAATCCGCCTTGGGGGATGTGGCGGGGCGATCATTTTTATCAACCGCTCCGGTTTCGGTTTGCCTGACCGCCCGGATGCCGCTACTTCCGACCCCGTCCAACACGCGGATACACCCGACACGGACGATTTATGCCCAACGCCTATCATGCCTCGATCGAAGGTGCGCAACACGGCGCCAAGTCGCTGGAACAGTTCCTCGACTACGCCAAGGCCGCCGGTGCCGCCGGCGCCCAGCCGAGCAACTACATGCTCGGCGACGGCAAGGGAGGGCTGCGCAAGGCCAAGGACATCGCGGCCATCTTCGGCGACCGCGGCATGCGTCTCGACGGCATCTCGGCCCATTGCCCCTTCTGGGTGCACACCAGCGCGTGGACCGGCACCAAGTCCGGCAATCCGTTCATCGCGCCGGACGTCGCCAAGCTTTCGCCCGAGAAGATCGAGGCGTGGCATGAGAAGTATCTGCTGAAGCTCATGGACCTGGCCGGCGAGCTGGGCGTGAAGTCGCTGCCCATGTTCTGGGGAGTGGCCTTCGGCTGGGAGCTGGCCAGCGGCTATCCCTGGGGCTTCTGGAGCGGATCCGGCTTCGACCTGCTCAAGGAAGGCCAGGAGCGCTTCGTCAAGAAGACCGCCAAGCTCCGCAAGCACGCCAACGAGCTGGGCATCAAGCTTTGCCATGAGATCCATCCCGGCACCGGTGCGATGACCGCCGACGATTTCCTGATGCTCGTCGACATCTGCGACAACGATCCCTGCCTGGCCGTGAACGCGGATCCCTCCCACTGCTGGGAAGGCGAGAGCTGGGAGAGCCGTTTCCTGAAGGTCGGGAAGCACATCTACGCGGCCCACGTGAAGAACTTCGTGATCCGGCCCGGCTTCCCTCTCCGTACGATGGAGCCGAACTGGACCCGTCGCGCCATGCAGTTCACGGACCTCGGCAGCGGCGACCTCAACATGCAGCGCTACGTGGAGCTGCTGCTCGCGGTCGGCTACCAGGATCGCTACTGCAAGCTCCACAAGTGCGCCTCGGCACCGCTGGTGGTGGAGGCCGAGAGCGCCCACAAGGCCCTCGACTACTGCTCCGCGGACGGCATCGCCTACGTGGCCAAGAACCTCTGCTTCCCACAGGCCGCGGGGAGCTTTGAGGACGGCATGGGCGCCTGAGCCGTCCGCCCAGGACACGACGCCTTTTCGACACGGGTGCTGGAGCCGTCCGGCACCCGTGTTCGCTTTTGGATGCCGGACGACGTCCATCCCGACGGCAACTCTGAGGTTGCCGCGTCGGGGTCCGCCCCTATCCTGATCCAATGAAGAGGGCAACCAGAGCGCAGGTCGCCGGATTCCTGCTCGCAGCCGGCTCGTTGGCGACCGGCTGTGGCGGCATTTCCGGCTCACACAGCGTGTCCCCGGCCACCTTCCTTTTGCCCGGCCTCATGAAGGCCGAGCCTCCGCGGCCGCTTCCCGGTGCCCAGACCAATTGGGTCGCCGCAGTCGGCGCCCCGGCCCCTTCCCTCCGGAACTGATCTCGAACCATGCGTTTTCCCCTCGCGCCGACCGCCAAGATCGCGCGGCACATCGTCACCAACAAACTCAAGGGCAACCGCAAGTTTGCCATGGTGCTCCAGCTGGAGCCCTTGCACACCTGCAACCTGACCTGCACCGGCTGCGGGCGGATCCGCGAGTACTCCACCTCTCTCAAGGACCTCGTCCCCCTCGAGCAGTGCCTCGCCGCCGCCGCGGAATGCGAGGCCCCGATGATCTCGATCTGCGGCGGTGAGCCGCTGATCTATCCGAAGATCGAGGAGCTGGTCGCCGGACTCCATGCCCAGGGGCGGATGATCTACATCTGCACCAACGGCGTCTTCATGCGGAAGAAGATGCGCGAGTACATGGCCGCCCACTTCTCCCCCGAGATGGACGGCAAGCTCCGCCAGCTGGTCTCCAGCAAATTGGTGACCGAGAAGGAGGCCGAGGCCATCCGCAACGCCGACGAAGCCGCCCGCAAAAAGGTCACCATCCGGCCGAGCCAGTGGCACTACTGGAATGTCCACGTCGACGGTCTGGAGTTCACCCACGACCTCATCGTCGAGCGCGAGGGCGTGTTCAAGGAATGCGTCGCCGCCATCCAGATGGCGAAGGTCCTCGGATATCAGGTCGCGACCAACACCACCGTCTACAAGGAGACCGACGTCGCCGAGCTGGAGCAGATGTTCAAGTTCCTCAGCTCGCTGGGCGTGGACGGACACACGATCTCGCCGGGCTACGACTACGACGCGGCCAAGAAGGACATGGTGAAGCGGCTGGGCAAGGATCCGACCGACTTCTTCCTCACCCGCGACCTCACGCGCCAGAAGTTCAAGGACATCGAACGTTGGGGCGAGATGTTCACCATCTTCGGGACCCCAGGCTACCTCGAGTTCCTCGCCGGCAAGCGGGAGCTGGCGTGCAGCGCCTGGGCGGTGCCCACCTACAACGTGCGCGGCTGGAAGGCGCCGTGCTACGTGATGACCGAGACCCACTACCCGACCTACCAGGAAATGCTGGCGAAGGTGAACTGGGACAAGTTCGGCGTCGACGAGAAGGGCTGTGGACGGGATGCGCGTTGCGAGAACTGCATGATGCACTCCGGCTTCGAGCCGACGGCGGCGCTCAGCAGCGGGCTGCGCGACACCTGGGTCAACTTCCGCTACAACTTCGGATCGCGGCCCGCCCCCTATCCGACCAGCGATACCCTCACCCAGGCCGCCTACAACGGCGCCACTATCGGCAAGGGTCATCTGGCCGAGGCCAAGGCGGCGGTGAACCGCGAGTTCTCCGGGGCCAAGTCCGCCTTCGCCCGCAACGGCAACGACATCCCCCACGACGCCGGTGCCGGCCACGACCACGACCATGACCACGGCGCCTCCGGTGGCGGTTGCTCGACCGGTCCCGCCAACGACCAGTTGGCCGACCTGAAGGCCAAGATCGCCGCCGCGAAGAAGATCGAGGTCAAGACCGACTGACCTCGTCGCCGGATCCCAAGTTCCAACCAGTACCGCACCGATTTCCATGTCCGCACTGTTCCTGTCCCCTCCGTCCTTCGACGGTTTCGACGGCGGCGCCGGCGCCCGCTATCAGGCCCGCCGCGAAGTCACCTCCTACTGGTATCCGACCTGGCTCGCGCAACCCGCCGCCTTGGTCCCGGATTCCCGCCTGCTCGACTGCCCGCCGCATGGCGTCGGCGTCGAGGAGACGCTCCGGATCGCGAAGGACTACGACCACGTCATCATCAACACCTCCACGCCGTCGCTGAAGAACGACAGCAAGATCGCCGAGGCCATCAAGGCCCAGCGGCCGGAGACGAAGATCGGCTTCGTGGGCGCCCACACCGCGGTGTTGCCCACCGAGACCCTCAAGGCCTCGCCCGCCATCGACTGGGTCGGACGCAAGGAGTTCGACTTCACCTGCAAGGAGGTCTGCGAAGACCGGCCCCTCGAGACCATCTCCGGGCTCAGCTTCAAGAAGGACGGGAAGATCATCCACAACCCGGAACGGGAGCTGATCCACAACATGGACGCCCTCCCCTGGGTGGCCGACGTCTACAAGCGCGACCTGGAGATCGAGAAGTACTTCATCGGCTACCTGCTGCATCCGTACATCTCGATGTACACCGGACGCGGCTGCCCGGCCCAGTGCACCTTCTGCCTCTGGCCCCAGACCATCGGCGGACACAAGTACCGCGTCCGTTCCGCGGACAACGTCGCCGCCGAGATGGCCTACATGAAGAAGCTGTTCCCCCAGGTCCGGGAGTTCTTCTTCGACGACGACACCTTCACCGCGAACCTGCCTCGGGCCCGCGAGATCGCCAAGAAGCTGGCGCCGCTGGGAATCCACTGGAGCTGCAACAGCCGCGCGAACCTCGACTACGACACCATCTCGTTCTTCAAGGACTGCGGCCTGCGCCTGTTCCTCGTCGGCTACGAGTCCGGCAACGACGACACCCTCAAGCGGATCAAGAAGGGTGTCACAACCGAAGAGATGCGCCGCTTCACCAAGGCCTGCCACAAGGCCGGCGTGGTGATCCACGGCACGTTCATCCTCGGCCTGCCGGTCGAGACCCGTGAGACCATCGAGCAGACCATCCAGTTCGCGCAGGAGTTGGACGTTTTCTCCCTCCAGGTCTCCCTCGCGGCGCCCTATCCCGGCACCGAGCTGTACGAGATGGCCCGCCAGAACGGCTGGTTCGCCAAGAAGGACAAGACCGACATCATCCACGGCGACGGTTTCCAGCAGTCCACGTTGGAATATCCGGGCCTGTCGAAGGAGGAGATCTTCGAGTCCGTCGACCGCTTCTACCGCCGCTACTACCTGCGGTCGGGCCCGATCCTGCGGATCGTGAAGACCATGCTCGAAGACAAGAGCATCCTGGTCCGCCGCTGCCGCGAGGGATACGAATTCTTCCGCAGTCTCGGCCAGCGCAAGGCCGACCTGGCCGCCTCGCAGGGCGGCGTGCTGGTGCACTGAGCCTTCCATTCGTGGCGGCCCGCATCGTGGCCACCACAGCGATCCTCCCGTCGGACGGAATCCCCGTCCGCCGGGATTTTTCGTGTCCGTTCGCGAGGGCTCTCCGCAGGGACGAAAAAAGGGCGGGTCCCGTGAAGGACCCGCCCTTTTGGGAATCAGCGCCCGCTTAGAAGCGCAGGCGGTAGAACGCGGCGGCGGTCGGGGCCGGGAGGGTGACCGAGTTGTTGGCCACGCCGGACACCGGCGCCCAGGAGGCGTCGGAGAGCGCGGACTTGGACTCGAGCACGAACGTCGCCGTGGAGCTCCACGAGATGGTGATCGAACCGTTGAGGTTGCGGACCACGCTCAGGCGCGGGCTGGACGGAGGCGCCGGGGTGGTCAGGACCACCGGGATCGGGGCGCCGGTCGGCACGCCGAGCTCGACCATCTGGGCGTCGCTCAGCTTGCCGGCTCGGATCTGCACGCCCTTGACGAACATCTCGCGACGTTCGTCCTGGTCGCCGTCGCCGAACAGGATCGCCGTCGTCTGGAGGGCGCGGCGCGGGTTGTCGAGGCCCTGGTTGGCCGTCCAGTCGTCCTGCTTGATGCCGTCGACGAACTTGGTGACCACCGGGGTCGCCGCGGCCATGTCGTAGGCCGCCACGACACGGTGCCATTCACCCGCGGTGAAGGCGCCGGTGCCGTTGTAGCCGTTGCCGCCCTGGCCGAAGTTGTTGCCCTGCCAGAACAGGTCGCCGTCGTCGGTGTTGGCCGTGGAGCTGGTCTGCAGCAGCGAGGCCGCGCCGGGTCCGGAGCTGGCCACGAGGATGTCGAACACCAGGGTGTACTGGTTGACGCGCTGGCCGCCGCCGTTGGGGGCGATGCGATGGGTCATGACGTAGCCGATGCGGCGGTCCAAGGTGCCCGGGACGCGGAGGACCTTGACGTCGTTGGTGCCCAGCGCCGGGAGGTTGAAGGAGCTGGCCGTGCCGAACGCGGTCTTGTCCTCGGCGGTGCCGGCGGGTCCGTCGAAGGTCGGGTCGAAGTAGGCGAGCGGGCTGCCGATCGAGGCGCCGAGGTCGGGGAACTCGAAGTCCCACTGGCCGGTGACCGTGCTGGTCGGGAGCACCACGGGGATGCCCGCGGCGGTGGGCTTGCCAAGCAGGTACAGCTGGGCGTCGGTCAGACGTCCGGCCCGGACCTGGATGGAGCTGACGAACATCTCACGACGCTCGTCCTGGTCGCCGTCGCCGAAGAGCAGCGCGGTCGCCTGCATCGCACGACGCGGGGCGTCGAGACCCTGGTTGGCGGTCCAGTCGTCCTGCTTGATGCCGTCGACGTACTTCACGACCACGGGCGGGTTCGCCGCCATGTCGTAGGCCGCGGCGACGCGGTGCCATTCGCCCGCGGTGAAGGTGCCGCGGCCGTTGTAGCCGCCGCCGCCCTGGCCGAAGTTGCTTCCCTGCCAGAACAGGTCGCCGTCGTCGGTGTTGGCCGTGGAGCTGGTCTGCAGCAGCGAGGCGGCGCCGGCGCCGGTGCTCGCGACGAACACGTCCATGATGATCGTGTACTGGTTCACACGGCTGCCGCCGCCGTTGGGGGCGATGCGGTGGTCCATGACGTAGGCGATGCGGCGGTCCAGGGTGCCCGGGACGCGCATCACGGTGGCGTCGCCGCCCGGCAGCGCGGGCAGGGTGAAGGAGCTGGCGGTGCCGAACGCGGTCTTGTCCTCGGCGGTGCCGGCCGGACCGTCGAACGCCGCGTCGAAGTAGGCGAGCGGGGCGCCAATGGAAGCGCCGAGGTCGGCGAACTCGAAGTCCCACTGGCCGGTGACCGTGCTCTGCGGGATGGAGGCCGGGATGCCGGCGGCCGTCGGGGTGCCGAGGGCGAAGCACTCGGCGTCGCTCAGCTTGCCGGAACGGATCTGGATCGAGTTCACGAACATCTCACGACGCTCGTCCTGGTCGCCGTCGCCGAAGAGGATCGCCGAGGCCTGCAGCGCACGACGCGGGGCGTCGAGACCCTGGTTGGCCGTCCAGTCGTCCTGCTTCACGCCGTCGACGTACTTGGTGACCACCGGCGGGTTCGCCGCCATGTCATAGGCCGCCACGACGCGGTGCCAGGAACCGGCGGTGAAGGTGCCGCGGCCGTTGTAGCCGCCGCCGCCCTGGCCGAAGTTGCTTCCCTGCCAGAACAGGTCGCCGTCGTCGGAGTTGGCCGTGGAGCTGGTCTGCAGCAGCGAGGCCGCGCCGGCGCCGCTGGTCGCGACGAACACGTCCATGATGAGGGTGTACTGGTTGACCCGGGTGCCGCCGCCGTTCGGGGCGATGCCGTGGGTCATGACGTAGCCGATGCGGCGGTCCAGGGTGCCCGGGACGCGCATCACGAGGGCGTCGCCGCCCGGAAGGGCCGGCAGGCTGAACGAGCTGGCCGAGCCGAACGCGGTCTTGTCCTCGGCGGTCCCGGAGGGTCCGTCGAAGGTGGGATCGAAGTAGCTCAGGGCGGTGCCGACCGTCGCGGCCAGGTTGCCGGAGTCGAAGTCCCACTGGCCGGCCACCGTGGTGGAGGAGCCGCCCGTGGTGATGATCTTGAAGCCCCAGCTGTTGGTGCGCCGGACCGAGGCGGAATCCGCGTAGGTCAGTTGCACCGCGTTGTCCACCGTGGTGCGGGTGGAGTTCGGGTTGTAGGTCAGGCTGACCTTGTCGCCGGTCTTGACCAGCGACTGCGGGGTGACGGGGGTGCCGTTGAGCGAGAGGCCCACGCCCGAGGTCGCGACGGTGGA
Source organism: Verrucomicrobiales bacterium (assembly GCA_027483345.1). Lineage (GTDB taxonomy): Bacteria > Verrucomicrobiota > Verrucomicrobiia > Limisphaerales > UBA9464 > SXXZ01. Next base: position 1,513 of record JAIXUV010000012.1, on the reverse strand, counting down.
GGTGCCGTCGATGATCACCGCGGTGATCGAGGTCGAGGCGGACACGCCCTCGGAGCCCGGGGACGGCGTGACCTCACCCACGTACGGGGAGAAGGGCGCGGTGCTGGCCGAGTCGACGTAGGATTCGATGGCGCGGGAGTCGGCCGGGTCGTTGACGAGGATGCGCTCGCCACCGGCGGTGACGGTGTACCACTGGAGGTTGGCGCCACGGGCGGTCTGCCAGTAGACGAGGCGGAACGGGTAGATGCCGGCGACCGGGGCGTTCACGGCCCACTGGTTCTCGTTGCGCTGGTTGGACTGGAACGGACGCGAGTTGCGCTCGTACTCGCCGACCTTCGTCGCGAAGAAGTCGCGCGGGTTCGCTCCGACGTACACGGCGTAGGAGTCGTCGTCGTTCACGTCGGTGCGGTCCGCCGACACGCTGGTGCCGAACACGGTCACGCCGGCGGGGAGCTTGAGGAAACCGACGACCTCGACGGCGAAGTTGTTGTAGCCGCCCGCGGTTCCCGGGATGCCGGGGAAGGGAGCCGGCGGGAACGAGGTCAGCAGGTTGCCGTCGATGTCGGTCACGTCGACCGTGTTGCCGGTGCCATCGGGGTCGTTGACGAAGTTGATGGTGTCGACCGAGTAAGCGCCGACGGGCCGGGTCAGGGAACCGGCGATCGCCTCGTTCGGGACCAGGACGCCGTTGGTGTCGGTGAGCGTGCCGTTGATCTGGCGCAGCGCGCGGACGGAGTTGTTCGCCAAGGACGGCTCGGCCGGTCCCTGGAGGCTGCGGAGGACGAATCCGCGCGTGGTGGATCCCGTGGCCGGCAATGAGGCCGTGGTCGGGAGTGTGTTGGTGGTGATGGCGGCTTCAGCTACCGAGAAGGCAAGCAAGCCGGCCAACGGAACGAATGTTCGTTGGAGGTTCATAGGTGGGACTCTGACTGAACATAACACCTATCCCTGTGCGAGGTCCGAGTCCAGCGCCGGTCCTCCGGCGGCACCGGATTGTGACGCGAATCACACCCCGGCTGGTATTCAGGTACCATTCCGCACGCAGAATCGTCCTAGCGCATTCTGGACGTGTGTGGTTTCCGGCCGCCGTGGCCGGCCCGGCTCGAAGAGCGTGGCCCATCGGTGTCCAGCGACCCAAGGGGCCCTGGTTGCTTGACCGCGGTCAGCCGATGAGTTCCCGCACCACCCGGGTTTCCTCCACCCCGGTGAGCCGCTGGTCCAGGCCCTGGTAGCGGTAGGTAAAGCGCCGGTGGTCGCGGCCCAGCAGATGCAGCACGGTGGCGTGGAAATCCCGGATGTGGACGGGGTTCTCGACGATGTTGTAGGCGAACTCGTCGGTGGCGCCGTAGACCGTTCCGCCCTTGGAGCCGCCGCCCGCCATCCACATGGAGAAGCAGCGCGGATGGTGGTCGCGTCCGTAGTTCTCCCGCGAAAGTCCGCCCTGGCTGTAGATGGTGCGTCCGAACTCGCCGCCCCAGATGATCAGGGTCTCGTCGAAGAGCCCCCGCCGCTT